>JAJWXI010000043.1 GCA_021641225.1 Collinsella aerofaciens | reverse complement strand
GTACCATCGGCGCCGAGGACATCGCCCAGGCCCGCGAGCTCGGCTACACCATTAAACTGCTCGGCATCGCCCGCAACACCGACGCCGGCGTCGACGTCCGCGTGCATCCCACGCTCATCCCGGCAGACCATATGCTCGCCAAGGTCAACGGCGCCATGAACGCCGTCTACGTGGTGGGCGACGCCGTGGGCGAAACCATGTTCTACGGCGCGGGCGCAGGCTCCTTCCCCACCGCGAGCGCCGTCGTGGGCGATATCCTGTCGCTCTCCGAGCAAATCAGCCGCGGCGTGGCTCCGCTGCCCGAGATTGAGCCCTATGGCCACAACCTCGCCTTTAAGCCCATGGACGAGCTCCAGACCAAGTACTACGTGCGCCTGAAGGTCGCCGACCGCGTGGGCGCCCTGTCCGAGACGGTCGACATCTTTGCCAAGCACAACATCTCGATCTCGCTCATCAACCAGGTCGAGGACGGCAAGTCGGGCGTCAGCGATGCCTGCTCGGTCATCTTCCTGACGCACCGTGCGCTCGAGAAGGACGTCCAGGCTGCCGCCGCCGAGCTTGCCAGCGTCGACTGCGTGGCCGAGGTCGCCAACGTCCTGCGCATCGAGAACGTCGAGGCCTGGACCGAAGGCGTCATGGCCAACTAACCCAACGCTCACCTAGCAATACGCGCCTTGAGGGCTCCCGTCCGACGTGGGACGGGAGCCCTTTTGTCACCCGCCCTAAGCACACCGGCAGAGCATATTTGCGCGAGCCGCTCATCGGTAACGCGGGCTACCGTTCACCGATATGCAAACGCGACCGATTCCGGCTACCGCTACGCTGTGCTGCGAATGTCCGCCCGCGATGAGAGGAAGCACCATGTTGCTCGAGGGCAAGAAAGCAATCATCACCGGAGGCACGCGCGGTATCGGCTATGCCATCGCCTGCCGTTTTATCGAGGAAGGCGCTGCCGTCACTGTCTTTGGCTCGTGCCAGGAGACTGCCGACGCGGCCGTTGAGAAGCTGGCAGCCGCCTATCCCGACGCCAAGGTCTGGGGCCGCTCCTGCGACATCACCTCGCTCGAAGCCGTGACCGAGGCCTTTACCCAGGCTGCCGCCGACATGGGCGGCTTGGACACGGTCGTCAACAATGCCGGCATCTCCCAGCGCTCGCCGCTCCTTAACTATACGGCCGAGGAGTTCGCAAAGGTCATGGACCTCAACGTCGTCGCCGTCTTTAACGGTCACCAAGCTGCCGCCAAGATCATGACCGAGGCCGGCCACGGCGGCACCATCACTACCACAAGCTCGATGGTCGCCAAGTACGGCCAGCCCTCCGGCGTCGGTTACCCCACGTCCAAGTTTGCCGTCAACGGCATGGTCCAGTCGCTCTCGCGCGAGCTCGCCCCCATGGGCATCCGCGTCAACGCCGTTGCCCCAGGCGTAACCAAGACCGATATGGTCGCCAACCTGCCCGAAGAGGTCATCAAGCCCATCATCGCCACTATTCCGCTCGGTCGCATGGGCGAGCCCGAGGACGTTGCCAACGCCTTCGTTTTCCTGGCGAGCGACATGTCCTCCTATGTCACGGGCGCCATCCTCCCCGTCGACGGAGCAGCCCGCTCCTAAAGGTCGAAAGTTTCGGCTTCGAACCTCAACAGAGCTCAACGCAAAAGGCGCGCTGTCTGCATCAACCGCAGGCAGCGCGCCTTCTTCTATTCGAAAAGGAAACTGCGTCCCATAATTCCGGCTCAGAATGGGATGCGCTTTCCCTAACGAGCCTCTCGCGGAAACTGCATCCCACTCTGAGCGCCCATTCCGGGACACAGTTTCCCAACGGTCCCCGTTTCGGAAACCACATCCCGTTCCGAGCCTTCAAAGCGGGACGCGGCTTCCCCGAGAGAGTATCGACTACTTACCGTCGTCGTCCTCGGCTTCTTCTCTTGCATAGAGCTCCAGCATGCGGCGGCGGTATTCGCGTACGGCGAGCTTGGCGCGCTCCAGGCGGCGACGCTCGCGCTGGGTCAGCTCGGACGGGTCGACCTCGTCTCCATAGGTCTTATCGGCAAGCAGGTGCGCCGCGTCCACGATGCGGGCATCGATGTGGCCGCTCGCCGCCTCGGCAGAAAGACGCTCGGCAATCGTATCGAGCGTAGGCAGGCCCTCGAATACGCGACCATGGCCATGCGAAGTCAGCAGCTCGTGCTCGCGTGCGAGCAGGCTCGCTAAATCGTGGTGAGCGCGCAGGATGTCGAGCGCATCGGATGGATGCTCGGCAACCTCTGCCACGGCGGCGACCGGTGCGGCGTCGACCACGCGGTAGAAGAGCTGCGCGAGCAATGGCATCAAGAACACCGTGATGGCGCCGGCGGCAACCATAACCGACGCGATGTCTTGCGACAGCGCACCCGCGTTGACGGCAACGCTCGTCACGGCAACGATGATCGGCAGCGCCGTGGTGCAGTAGAGCGCCACGGTGATGCGGCCATACGCCGAGACATCGCGCGTCGCAGGACAAATGCTCATAGAGATAAGAATGGGCACGGCACGAATAATCAACAACGCCACGATAAAGCCCGCGAGCAAGCCCGGGCGCGACGCCACGGCCGTCAGGTCGATCTTTGCGCCCGATACGGTAAAGAACACCGGAATCAAAAAGCCGTAGGCCAGGCCGTCGAGCTTGGTCTCGAGCGTATGGTTGCCCTCGGGGATGATATAGCGCAGGACAAAGCCGGCGGCAAAAGAACCCAACACGATGTCGAGATCAAAGACGGCCGAGAACGCCACGAGCGTGACCAGGATGAGCACCGTCAGGCGCACGAAGGTCTGCGACGTGGTATCGGCACGTTCCTCGACAAACGCAAAGAAGCGGCTGCCGACGCGCTTGGAGCGGCTTGGAACCACGGCCAGCAACACGCAAACCACCGCAAACAAGCCAAGGATTACGAGCGTTTGGATGCCAGTGCGGGCAGACAGCAACACCGACATAGCAAGCACGGGTCCAAGTTCGCCCCAGGTGCCATACGCGAGAATCGAGTCGCCCACACGCGTGCCAGTGAGCGAGCGCTCACGCATGATGGGCACGAGTGTGCCGAGCGCCGTCGAAGTAAGGGCAAGCGTCACGGCGATACCGTCGAAATGACTGACCGAGAACCACGGGGTAAAGCGCACGGCAAGCCAGGCGATACCAAACGTGACGACCCACGTCGCCAAGCCGTAGCGCCCCTCGACGCCCGTGATGCTCTTGGGATCGATCTCAAAGCCGGCAAGCAAGAACAAAAAGGCCAAGCCCAGCTCGGACACAAGCGAGACCTCAGCATCTACATGGATGACACCGAGCATATGGGGTCCCAGCACCGCGCCGAGCACGAGCAAAAAGACCGTCTCGGGAACGGGTTTTCCGGGAATCGCGGAGGCGATAAAAGGACTCGCAAAGGCCACGAGTGCAATGACGGCGAGTGAAACGAATGCCATGTGATGCCTTTCTCTTGTTTGCGCTTCACTGTAGCACCCTCGCCGTCCTCAACGCGCCGCGAGCTGTCGTATCATAGTGAGGTTTACAAACATGTGGCTCAAGGCGACCGCAGGGCAGACCCCGCAAACCGACCGCTGCCGCATACCGTACCGTACGCCCAACCGATCAGGAAGGCAGGAACCAATGGTCTCTCGTATCTACGTGGAGAAGAAACCCGGGTTCGACGTCGAGGCTCAGCAGCTCAAGGGCGAGCTGACCGAGATTCTCGGCATCAAGGGCATCGAGGCCCTGAGGATCATCAACCGCTACGACGTCGAGGGCATCGACGAGGAGCTTTTCCGCTCCTGCGTGCCGACCGTCTTTAGCGAGCCCCAGGTCGATGTGACCTATGACGAGCTCCCCGCAAGCGACGGCGCCGTCTTTGCCGTCGAATTCCTGCCTGGCCAGTTTGACCAGCGCGCCGACTCCGCCAGCGAGTGCGTGCAGCTCATCAGCCAGGGCGAGCGCCCCGCCGTGCGCTCCGCCAAGGTCTATATGATCTCGGGCAACTTGGACGAGGCCGCCATCGAGGCCATCAAGCACTACGTGGTGAACCCTGTCGAGGCCCGCATCGCCTCGCTCGACCTGCCCGACACGCTGTACATGGAGACCCCCGAGCCCCAGCCCGTCGAGGTGCTCGACGGCTTCCGCGAGCTCGACGAGGCCGGCCTTGCCGCCTTTATCGCCGATCGCGGCCTTGCCATGGACGAAGCAGACATCGCCTTCTGCCAGCAGTACTTCCGCGATGAGGACCGCGACCCCACCATCACCGAGATCCGCGTGATCGACACCTATTGGTCCGACCACTGCCGCCACACCACCTTCGGCACCGTCCTGGATGACGTGACGATCGACGACGCCGTGGTGCAGCAGGCCTTCGACCGCTACATGGAGATGCGCCACGAACTCGGCCGCGACGCCAAGCCCGTCTGCCTCATGGACATGGGCACCATCGGCGCTAAGTACCTTAAGAAGACCGGCGTCATGACCGATGTCGACGAGTCCGAGGAGATCAACGCCTGCACCGTCAAGGTGAAGGTCGATGTCGATGGCGAGGACCAGGACTGGCTGTTCCTCTTTAAGAACGAGACCCATAACCACCCGACCGAGATCGAGCCCTTCGGCGGTGCCGCCACCTGCGTGGGCGGCGCCATCCGCGACCCGCTCTCGGGCCGCAGCTATGTGTATCAGGCCATGCGCGTCACCGGCGCCGGCGACCCCACCGTCCCGGTTTCCGAGACGCTCGAGGGCAAGCTGCCGCAGCGCAAGCTCGTGACCACTGCCGCCGCCGGCTACTCCAGCTACGGCAACCAGATCGGCCTTGCCACCGGTCAGGTCAACGAACTCTATCACCCCGGTTACGTGGCCAAGCGCATGGAGGTTGGCGCCGTCGTGGGCGCTACCCCGGCAAACCACGTTCGTCGCGAGTGCCCCGCCCCCACCGACAAGATCATCCTGCTGGGCGGCCGCACTGGCCGTGATGGCATCGGTGGCGCCACCGGCTCCTCCAAGACCCAGAACACCGAGTCCATCGAGACCTCGGGTGCCGAGGTCCAGAAGGGCAACGCCCCGGTCGAGCGCAAGCTGCAGCGTCTGTTCCGCCGTGGCGATGCCTGCCGTCTGATCAAGCGCTGCAACGACTTTGGCGCCGGCGGCGTCTCGGTCGCCGTGGGCGAGCTTGCCGACGGCCTGTATGTCGACCTTGATACCGTAACCAAGAAGTACGACGGCCTGGACGGCACCGAGCTCGCTATCTCCGAGTCCCAGGAGCGTATGGCCTGCGCCGTCGCCGACGGTGACGTCGAGGAGTTCATGGGCTACGCCGCCGAGGAGAACCTCGAGGCGACCGTTATCGCCGAGGTTACCGCCGAGCCGCGCATGCGCATGGCCTGGAACGGCGTCGCCATCGTCGACCTGTCTCGCGAGTTCCTCAACTCCAACGGCGCACCCAAGCACCAGGTCGCCCACGTGTGCGCCCGTAGCGTGTGGCAGCCCAGCTGGGCCGGCACCACGCTCGCCGAGCGCATGACCTCGCTCGTCACCGACCTCAACGTCGCTTCTAACAAGGGCCTTTCCGAGCGCTTCGACTCCACCATCGGCGCCGCGACCGTGCTCATGCCCTTTGGCGGCAAGACGCAGCTCACCCCAAGCTCGGCCATGGTCGCCAAGTTCCCCGTGGACGGCGAGACCACCACGGCGAGTGCTATGGCATGGGGCTTCAACCCCTACCTGATGGAAGCTGACCAGTTTGCGGGCGCCTACCTGTCCGTGGTCGAGTCCATCGCCAAGCTCGTTGCCGCCGGCTTTGAGCACAAGCGCGCCTACCTCTCCTTCCAGGAGTACTTCGAGCGCCTGCGCACCGAGGCAGAGCGCTGGGGCAAGCCCATGGCTGCCGTCCTGGGTGCCCTCATGGCCCAGGTCGACCTGGGTGCCGGCGCCATCGGCGGCAAGGACTCCATGAGCGGCTCGTTTGAGGACGAGGCCGGCGAGCTCAACGTTCCGCCGACCCTGATCAGCTTCGCCGTCGCCGTGGGCAAGGCCGCCCGCGCCGTCTCGCCCGAGTTCAAGGGCCTCACGCACCGCGTCGTCCGCATCGCCCCCGCCACCTATGGCGAGGACTACCGTCCCGACGCCCAGCAGCTGCTCGCCGCGTTTGACGCCGTCGAGGCGCTCACCGCCAACGGCAACGCCCTGGCCGTCTCCACGCCCGGCTACGGCTGCGGCGCCGAGAGCCTCTTTAAGATGTGCGTCGGTAACCAGATCGGTATCGAGCTTGCCGAGGATGTAGACGCGGAGAGCCTCTTCACCCCGCTCTACGGCAGCTTTATCGTCGAGCTCGCCGAGGACGCCGAGCTGCCCGAGGTCGCCAACGGCGTTGTCGTCGAGCCCCTGGGCACCACCGTCGAGGGCTATGTCATCGACACCGGCTCCGAAGTCATCGAGCTCTCCGAGCTCCAGGAGGCCTGGGAGAGCGGCATCGAGGGCGTCTTCGCCTACCGCAGCGCCGGCGAGACCCCCGAGGTCGAGACCATCGACTTCCGCGCCAAGGACATCCACGTGTACGGCGGCGCCAAGATCGCCCGCCCGCGCGTGATCATCCCCGTGTTCCCCGGCAACAACTGCGAGTACGACAGCGCCCGCGCCTTCCGCGCCGCCGGCGCCGAGGCCGACACCTTCGTGATCAACAACCTCACGCCCGAGGCCGTCGCCGAAAGCACCCACGAGCTTGCCCGCCGCATCCGCGCAAGCCAGATCGTCATGATCCCCGGCGGCTTCTCGGGCGGCGACGAGCCCGACGGCTCCGCCAAGTTCATCACGGCGTTCTTCCGCGCTCCCGAGGTCACCGAGGCAGTCCGCGACCTGCTCAAGGCCCGCGATGGCCTGATGCTGGGCATCTGCAACGGCTTCCAGGCCCTGATCAAGCTCGGCCTGGTGCCCTACGGCGACATCGTCGACGCCACGCCCGATGCGCCCACGTTGACGTTCAACACCATCGGTCGCCACCAGAGCCGTCTGGTGCGCACCCGCATCTCGTCCAACTTGTCCCCGTGGCTGTCGCAGTGCAGCCTGGACGACCCCTACACCGTCGCCATCAGCCACGGCGAGGGCCGCTTTGTCGCCAACGACGAAGTGCTCGCCCAGCTGATCGCCAACGGCCAGGTCGCCACGCAGTACGTGGGCGAAGACGGCAAGCCCAGCATGGATCTTTCCGTCAACCCCAACGGCTCCGCACTCGCCATCGAGGGCATCACGAGCCCCGACGGCCGTGTCCTGGGCAAGATGGGCCATGCCGAGCGTCGCGGCGACAATCTGTACCGCAACGTGCCCGAGCATGTCCCCGGCGATAAGTTCATGCCGATCTTTGAGAGCGGCGTAGCCTACTTCGCTTAAAGCTTTCCCATCGGGTACAATCCCCTCGGGTAACAACACCCGCCACCGGCACACCCGGTGGCGGGTTCTTTTTTGCTTCGCACATATGGAAAGGACATCATGGAAAGCCGCAAGCCGTATCTCGCCACCCTGCCCGGACTTATCCTGGGCTGTCTTGTTTGCTGTGCACTCTGGGGATCGGCCTTTCCCTGCATCAAGATCGGCTACGCACTCTTTGGTATCCCGGCGCACGATAGCGCCTCGCAACTGCTCTTTGCAGGTTTGCGCTTCACGCTTGCCGGTATCCTGGTTATCGCCGGTATGAGTGCGGCCCAGCGCCGCCCGCTCGTCCCACAGGTACGCGATATCAAGCCCATCTTTATCTTGTCGCTCTTTCAGACCATCGGTCAGTACTTCTTTTTCTATCTGGGCCTCTCGCGCGCCAGCGCCATGTCGAGCTCCATCATCGAGGCCAGCGCCAACTTCCTAGCCATCCTCTTTGCCGCCCTGGCGTTTCGCACCGAAAAGCTCGATGCGGCCAAGGTGCTCGGCTGCGTACTGGGCTTTGCCGGTGTCGCGCTCGTCAACCTTTCGGGCGCGGACGGCACCTTTGGCTTTACGCTCGACGGCGAGGGCTTTATCCTGGCCTCCACCGTCGCGGGTGCCCTTTCGACCTGTCTGATCGGCATCTTCTCGCGCGAGCACGACGGCGTCTTGCTTGCCGGGTGGCAGTTCTTGGTCGGCGGCCTGGTCCTCACCGCCATCGGCTTTTTGATAGGTGGCGCGCTCTCCCCCACGGCGATTGCCCCCGCCATCGCGCTCATCATCTACATGGCGCTTATCTCCGCGGTCGCCTACTCGCTGTGGTCGCGCCTGCTTGCTGTCAACCCCGTCAGCCGCGTCTCGGTCTTTGGGTTTATGAACCCCGTCTTTGGTGTGCTGCTGAGCGCGCTGCTGCTCGGCGAAGGCGCGGGCACGAGCCCCGCTACCGTCATCGTTGCCCTGCTGTTGGTCTGCGGCGGCATCATCATCGTCAACAAACCCAAAAAAGCATAGTGAACTGCCCTTATTTAGCAGAGGGGATTCACATACTTTAGTTTAATGGAGTACATCGGTAAACTGAGGGCCGCCACGCACGCAAACGTGCGCCCCTTTTTTCTAGCGTATCTGAACGCCGGCTTTCTTTTTCTCGGCCTTGACGCGGTAGAGCTCCGCATCGGCAGCGCGAAGTAAGTCTTGCCAAGTATCGACACTATCGCCGACCCGCGCGTAACCGATAGACATCCGCAATGCATACGGCACCTCGGCACGAGCGAGCTCGTCGTCAATCGCCGAACACAGGTCTATGATGTCCTGTACCGCCACTGCCTTTTGGAGCACCACGAACTCATCGCCACCGTAGCGTGCGATAAAGCCACCAGACGCCGAGCAGACTTCTTTGAGCGCAGCGGATATGACCTGAAGAGCATGGTCGCCCTCCACATGTCCATAGCGATCGTTAATCTGCTTAAAGCCATCAGCGTCCATCATAAGCAGATATACATCTTCGGCCTGATCCACATTTGAAAAGAGCGACAGCATATAGGTCTCAAAACGGTTGCGATTGTTGAGGCCAGTCAACGGGTCAGTAGAGATCAGTTGCTCCTGATAGACGATATAGAGCAGCAGGATGCTCAGCGTTATACCGACGCAAAGGCCCGGTACCGAAAACAAAACCTGGAAGGTACCGCCCACCAGAGCGGGAACCGCAAAAAAGGCGAGGGTGCGATAAATGGCCTTCTTTTGCAGGCTTTCGACTTTTTGAGCCTGAATAAAGGCATGCAAGGACGTATATATGACGTAGCAGTAGCTAACGATAGGCTGAATCATATAAAGCGCTCCGCGACGATATACGCCCTGTGCATCGATATAGAACATAGCGTGCGTCCAGTAGCTGGTAAATGCCAGCACGACCACCAATGCTGTTGGCAACGTTAAAAGTACCACCCTGTAGGGCGTGGTCAGGAGCCGTGAGCCCTGCATCGTCTCGGAATAGAAAAACCAAATGAGGCACGCGATGGCGAACAGCGAAAACGAGACCGCGTTGGAAATCCAGTTGGCCGTGATGCCTACAGGAGTGCTTACGCCGTCCGAGAGCGTCCAGATCATATCGAAGAAAATGTAAGCAGCAGACGTGTAGCCCAGCATGCTAAACAAAAGCTGCTGGGTGCTCGAGAACAGGGAGCGACGGCTTCGTACGGCAAGCCCGATAAGAATAATCATGCACAGCAGGAATATCTCGATCTTGAGTGCCTTAACCACTAGACGCCCTCCCTTCAATATCCAAGTGGTCAGAATCGCCCGATTCGTGTCTAGGCAATAAACGCCCCTTACTCCGCAGGGGTAAAGGGGATAATAGCAGAGCGCCCGAACATCACTGCAGAACAGTCACCGTTCGGGCGCTCATACGGCGCGAATTGCACACGTCGGCTTGATTGACTCGCGTCGACGATTACTCGCCGTCGATGTCGGTCGCGACGGCCTCCTCAATAGCCTCGACGCCTTCGACCGACAGATCCTCTTTGCCGTGGCAGAACTTCTTATCGACCCAGCCAGTCAGAATCGGGGCCATGATTGCCGTGATGATGACGGCGGTGGCGATCTGCGCATACGCGGTGGGCGCAAGCTCGGCATAGCGCGGAGCGACCTCGGCGAGGGCGACCGGCGTGGTCATGGCCGTGCCGGCAATGGTGGAGCAGGCAACGGCCGCCTTGCCGTTGCCGCCACACAGGCGCTCGAAGGCAAAGGTAATGGGACCGACGATAAAGAGCGTGATGAGGCCCAGCAGGATGCCGGAAATACCGCCGGTGATAAAGCTCGACAGGCTCATGGACGCGCCAAGCTGAAATCCGATGACGGCAATCGCAGGGTTGGCACCGGGAACTAGCAGGTTCTTAATAAACGGGAACAGGTTGCCCAGAACCATGCCGATAACGAGCGGCAAAATGGAGCCGATGATAGTACCGACAGGAATGTTGGCAAGACCCGAAACACCAAGGATGATCATCGTGACGGCGGGGCCGGCCGTAAAGAACAGGATACCGACGGCGCCCTGCTCGGACTCATCGCCGAACTCGCCCATGATGCCCGTATAGAGCGCCATGTTGCAAAACGTGATGCCGCCGATGATAGACACGGAGCTCAGACCCAGGAAGTTGTCGTTAAAGAAATATGCCACGCCCAGGCCGAGAGCCGCTGCGACGACCAGCTTGGGGATCAGCACGACGATACCGGTCTTGATGGCGCCCGGCGTGGACTTAAAGCTGATGCCGGCGCCCACAAACAGCAGGATCGCGGCGACGATGGTATTGGAGCCACCGCGGCAGGCAGCCGTAAAGAATCCGCCGATCTCAAAAACCTGCGGGCAGAAGGTGTTGAGCAAAAGACCGACGATCATCGGATAGATCATGATGTCGCCCGGGATGCGCGGGACCTTGAATTTCTTTTGCTCGTTGGCGGTCGCTTCCTGTGCCATGAAACCCCCATTTCCGCTGACGGGGTACAAAAGCCCACGTCACGCTTTGCTACAGTAAAGTTTGACCATGCTACCAGAAGAAATAGACCAGCTCGGTGAAAAATTCGACAAGTTGGGATGGAACGAGATTCGGCGCCCGCGACGCCACCCCTATATAAGGCTCAAGACGATATAGAGTACGATGCCCGAGACGCAGCACCACAGCATCGATTTTGTCTTGACCGCCACGACCACGACGCCGGCAGCCGCAATCCAGGGAACCAAGGCAGGCCAGAGCCCCGCGTCGAACGCGCCGGGACTCACCAAGTCGTTGGCGACCAGCGCGGCAAAGGCAGCGGGCGGGATATAGCCCAGGGCCTCGGTAATGCGGGGCGACAGGGTCCGCCCGCGCAAGGCGAACGCCGGCGCGATGCGAAAGAACGCGATAGCAGCCCACGACGACAGCCACAGAACCAAGAACTCGTTAACGGGCATCGCGGGCACCTCTTCCGTCAAATACAGCATCGCACGCCAGCGCAATGGCAATGCCGACCACGACGCTTGCCGGCACGGCAATATTCGTGAGGCCCAAGAACTTGCATACGGCGACGGACACCGCGCCCGAAACCGCCGCGACAACGTTGCCGCGCGACAGCCGCTGCGAAAAGAGTAGACAGATAAAGAGCGACGTGCAGACGAAACTCGCAATGGCGGTGGGAACATCGACAACGGCACCGACGATGGCACCCATCGTGCACGAAGCGCCCCATGTCACGATGAGGATCACGTTGAGCACGAAGGATTCGCGCGGGCCCCAATCCTCCCCCTCAACCAGCTTGGCAAGCGAGATGCCGTATGCCTCCTCGGTGAGCGTCGCGGCAACAGCCAGCGTCTGACGCTTCGAGGCGCCCGCCAGATGGGGTGCGATCGATGCCGAATAAAGTGCAAAGCGCGAGGAGATGGCGGCGACGCTCGCGATAATCGAAGGTGCCGGTACGCCCGCCAGCCAAAGATTGCAGATCATAAACTGGCCGCTGCCCGTCACAAACGTGCTGCTCAGAGCAAAGACCATCCAGGGCTCCATTCCCGTCTGCCCCATGATCATTCCGCACGGCGCGCCTATCGCAACATAGGTAAGCATCACCGGCCAGACGGTTCTAACGATTTTGAGCACCATACGCTTCTCATCCTGACAAGGTCTCCGAGCCGCATGTAGCGACACGGCAGAATCATCATCCGACAGCAACCGAGTTCGCCTACAATTGCCACCGGATCGAAAGACACAACTTTTTAGGAAGTCATTA
>JAJWXI010000222.1 GCA_021641225.1 Collinsella aerofaciens | reverse complement strand
GCAAGCTGATATACCAGAAGTGGTATCTCAACTTAGATACCACCCGATGCACACATGCCTCATCATCAAAAACCACCACGAAGGGGACAGGCACCTTCGTGGTGGTCCTGACCGGGGCGGCGGCCCGTTCCGGCGATTTGTCTCAATCTGTAACATCTAGGGCTCCGAAAGCGGGCTTACTGTTACAAATCGAGATTTTCCGTCCGACCTCGACGTTTTGTCTCAATCTGTAACAGGTAGAGCCGGTTTCACCGTCCAGATGTTACAGATCGAGACAATTGAAAGCCGAGGCAGCAAAACCACCACAAAGGTGCCTGTCCCCTTCGTGGTGGTTTGGACGGCAGTGTTTCCCCAGATAAAACCTGCCAAAATAAACCTGTCCCTCATTGGCAGGTTTTGACACCCCGGGGGCGGGCGATGCTACAATCAGGCTTGTACTTGAAACGCATCAAAGGGGCCGCTATGGCAAAGGTTAAAATCAGCGACGTCGCGCGCGAGGCCGGGGTTTCGTTGGGCACGGTTTCCAATGCGCTCAACCATCCCGAAAAGCTGCGCCCCGAGACCCTCAAACTCATCAACGAGACCATCAATCGCCTGGGTTACCTGCCCAACCAAAGCGCGCGCCAGCTGGCCGGCGGCACCACCAAGTCCTTTGGCCTGGTCCTCCCCCGCCTCGATCACGGCTTCTCGCTCCAGATTGCCAGCGGCGCCCACAACGAGGCCCGCAAGCACGGCTACGATCTACTTATCGCCAACGCCGATAACGACGATATTCTCGAGGATCATTACCTGCGTTACTTTATGGGCACGCAGATGTCGGGTGTCATGGTTCAGCCCATGGCATCCCCCGACTGGCACCCGGCCATGGCCAAGATACCCGTGCCCATCGTCTACCTGGACATCCACTGCTCCGAGCCCGGCTACTACGTGGCTGCCGACAACGAGGCGCAGGGCCGCATTATCGCCGAGCTCGCCATCGCCCGCGGCGCGCGCCACATCGTCGTCGTGGGCCGCGCAGCATTTATGCAGCTCACCCTGCGCGTTCTTGGTATCCACAAGGCGCTGGCGATGCGTCCCGATATCAAAATCGAAGTCATCGACGCCGGTGAATGGAATACCGCTGCCGACGGCTACGGCATCGGCGCCCAAATCGCCGAGCGCCCCGCCGACGAGCGCCCCGATTTTGTCGTCGGCCTGACCGACGTGCTGGCCTCGGGCGTCATCTCGGCGCTGGTCGACAAGGGCATTTCCGTCCCTGGGCAGGTTCGCGTAGCCGGCTGCGACGGCAACCCGCTCGCCTGGAGCGGAGCGGTCCCGCTCACCACCGTGGCACCCCCGGGCTACGAAATCGGCCGCAAGGGCGTGCAGCTGCTCATGGAGCAAATCGAGAACAAGGCCCCGGCAAAGACCAAACACATCCGCATCGGTTCCGCCGTCCGCACCGTCACCGCGGTCACGGCCACCGAGGACATCAACCGCCAGGAACTCGTGCGCCCGTTCTTGCTGGAGCGCGCCAGCACCCAGTCAGACACCCAGACCGACGCCACGGCCATTAACCTCGGCGCGTACCTGTAATCGCTTATTCGTCGAGCCTTTTGGCACAGCGGGGTACTCTAGCCATGTCCACGCGTACATAACTTCCCATTTCGTGTAAATCAGTCTGTATTTAACTTCCCATTTCGTGAAAAGCGACGTTATCAAGCCTTCGACCAAACAAAAAGGGCCCGACAAGCAGGTACTTGTCGGGCCCTTTACTCTTTTGCATTCGCAACGTTCGTTAGAACGAAGAAAGGTTGCGCACGGGGCGCTAGCGCACGGCCTTGACCGCCGCCGTCAGATCGAACAGCGTGTCAAGCACGGCATCGCAGCCATCCACAACGTCCTGCGGCAGCGGGACGATATCGGGCACGGCAAAGACATGGCAGCCGGCAGTAATGCCCGAAACACAGCCGTTGCGTGAGTCCTCGACCACGGCGCACTCCTCGGGAGCAAAACCCGCGCGCTTGCAGGCGAGCAGATACATCTCGGGATCGGGCTTGCCGTGCACAACATCCTCACCGCAGGTCACGGTCTCAAACTTGTCAAAGAGGCCGACCATCTTAAGATTGCGCTCGGCCGTAACATGGCGCGACGACGTCGCGAGACCCACGTGATAGCCCGCCGCCAGCAGCTCGTCCAGGCACTCGGCAGCGCCGGCCTTAAGCTCCAGCTCGGTCTTGACCATCTCGTCGCGAATTACTTTGTGACGAACATAGAGGGCATCGGCAGTTTCGTGGCTGCCGTAGTGTTTCTCGAGAATGCCCATGACATCGGGCAGCGTGCGACCGATGAACTGATGAATCAGCGCGTCATCGATCGCGAGTCCCAGCTCAACGGCACCCGCTTTCCACGCCTTAATACCCAAGCGCTCGGTGTCCACGAGCGTTCCGTCCATATCAAAAATGACAGCCTTGATCATTTCGTTCCCCCTCATCGGCTTGCATTGCCGCTACTCTACCGCACTTTACAAACTTGTATAT
>JAJWXI010000221.1 GCA_021641225.1 Collinsella aerofaciens | reverse complement strand
CCGCAAGTGCCCGATTAGCATCGTGAATGCGGCCAATAGCAGCCAGCTCGGTATTTTCGAGGGTTTGCACGCCAAGAGAGATGCGCGTGACGCCCGCCTCGGCAAGCGCGGTGGCGAGCTCAGCGGTCAACGACTCAGGATTGGCTTCGCAAGTAAACTCAACGGGCTTGCACCACATGGAGATACGGCGGGCAAGTTCTACCAGACGCTCCCCCGCCAGCGATGGCGTGCCGCCGCCAATATAGACCGTCCGGACCTGCGCAAGCGCCCCGGCGTCGCCAAAGGAATCGAGGCGCGCATACAGCTGCTCAAAATAGGCATCGAGCACAGCGCTCAGGTCGCACGGAGCAAAACTGCGCGAGTCAAAGTCGCAGTACCGGCACTTTTGGGCGCAAAACGGCACGTGCACGTACAGCGCGGTAACGGCCACCCTTAGGCCTCCAGCGGATGAGCGGGCACCGACTCACCGGCGGCAAGCGCGGCCTCGCAGGCCACCACATCGCGCTCGATATCATCGACCAGCGCCATAAACTCCTCGTACGTAGAGCAACGCACCACCTGAGCGCGCCAGGCGGCGGCATGAGGCATGCCCTTTAAGTACCAACTTGCGTACGTGCGGGCACGCGACATGAGCGGCAGAAGCTCGTGCGTCAACGTCAGGTGCTCGCGCAGAGCCTCCAGGCGCTCGACCGAGGAGCGAGAAGGAACCGGCGTGCCATTGAGTGCAAGGGCTCGGGCATCGCCGAACACCCACGGATTGCCGTAGATGCCGCGCGCGATAAACACCGCGCTGGCACCCGAGCCGTGCAGATGCTCAGCAGCGTCCTCGGCCGAGAACACATCGCCCGAACCAATCACGGGAATCTCGACAGCATCGGCAACCTCATCGACGACCGACCAATCAGCCTGGCCCGTGTAGAGCTGCGTGGCGCAACGACCATGCACGGCGACTGCGGCAGCCCCTGCGCCCTCAAGCATCTGGGCAAACGTCGCGGCATTACGGTCCTCGGCATAAAAGCCCTTGCGGATCTTGACGGTCACGGGCACGTGCGCCGCGCCCACCGTGGCCTCGACGATCTTCTCCGCCAGGTCGGGCGTGCGCATGAGCGCCGAACCCTCGCCCTTGGTAACGACCTTGCGGGCGGGGCATGCCATATTGATATCGATGAGCGACAGGCGATCGCCAACGCGCTCCTCGACGGCGGCGACAGCGCTCGCAAACTGCTCGGGCTTGGAGCCAAAGAGCTGCACGCAAATCTGCTGCTCCTCGTCGGCCGGTAGCACCAGGCGCCAGGTCTTGTTGCTGGCATAGGCAAGACCCGCCACGCTCACCATCTCGCTGTAGGCAAGGTTGGCACCGCGGCGGCGACACATAATGCGATAGGCGGGGTCGGTCACGCCCGCCATGGGAGCCATAAGGAACGGCTGCTCGGCATAGGCACCCAGCAGCCGCTTGCTGTATTCAGAAAGCGCCATGGACCTACTCGTCCACCTTAAGGATCGCCATAAACGCCTCCTGCGGGACCTCGACCGATCCGATGGCTTTCATGCGCTTCTTGCCCTCTTTCTGCTTCTCGAGCAGCTTGCGCTTACGCGAGATATCGCCGCCGTAGCACTTGGCAAGAACGTCCTTGCGACGCGCCTTGACGGTGGAACGGGCGATGATCTTGTTGCCGATAGCACCCTGGATGGGCACCTCGAACAGCTGACGCGGGATGATCTCCTTGAGCTTGTCGCACAGGCCACGGGCTAGGCCATATGCCTTGTCCTTATGGACGATAAACGACAGCGCGTCCACCTCGTCGCCCGAAAGCAGGATGTCGAGCTTGACGAGCTCGGAGGGGCGATACTCGTTGAACTCGTAGTCGAGCGAGGCATAGCCCTTGGTGCGGCTCTTGAGCTGATCGAAGAAGTCCAAGATGAGCTCGGCGAGCGGCATGTCGAAGCGCATCTCGACCGACTTGCTCGTCAGGTGGATCATATCGGTCGTGATGCCGCGGTGCTCGATGGCAAGCTGCATGACGGCACCCGTGTACTCGGGCGGGCAGATGATCTTGGCCTTGAGGTAGGGCTCCTCGATACGCTCGATGCGCGTGGCCTCGGGAAGGTCCTGCGGACTGCGGACATCGATCATTTCGCCGTCGGTCTTGTAGACGTGATAGTCAACCGAGGGACTCGTGGCAATGAGGTCCAGGTTGAACTCGCGCTCCAGGCGTTCCTTGACGACTTCCATGTGCAGCAGGCCCAGGAAGCCCACGCGGAAGCCAAAGCCGAGCGCCACCGAGGTCTCGGGCTCCCACACCAACGACGGATCGTTGACGTGCAGCTTATCGAGCGCGTCACGCAGGTTCTCGTAGTCCTTATTATCGATCGGGAACAGGCCCGTATAGACCATGGGCTTGGCCTCGCGATAACCGGGAAGCGGCTCAGGGCAGGGGTTCGACGCCCACGTAAGGGTATCGCCCACGCGAACGGCCTCGGGGTCCTTCAAGCCCGTGACCACATAGCCGACCTCGCCGACCGTCAG
>JAJWXI010000220.1 GCA_021641225.1 Collinsella aerofaciens | reverse complement strand
TTGTTGCCAGCATTGTCTTGCTGAATCTGCTGTTTATGGTCGGCACGCATCGCTGCCTCGATAAAACACTTGGATTCGGTCAAGAGACCGTGGTGTTCTTGGAAAACGCCTGTGAAAAATACGACCGATACGAACAAGGCAGAAAAACCGAGGCGACGCACGATTTGGATGCTGCGGTCGAATCGTTTGCGACGTTCCTGCCCCCTGATCGCATTGAGGTTAACGACGATCTTATCGAGCAATATGTCCATGCCGAGAACCTTTCGGGGCTGATGGTCATGGACTCCGACGGTCATATGACCGCCCACTACGACATCGATGGCCGCGATCCGCTCATGCTATGGCGAGAAGAACTGGCTTGCTCGTCGGTCGCATCGATGCATCAAGGTTCCAAAGTGTCCTACTCAACTGTCGTTGAGCGCCGCGATGTCGTTTTTGCCGTCTGTGCTGCCCCGTATGGCGACGGCGTTGCCCTGGCATACCGTTCATTCGTCCCCGATACGGCGGACGACTATTCATATGCCATAGCCGACGTGCTTGCGAACAGCACCTTCCACCAGGGCCCCACGGTGCTTGTTATGGAGGATGCGGAGATCGTCTCCTCTAATGATCCCGATGTCGACGTGTCGCTCGCTCGGCTCCTTGCCGGATCTGGAATCGAGTGGAAAGACGAAGGCCTGACGCGTATCGAGTATCGCGGAAGCAAATGGTACGCCGTGCGTGCGGCATACAAGGACTATCGCCTGTTTGCGTTGTATCCCAAAGCGGAGGTCATGTCAGGCAGAGTTTCGTTTGTCGCCGCCGGTGTGTTGGTTTGTCTTGCGTTTTGGGTTGTGGTGCTGCTAGCGCGAAATATCGTTGACCATCGAAACTTAGCCGAAAAGGACAAGCAGCTCGGCATTATCAATGCCATAAGTGCCATCTACGACTCGACCTTCCTTTTACATCTCGATACGCTCGAGATCGAGGGAATCAACATGTCGCCGGCGATAGCGAAGATATTTGCCGAACACAGCGAGGCGTATGACTTTATGGACACGGTCTGCCGAGATATCGTGAGCCCCGAAAGCCGTGAAGCGGTTGTGGGACTTGTGGATATGAAGACACTTCGGGATCGTATGGAGGGCGTGCCATACTTGGCCGCCGAGGTGCGAGATTGTCGAGGTACTTGGTATTCGCTGCAGGTCGTCCCCCAGTATCGCGACGAGCAAGGCCGGCTGGAATCGGTCGTCGTGGCGACGCACAACATATCGATGGTCAAGCATGCCGAGGAGCTGTCATACCAAGATAAGCTGACGGGGCTTCGCAACCGCAACTATCTTGAATCGCGCGGAGATAGCCTGGTGAATGAGGGCTTGCCGGTGAGCGTGATCATGCTGGACTGCAATTATCTTAAGCGGACCAATGACATCCATGGTCACGAGATGGGAGATGAGCTGCTGCGACGGACAGCGTCCGTGCTGCTGCGGGTGGCTGGTACGGACTGCCTACCGATGCGCGTTGGCGGCGACGAGTTTTTGCTGGTTTGCCCCCATACTGACGGCGAGTCCGCGCTCGGGCTTGAACAAGACCTTCGTATCGGTCTTGACGCGGTGAGCGATGAAGCCCTAACGGTCAGTGCGTCGATTGGCGTGGCGACCGTCGAGACGGCTGGAAATACGATGGCCGATGTATATCGTGTTGCCGACCACAATATGTATCGGGAGAAGCGTATGGTCCACGAGCAGGGCACGGACTGCTAATCTTGCCCTCGCTCGTCCGCGCATCGTAGGATGTTGAATCGGTGCCCGCGACCATAAATCGGCGC
The DNA here is from genome assembly GCA_021641225.1 of Collinsella aerofaciens. Taxonomy (GTDB): domain Bacteria; phylum Actinomycetota; class Coriobacteriia; order Coriobacteriales; family Coriobacteriaceae; genus Collinsella; species Collinsella aerofaciens_AJ. The sequence continues at coordinate 754 of JAJWXI010000220.1, read as the reverse complement.
GGGCGGGGATAATAGACTCCTGAAATTGTTTTATGAGAGGGGATCTCAATGATTAGTTTTGACTATAAGCCGCAGGGCGTGTGCGCTCGCAATATTCACCTCAATCTCTCTGACGACGGTAGCAAGGTACTGGGCGTCGAGTTTACCGGCGGGTGCGACGGCAACCTCAAGGCCATCTCCAAACTGGTCGAGGGTGCTCCTTCCGATCGCGTGATTGAGGTTCTCGCCGGCAATACGTGCGGCATGAAGAAGACTTCCTGCGCCGATCAGCTTACGCGCGCCATCGAGGCCGCCCGCGCCGAGATCGCCTAATGGGCATCGTTGATCGCTTTAAGAATGGAATAACGCGTCGAGGTTTTGTGCTGGGCGGCGCTGCGGCTGGTGCCGCCACCATGCTGGCTGGATGCTCGAAAAAAACGGGTACCAGCGATGATACCGCCGGTGAGCCTCAAGTTATCAAGGACGATTCCAAGATCGTCTCGATTACGGATGAGTACGAGGCCGTCGACATCGACCTTGAGCCTGCGGCCTCGTGGACGCTGCCGCTGGGTACGCTGCTGTACTACTGCGATGGCGACTATGCTGCGGCAATGATGGCACCCGCATCTGCGTTGCACGCCAACACGCTCGGCGTGCTCAACCTGGGTGACGGCTCGCTCACCACGCTTATCGAGGACCCCATCGAGGGTACCGGGTACGCGTTTTACGATGTCCGCGCCGGCGATGGCGTGTTTGCGTGGGTTGAGATGAACTT
>JAJWXI010000042.1 GCA_021641225.1 Collinsella aerofaciens | reverse complement strand
ATCGACGCCGCCGCCTCAAACCACAGCACGCTCGCCACAAACAGCCCGCCCATGCACAGGCCGTATACCATGCTCTCCAGATACACCGCGCGCATGCCAATACGGAACAGCTCCGTCGAGCCCGAGGCGCTAAACAGCGGATTGAGCACCGCAACGATCAAAATCACCGGCAGCTGCCAGCGGAGCGCGCCCAGCGTGCGGGCAGCCCCACGCGTCGCAAATCCATACGCCAGCCCGCCCGCAAGTGACAGCGCAATCAGCACCGGCTGCATCGAGAACATAGTGAGCCCCAGCGTCAGCACTATATAGAGTGCCGGCACAGCCGGATGCGACATCGAGAATGCCGCGACGGGCTCGCCGCCAAACCCCTCTCGTATGTTGTCCACGGGTACCCCCGTCCCCTCGCTCAAACAACAGCTCCGCAGCACCGCCAACGCCGCACGCAAGCAGTGCAAACGCCACGCCGGCGACGCAAGCCTCAACCGCCGCAAACCAATCGTTACGCGCTCGTCATATGCCTGCGGTATCATATTGCGCCGTGTATCGTTTCCAAACACACGTCTCTATAACGTAACAGGAGATCACATGGACGCAACCGCAATTATCCTCGCTGCCGGCGAGGGCACCCGCATGAAGTCGAACCACTGCAAGGTTTCGCACAAGATCCTGGGCAAGCCCATGGTCCAGTGGATCGTCGACGCTACCATCAAGGCCGGCTGCAGCCGCGTCGTGGTTGTCATCGGCAGCCACGCCGACGAGATGCGCGCCCTTATCGACGGCGCCTACGCCAACAGCGCCACCAAGGTCGAGTGCGTCGAGCAGACCAAGCGTCTGGGCACAGGCCACGCCGTGAAGGTCGCGCTCGAGGCCTGTGGCATCACCGAGGGTCCGGTCGTCGTGCTCAACGGCGATCTGCCGCTCATCACCGCCGACACCGTCGCCAAGTTCGCGCAAACCGTCGCCACCGGCGAGCTCGCCTGCACCGTCATGACCATGACCCCGCCCGATCCTTTCGGCTACGGCCGCATCAAGCTGGGCGCCGATGGTCAGATCGAGCGCATCATCGAGCAGAAGGACTGCACGCCCGAGCAGGCCGCCACGCTGCTGGAGTGCAACGCCGGCTGCTACGCCTTCGACGGCGCGCAGCTCGCCGCCCACATTAACGAGATCGGCAACGACAACGCGCAATCCGAGTACTACCTGCCCGACATGCTCGAGATCCTCAAAGGCCACGGCCAGGCTGTCTCCATCTTCCACTGCGACGACTACCGCGACGGCCTGGGCGTCAACAGCCGCATCCAGCTCGCACAGCTCACCGCCATCGCGCGCGACCGCATCAACGAGCACTGGATGGCCGAGGGCGTTACCTTCATCGACCCCACGCAGGCCTGGATCGGCCCCGATGCCACCATCGGCCGCGATACCGTCGTGTGGCCGCAGACGCACCTGATCGGCCACGTCACCGTGGGCGAGGAGTGCCAGCTCGGTCCCAACAGCCGCCTCACCGACACCACCGTCGGCAGCGGCTGCGTCATCGACGAGACCATCGCCATCGAGGCCGTCATCGAGAACGGCGTCGACTGCGGCCCGCGCGCCTACCTGCGCCCGGGCACCCACATGCTCGACGGATCCAAGGCCGGCACGCACGTGGAGATCAAGAAGTCCACGATCGGCGAGGGTTCCAAGGTGCCCCACCTGTCCTACATCGGCGACACCACCATGGGCTCCGGCGTCAACGTGGGCGCGGGCTCCATCACCTGCAACTACGACGGCGTCCACAAGCACAAGACCGTCATCGGCAAGGACGCCTTCATTGGCTCCGACACCATGATGGTCGCACCCGCCCAGATCGGCGACGGCGCACTCGTGGCCGCCGGCTCCGTCATCACCGAGCCGGTCCCGGCCGACGCACTTGGCCTGGGTCGTGCCCGTCAGGTAAATATTGAGGGCTGGGCCGCCGATTATCGCCGCCGTCTGCACGAGGACGACGAGGTATAACGTTTTACCAAGCATCTAAGGAGCTGCTCCATGGGGGCGGCTCCTTTTTCTATCGTGACCTGCGCAACCGGATGAGTGGTCGGTTCGTGTCCGTTGACGGTAAAGACGTTATCAAGACTCGATAAACCCCGCCGCGCGGTTACAATGCAACAAGGCATCTATATGGCATTCGATATAAAGGAGAAGGGTAATGCCGATTAATGATCCCGAGAAGTCGGAGAATATGCGCAAGTCCATCCGCGTGTATTCCGGTTCCTCCAACCGTCCCCTCGCTCAGAAGATCGCTGAGTACCTTGGGGTCGAGCTTTCGGGCCTTACGCTAAAGCAGTTCGCCAATGGTGAGATTTACGCCCGCTACGACGAGACCGTCCGCGGCGCCGACGTCTTCCTGATTCAGTCCGTGGCCGGCGGCAACGTCAACGACATGCTCATGGAGCTGCTCATCGCCACCGACGCTGCCAAGCGCGCATCCGCCCGCTCCATCACCGCCGTTATCACCCACTACGGCTATGCCCGCCAGGACCGCAAGGCCGGCCCGCGCGAGCCCATCACCGCCCGCCTCGTCGCCAACCTGCTCGAGCGCGCCGGCGTCAACCGCATCATCACCCTCGACCTGCACCAGGGTCAGATCCAGGGCTTCTTCGATATCCCGGTTAACCACCTGTCCGCGCTGCCGCTGTTTGGCCAGTACTACAACGACATGCACTTCGACACCGACAACCTGGTTGTCGTCTCCCCCGACGTGGGTCGTGCCAAGGCCGCCAAGAAGCTGTCCGACATGCTCGGCTGCGACCTGGCCATCGCCCACAAGGGCCGTCCGCGCCACAACGCCGCCGAGGTCATGGGCATCATCGGTGACATCAAGGGCAAGACCTGCATCATCAACGACGACATGATCGACACCGCTGGCACCCTGTGCGCCAACGTCAAGGAGCTCAAGGCCATGGGCGCCGGCGACATCTACGTGTGCGCCACCCACGGCATCTTCTCCGGCCCGGCCATCGAGCGTCTGAACGACGCCCCCATCGTCGAGTGCGTCGTCACCGACGCCATCCCCGTCGAGGTCGGCGGCAAGATCAAGACCATCTCGGTCGCCGAGGAGTTCGCTCAGGCCATCTCCGCCGTTTACCACGAGGAGCCCGTCTCCACGCTCGTCGGCGGCGACTTCGCGCTGTAGTCGCATCGTCCTTGCAACCCGGCGCATCGCCGCCGGAACAGAAGAAACCCCTGCGCTCCCCCTTGCTTCGCAAAGGTCGCGCGGGGGTTTCTTCTGTTCCGACGGCTCGCTCTGCCGCGGCCGCGCTTTTGTCTGGTGGGATTTCGCTGAAACGAAGTCTCGCCTTCGGCGGGCGTGGTAGCCTTTGTCGTTGATTAAACTTTTATGTGTAACGGAAGGACAAACATGGCAGCTGCGCAGCCGCTTAAGATTCGAATGGTTGCCGGGCTTGGCAACCCGGGCGAGGAATATGCCGAGACCCGCCACAACGCCGGCTTTAAGGCAATCGACGAGCTGGCCCGTCAGGCCGGCGTCACGTACTGGAAAAACCAGGCCGGTGCCGAGGTCGCGCTCATCAACATCAACGACCCCGAAGAAGAAGGCGGCAAGCGCCAGATTGTGCTGGTCAAGCCGCAGTCGTACATGAACACCTCGGGCGGCCCCATCTCCAAGCTCTGCCGCGAGTACAAGATCAAGGCCGAAGAGCTGCTCGTAATCCACGACGAGCTCGATATTCCCGCCGGCGATGTGCGTGTCAAGGTGGGCGGCGGCCATGCCGGCCACAACGGCCTGCGCTCCATCATCGACAAGATGGGCAGTCGCGACTTTAGCCGCATCCGCACCGGCATCGGCAACCCTCCCGGCAAGATGGCCGTTGCCGACTACGTGCTCAAGCAGCTGCGTGCCCGCGAGGCCGAGGACTTCCAGGACACCTGCGCCCGCGCCGCCGATGCCGCCGGCCTGGCGATCGTGCACGGCGTGGTCTATGCCCGCGATCACGTCAACGGCGCCGCCTCCGCCAACGGCAAGCACTAAAACCTGCTATTTAGGGACAGGTTTATTTTGGCAGGTTTTATCTGCGGAAACGCCGCAACGGCCGCATTGCAATAAACCCCGCGCCGCCATGCACGCATAGCATCCCAAAGGGGGGCCGGCCTCACCGCAATGCGAGGCCGGCCCCTTTGCCGTTTTGCCTGATAAAACCGACCAAAATAAACCTGTCCCCTTTTGGTAGGCCAGACGGGATAAACCGTTTTCCCACCTGCCGAAGAAACACGTAAACGGCATTGCCATGAGGGTATAATTTGCACCGTATGTCTGCACAACGCCTGTGCGCGTACGGTTTTATTCGGGCTACCGTCCATTTCCGTGGAGGCACGGTTCGGCAGCCCTAACAAGAGAGGGGTTCTATGTATAAGATCCTGGAGAAGACGCAGTTCTCGGAGAAGGTGTTCAAGTTCCGCATCGAGGCGCCCGCAATCGCCAAACATGCGCACGCTGGACAGTTCCTCATGGTTCGCGCCAACGAGACGGGCGAGCGCGTCCCGTTTACCCTGGCCGGCTGGAACGGTGACGAGGGCTGGGTCGAGTTCATCTTCATGGTGATCGGCAAGACCACCGAGATGCTGTCAACCTACGAGGCCGGCGAGTCGCTGCGCGACGTCGTGGGTCCGCTGGGCGTTCCCACCGAGATGGCCGAGGGCCCCTGCGCCGTCATTGGCGGCGGCGTCGGCCTGGCAATTGCCTTCCCGGTCGCCAAGCACCTGGTCGAGACCGGCCACGAGGTGCACGCCATCATGGGCGCCCGCACCAAGGACCTCCTGCTCATGGAGGACCAGTTCCGCGAGCTCCTCGACGAGGACCACATCCACATCACCACCGACGACGGTTCCTACGGCGAGCAGGGCGTTGTCACCGCTCCGCTGGAGCGTCTGCTGCAGGACAAGGCCGTGAGCCAGGTCTTCTGCGTCGGCCCCGTTCCGATGATGAAGTTCTCGACCCTCACCGCCCAGAAGTACGACACCCCCATCACCGCGTCGCTCAACCCCATCATGGTTGACGGCACCGGCATGTGCGGCTGCTGCCGCGTCGAGGTAGGCGGCGTGACCAAGTTCGCTTGCGTCGACGGCCCCGACTTCGATGCCACCCTGGTCGACTGGGATGACCTTCGTGCCCGCCAGGCCGCTTACCGTTCCGAAGAGGGCGAGTCCCTCAAGGCCTATGAGGAAAAGAGCTGCGCATGCCACTAGTTAACGGTCGTTTCGTTGCCGATATGAAGTCGCCCCGCACCCCCGATAACGAGGAGCCGGCTGCCGAGCGCGCCTGCGACTTCCGCCCCGTCGACAAGGGCTTCACCGAGGAGATGGCGCTGGCCGAGGCCGAGCGCTGCCTCAACTGCAAGAAGCCGTTCTGTGTTGAGGGCTGCCCCGTCAACATCAACATCCCCCGCTTTATCGAGCAGATCCGCGAGAAGGACTTCGGCGGCGCTCTCGATACCATCCGCGAGGACTCCATGCTTCCCGCCATCTGCGGCCGCGTCTGCCCGCAGGAGAACCAGTGCGAGGGCAAGTGCATCCGTGGCAAGAAGTCCGAGCCCGTGGCCATCGGCCAGCTCGAGCGCTTCCTGGGTGACCGCCCCGAGCTCGCCTCCACGCCCAAGATGGCCCCCAAGAACGGCAAGAAGGTCGCCGTCGTCGGCTCCGGCCCGTCCGGCATCACCTGCGCCGGCGAGCTCGCCCGTAACGGCTTTGACGTCACCGTCTTCGAGGCCTTCTTTACCGGCGGCGGCGTGCTGGTCTACGGCATCCCCGAGTTCCGTCTGCCCAAGGCAGTCGTCAAGCGCGAGATTGACGGCCTGGAGGACATGGGCGTCAAGTTTGAGTACAACTCCGTCGTGGGCAACATGGCCACGGCCGAGGAGCTGTTCGAGCAGGGCTTCGACGCCATCTACGTGGCGACCGGCGCTGGCCTGCCCAAGTTCCTCAACGTCCCCGGCGAGAACCTGCCCAACGTCTTCTTCGCCAACGAGTACCTCACCCGCGTGAACCTGATGAAGGCCAACAAGTTCCCCGAGTACGACACCCCCACCAAGCACGGCAAGAACGTCGTCGTCTTTGGTGGCGGCAACGTGGCTATGGACGCCGTCCGTACCGCCAAGCGCCTGGGCGCCGAGCACGCCATCATCGCCTACCGCCGTACCGAGGACGAGATGCCCTGCCGTCGCGCCGAGCTGCACCACGCCAAGGCCGAGGGCGTCGAGGTTCTGCCGCTCGTCTCCCCGCTCGAGTTTGTCGCTGGCGAGGACGGCACCGTGTGCGCCGTCAAGGTCCAGAAGATGGAGCTCGGCGAGCCCGACGAGTCCGGCCGTCGTCGTCCGGTCGCCATCGAGGGCGCCATCGAGGAGATTCCTTGCGATGTCGCGATCTCGGCTATCGGCACCAACGCCAACCCCTTCGCTGCCAAGATCGGCGGCAAGATGGAGCTCAACAAGTGGGGCTACATCGTTGCCGACGAGGAGACCGGCCAGACCACCGATCCCCGCATCTGGGCCGGCGGCGACATCGTCACCGGTGCCGCTACGGTCATTCTGGCGATGGGCGCCGGCAAGAAGGCTGCCGCTTCCATCACCAAGAGCCTGCTGGGCGAGTAATCACCTGCAGCGCTAGCCATCAAACGGCAAAGTCCCCGTCGAGCACACGCCCGGCGGGGACTTTTTCTATGCCGGCAGCCCTGCCACCACGAAGGGGACAGGCACCTTTGTGGTGGTTTTTGACTTGGCCGACCGGTTTGTCTCGATCTGTAACAGTTAGGGCCCGTTGAGCGTCGTAGTTGTTACAGATCGAGACATTGTGCGAGCGTCCGCCCGTTCATCTCAATCTGTAACAGTTAGAGGCCGAATCTCCCGCCACGTGTTACAGATCGAGACGTTGTTCCGACGCTCGCCAGCTTGTCTCAATCTGTAACATCTGGAACCCAAATTCCTCGTTTGGTGTTACAAATCGAGACATTAGGTTGGCAGTCAGACGGTTCATCTCAATCTGTAACATCTAGGGCCGTTTTGGGTGGCCAGGTGTTACAGATTGAGATTTTGCTGACGCCGAGAACGAGGGCAGCCACCAAAACCTAGCGTTTGCGGCGCTTGGTCGCGGCGATGCCGGTGGCGGCAATAGTGGCGCCGGTGATACCCAGAGCAGCTACCGTCATCGCGGTGGTGTCGCCTGTGGCAGCCAGGGCAGGGCTGGGCTTCTCGGCCGGCGTTGCCTTGGCGACCGTCTTGGTCGTCGCGGTCGTCGCGGTCGTCGCGGTCGTCGTGGTCGTGATGGCCGGCTTGGCCTCGGGCTTAGCCTCCGGTTTCGTCTCGGGCTTCACCTCAGGCTGCGGCGTCGGCTTGGGATCCGGCGTGGGCTGCGGATCGGGAGTCGGCGTAACCTCGGGCGTAAACGTCAAGTCGGTGCTCAGCCACAGTGTAAGGACCCAGCCGCTCTTGGGATCGACCTCACTCACCTCACTCGCCTGATAGCCGCACTCCACGCCATTGACCATCAGCTTGGTGTCGGGCGTAAAGTAGAAGCCACGCGCCGGCTTAAAGTACAGACCGTAACGATAGGTCACACCAGGCTTAAACGTATCGATGTGGTTGGCGATGTTCTGATCCCAGAACTTGACGGAGTTCACCTCGCTGCCGTCGCTGCCCGTCCAGAATTCACACTGCAGGATAGAGTCCGAGCCAGCCGGGGTACCCGCCGTAAAGACTGGCTTATCGCCCGCCTTAAAGGCGGTTGTGGCGCCGTTGATCTCTATAACGTCGATGGCACGCCATTCGTCGATTGGCTGCTCACACAGCATATTGGCCGCATTGGGCGCAAAGACGCCGTTGATAGTCTTAACGGTATGGCTCGCCCATTGGCCGTTAACGTTCACGTTGTAATCCTCGGCGAGGGTATTGTCGCCCTTGAGCCTCAGCTCGACGGAATACATGTAGAACTTGCCCTCTTCGAAGTGGTCAATCTTCTTCATGCCCGGTGTGTACTTAGCGGGATCGGAATACCAGAAGGCGACGGGCTTAAGCTCCCTGGGGTCGCTGCCGTCCATCTCCTCCCAGCACTCATACGCAATCTCATACTTATCGGCGTCGGCGGCAGGAATCGTCGCGGTCGCACGCGGCGCCTCACCGGGTGCATAGTCGGTCTTCACGTCGTTGACGTTCAGGTTCTCGAGAGCTTGGCTTTCTGACGCTACGAGCGTTATGGCACTGTCGATGTTGTAGCGAATATAGTAGTCATCCCTGGTTTCGTTGATTACGACCGAACCGCCCGGCCTGTAGGCGTTGAAGATGTCATCAGGGTCGCCCACGATGATATTGTCGCCCTCATAGTCGGTTCCGGTATACGTCAGTACCGCGCCAATATAAAGAGCCTCAATGCGTGTGAGTCGATACGAGCCGTCTGCCGCGCCACCCGTAAAGGTCAGTGTCAGCCTCATGTGATCGCCAACAGGCTCAAAGCGAGCCGTCACATCGGACATAGATGCGTCCTGGACTTCAGCCAGGGTGCCCGAAGCAGCATCGGCCCGGTAGTACTTGGTTTCGACAAGTTCGCGGAGCGGCTTATCCGGCATACCGCCCTCGACATCGGGAAAATTATAGGTATACGACTGGCCCTTTTCGAGTGTGACATTGCTCGGAAGCACGCAGTCCGTGTAGTGATTGATCACGGTCGTGTTGACCTTAACACCGCCTCCGTCCGTCACGTCGGTCACGCCGCAGGGCATGATGGCATCGCTTGCCGGCGTGGCGGCGTTGTTGCTGGGGGCGTTTTGTTCAGCGGGTGCCGCATCGTTAGATTCATCGGCAACGTCAGCCGGAGTCGTCTGCTGAGGTTCAGCGACGGTTTGTGCCTCCGGAACAGCATCGGCTGCCGGTGCGGGCGTCGTAGCCGGCGCGGTTGCCGGAGCCGCATCCTCCGCAACCGTCGGCGTCGCCGGAGCTGCGGCAACCTCGCCCGCCGCAGCGACAGGATCGGCGCACTCGATCGCAAGCGCCACGCTCGGCAGTAGCAGCTGACCAACCATAAGCGCGCACGCACCGGCGCAAGCGATTTTGGCGCCCACGCAGCGCCAAGTACCGTGAACCAGCGAACAGGTGCGCTCGCGCTGGGTCTGCTTATCAAAGTGGCTTCCGTTCATAACGGCCTCCTTGGTCGAAAGGCTGCACCACCACAAAGGTGCCTGTCCCCTTTGCGGTGGTCCTGTACAACCAAGATGCGCCAAACAGCTCTGTACGCCTAGGTTCGTAGATGCGAACCTAGGCATCTACCTGCGGAAATACAAAGAGCCGCCGCGAGGACACTCATGCCCACGCGGCGGCTGAAAATGACTATGAAAGCTTGCACTAGTGGTCGCGGCGCTTGGATGCGACGAAGCCGGCGCCGATGACGGACGCACCGGCGATGCCAAGGACGGCGGCCGCCGTCGCGGCGTTGTCGCCCGTAGCGGCCAGAGTGCCCACGGACTTCTGGGCAGCGGTGGCCTTCGCGGCCGGCTTGGAGGCAGCAGCCGTGGAGCTCGCCTGGGTCGGCGTCACGGACGGCGTGCCCGTCTCACTTCCGCTGCCCGGCTGCGGCGCGGGGCCCGGGGTAGGCTCAGGCTGCGGCGTGGGTTCGGGCTCGGCCGCATCCCCGCAGCTGATCACGACGCTGCGGGCAACCTCGTCGGAGGTCCTAACATCCTGGATAGTGGACGACCCGGCAGCACCGATGACGAGTCCGTTTCCCGCAGTTTCTCGCACGGTGCCTCCGGCGGGAGTCGTAACTACCGATCCGCCATCAATTGAGAGACAAGGGGTTGCATCACCTTGATTGACAGCGTAGATTGCCGCTGCATTACCCGACACCTCAACATTTGAATTAATGATGTCAATTCGAGGGATGGCGGACTGGGAGCCGGACTGGGAATATATTCCGTAGCCATGTTTACGACTGTGGCCAGTTCCGTCACCGCATCGAACTGTAAGGCTCGAATTCTCGACGAGCACCCGCGACACGCTGTCCTGCGCGCGCATCCAAACACCATCCAAAACCTCGACACTATCACTCGCCACGAGCGTAACATCCGCCCCGTTGGTAATACTCAAATATGTATCCTTACCCCCGAACGAATACAGGGCGACCGACAACATGTTTGCATTGCGCGCCGCCGCATCTAATTTTGCGTTATCCACCGCGATGCAGCCTCCATGCTCGGAGGAGATGTTTTCGGCATAGACTGCAACGGCACCGAACCCCCCATTCGCCTCCGCCTCGACGTGGACGTCGGCGCCCTCGTTAATGGTTATGTTGCCCGCCCGCGTATGAATGCCGATGGTATGAGGCACTTTGTTCGTTGCCGTCACGTTAACGTTGGCACCGCGGATGTCCACGTCGCCGCCGGTCTTACCGTCCCCCGAAACCGCTATCGTATCGGTCCCGGCCGTCGCGTTGAGAGTCACGTCGCCCGAGATGGCGAGGCTACCGCAATCGACCTTAACAGCGCTCCTGCTCTTCTGTGGTTCGGCCGTCGCGTTGAGGGTTCCCTCCCCCGTGATGGCAAGGTTGCCGTCCTTGACCTCGATAGCGCTCCGCAAGGAATCGGCCGTTACGGTGTTGGTGCCCGTCACGCCGATATTGAGGTTGCCCTGAGCGCTGATACCGGCGCCGTTGTAGCCGTTGAGCTTCATGTCGTCGGCGCCGTCCCAGGACCACGTTCCGGCCTCGTCGCCGGCGCCCTTGTTGTACTGCGTGCCGCCAACGTTGACCCACTCGGCGGCGAGCGCCACACTCGGCAGCAGCAGCTGGCCGACCATGAGTGCGCAAGCCCCCGCGCAGGCGAGCTTGGCGCCCACGCGACGCCACGTTCCGTGGGAGAGCGAGCATGCGCGGCCGCGGTTGATTGAGTTGTCATGGATTTGCTTTCGCATATGAGCCTCCTTGTCGTAAGGGGTGCTTCTGTGACTCCATGTTACGGGAAGACATCCGAATCCCGGGGCACAAATTCACATGCGGCATATCTGTCAGCGCAAACGGTGGCGGACACACGATACCTGAGAGGGGTCCTTGCTTTCGAAAGACTCACTCCGCGCCGTCCTGGTCTACAATCGAGGGCACGATTATTCCGTCCAGCCAAAGGACTGTCTTTGAACCTGAGCAAGCCTAAAATCAACGCGCTTCTTGCCCTCGCGCTCTTTACCTTTGTCTTCCTTGCCGCCGAGTTTCGCTTCGACATCAATGTCGGGCTGCTCGCCGGTGCCGAGCGCGTTGTGCTCGCGCAAGGTTTTATCCTGGGTGCCAGCGTTATCGGCTTTATCGGATACGCGCCGTTATTGGCTCTTGCCCAACGCAAAGGTCAGGCCCAGACAGCCGCCAACGCCGCCGTTCCCATCGCTATCGTTGGCTTGACCCAGATTCAGGTCCCCACGGGTCCGCTTGCACTCGAGATTCTGGGGTGCGTGGTATTCTTTGGACTCGGTATGCTGGGCGCCGCAGCACATCACGCCTTTGCGTTGGCGTTCCAAGACGATCCCAAGCTCGCCACGGGCGCGGGGGCGGCCTATGCCGCAGGCATCCTCCTGCAGTTTGCCCTTAACCTGCTCGATTGCGGCGGCATCGTTGAGCTTATCGTTCTTGGCGTGGCGACGATCATCATCTCCGCCCTCAGCGCCGTGCCCCAAGAGGCAGATGAGAACCCCAGCTCCACCATCAACCCTTTTACCGAGTCCTCACACGTCCTCGCCAAGCAGGCGTGCTGGAGCATCGCGCTCGTCATGATCCTGGCCTGCCTGTTCTCGACGCTCGATAACGTGGTCACGTTCTCCAACGCCCACGGCACCATCGCCGTGCAGACTTGGCCACGCCTCTTTTTGGCAGCGAGCGGCCTGGTCGCCGGCATCGTCTTTGACCTTGCCGAGCGTCGTTACATGGGTCCTGTCATGCTCGGTGTCACGGTGCTCTCAACCATTTCCGTCTTGGCTGTAGAAGCCGGAGCCGACCCCGACCTGGGGCTTATCGTCTTCTACCTGAGCTCGGGCTTTTTCGTCACGTTCTTTACTGCCACATTTACGCAGCTGGCACCACGCATGCACGCGCCGGCACTCTGGGCCGGCATGGGCCGCGCGGTAAACAATGTATGCGCGTTCACCACGTCGGGCGTCTCGCTTGCGCTGGTTACCTCGGGCAATGTCGCCCTCATCATGATCGGTGCGGTCGTACTGCTTGTTGCTGCCAGCGTGGCGTTCGTTGCCGCTGGCCTATTCCGCCTGCCTCAAACTGAGCAGGAGCGCGAATACCAGCAACGAGCCGAGGAAGCACTCGCCGCACCCTCCATCGAGGAACAGCGTCAGGTCTTCATCGCCGATCACGCTCTCACCCCGCGCGAAGTCGACGTGCTCATGGCTGTAACCCAAGACGAGCGTCCGCTCAAACAGGTCGCCGAGGAGCTCGGCATCTCAATGCGCATGGTGCAGCGTCACCTGAGCTCCATCTACCAAAAGACCGACACGCAGACGCGCGCCGGTCTCACCAAGGCCTTCCCCTCGCTCTAAAACAAAACCACCACAAAGGTGCCTGTTGAACTGCACCCCGAAACTTGGACTGAATAAATAGCGACTACGCCGCAAGGGCCC
>JAJWXI010000219.1 GCA_021641225.1 Collinsella aerofaciens | reverse complement strand
GCGCAGAACGTGGTGAACTGGATGTCCTCGGTCAGTGTATGGAACTGCCAGCCGTGCATGCCCTCGATAACACTGGCGGAGATGAGGTAGCCCGAGCCCGAGACGGCACAAGACGTCTTGCAGATGTTGCGCGCGTTGTTGAGGAAGCGTGCCTCGCGCAGATACCAGGTGGCATTAGCCGCCGAGATCCAAGAGCTGCCGAAGTTCTTGGAGTTACGATAGCTCGTGACCACATGGAAACCCAGGTCAAAGGCATCGTTCATCTTGGAGACGTAATCGCGGGAAATAACGTTGTCGGCGTCAAAGATGAAATAGCCCTCAAAAGTATCGGGATACTCGTTGAGAATGCGATCAAAACCAAAGTCCATGACCCAGCTCTTGCCCTTACGGGCCAGGTCGTTACGCTCATAGACGACGGCGCCCGCCTCGCGCGCGAGCTGCGCCGTGTTGTCGGTGCAGGCATCGGCGACCACGAAGACCTCGATAAGCTCGGACGGATAATCCTGGTCCTTGATGGAGCGAACAAGGTTGGCGATCACGGCCTCCTCGTTATGCGCCGCGATAAAGAAGGCATAACGATGCAGCTTTTTGGCCTTAGGGGGCGCGACCTCACCACGGAGAGCACCAATGACAAAGAAGACCACCTGGTACAGAAAGCAGACCGTAAGCAGCGTAACCACAATCTGGTTGAAGATCACGATGGGTGTGTTGGTTTGTAAAAAGGCGAGCATGCAGGCTCCCAGCAACGCGTAACGTAAACAACCGTATATCTTACCGCAGGCTAACCGAGTTCAAGAAACCACCTAATACGGCTAGGCTTCGAGAAGACCGAGCTGCGGAACGATTTCGTCGCCGGCAGCAGTACGACCAAGCGAGCGCGGGGCCAGGTCGTCAAGAACCGCAGCGAGATCCCACGGCAGCTCGTCGCGGCACTCAATGCGCTCCCCCGTCACGGGATGGTCGAATGCGACGCGCCAGGAATGAAGGAATTGCCTGGTCAGACCCTGGTCGGCGCGTGCATCGCACTTGCCGTAGAGTGGATCGCCCACGCAGGCGTGGTTGATGTGGCGCATATGCACGCGAATCTGATGCGTGCGGCCGGTAAACAGGTGGCACTCGACGAGCGTGTAGCCGTCGTCAAAACGCGTGGAATCGAAGCGCTCGAGGACCCTAAAGGTCGTAATGGCCTGGCGCGCGAAAGGATCGTCCGAAACCGCCATCTTGACACGGTCGCGCGTAGAACGGGCGATACCGGTGTTAATGGTGCCCTCGTCCATGGCAATGTGGCCGTGAACGAGCGTAATGTAGCGGCGGTCGAGCGTACGCGTGCGGATAAGATTCTGGAGCGCGCGCTGGGTGTCGTCGTCTTTTGCCGCGAGCATAAGGCCCGAGGTGTCACGATCCAGGCGATGTACGATGCCGGGGCGGTCCTCACCCTGCACGGTGCCCAGATGGTCGATGCCACAGTGATAGACCAAGGCGTTCGCAAGGGTGCCGCTCTCGTGGCCATGGGCTGGATGGCACACCAGACCGCGCTGCTTGGAGAGCACGATGAGGTAGTCGTCCTCGTAGCGGATATTGAGGGGAATGGCCTCGGGAATCACGTCGGTGGGATCGTGCGGCTCGGGCAAATCGACCGAAATACGGTCGCCGGAGCGCACGGCATACTTTTTAGATAGGCAGGTCTCGCCGTTGACGGCAACGGCACCGCCCTCAATCAGATGCGCGCAAGCGGAGCGCGTGGGGCAGCCATCGTTGGCGCCCAGATAGGCGTCGAGACGCTGGCCAGCGGTATCGTCGGCAACGAGAATATGGATGTCGGCCATTAGCGCTCATTCCTTTCGCGAATCTTGCGGGCACGCTCCCCACGTTGTTTGGCCTTGCGCTTGGCGCGGGCCTCGTCACGGGCGTTAAGCTCGGCGGTCGCATCGACCTCGCGGGCCGCAGGGCTCAAGAACATGTAGCCGATGAGGGCAAGCACAACGCCTACGGTGATGCCGATATCGGCCACGTTAAAGACGGGAAAGTCAATGAAGGTGGTGGCAATAAAATCGGTCACAAAGCCCATGGCCAAGCGATCGATCGCGTTGCCGATGGCGCCGCCTGCGACCATTGCCATACCTATGACCTCCAAATGGGCAAGCTGGGGTGCACGAACCAGGTACACGGCAATGGCGACAATAACCGCGAGCGCCAGAACGGCAAACGCGAGGCCATGTCCCTCGCCCATGCTAAAGGCGGCACCGATGTTACGCACGAAAAGGAAGTCGATCACACCGGGGATAACAGTCACACGCAGAGCATCGCCAACGGCACGAACCGCAAGCTTGGTCAGCTGGTCAACAAGCAGCACGGCCAACGCCACGCTACCAGCAACACCCAACCGCCAACGCAAAGGCGGCGTCATATCCGCAGAACGACCCAAATCAATCCCCTACCTTTAAGAACATCGAATTCCGTTTAACGCAAATCAATATCTTATATTGACCAGCAACAAAATAGCCGATGATTCATTACCGACAGACACTATGACCCAATCCGAGGGCACTAAAAAGATAGGAGCCCCCGCTCG
>JAJWXI010000041.1 GCA_021641225.1 Collinsella aerofaciens | reverse complement strand
ACTGCAGAGTTCATCAAGATATCCACGAACGGCTCCTCGGAACGGTCATGGCCAAGCAAAATCACGCCCAGGCCACGCAGAGCAAGGTCCTGCGCCACGTGGTAGCCCGCCTCTCCGGTCACGATAACATCCGCGCCCGCGGCGATGGAAAGCTCGCCAAAGTCGCCCAGGGAGCCGCCCAAGATGGCGACGGTGCGGCACACGAGATCGGCTTCGCCCCACACGCGAGGGTCACTGCCAAATGTCGTGGCGGCACGGGCGGCGAGGTCACGCAGGCTACAGGGGTTGTTGAGGGTCGCGAGTGCGCCCAAGCCGCAGGCCTCGGGCTCGTCCACATGCTCCAGCGAGCTCATGGGCTCAGCACCCAGCAGCCCACTCAGGCAGACACGCGCCTCGTGCGAGCGGTCCAGATTGGTGTGGAGCGAGATGATGCTCACGCCGCAACGGGCCGCCTCGTACAGCGCCGCGCTGCACTGGGGACGCGCGGAATCGGCCGGACAAAAGGCCTCGGGCGCCTTGATGTAGATGGGATGATGCGTCAGTAGCACGTTGGCGCCGGCCTCGAGAGCGTGGTGCACATTGGCCTCGGTCGCATCGAGCGCGCAGGCAACGCCGGTGATCTCAGCGGCGGGGTCACCGACGGATAAACCTACATGGTCCCAGCCCTCGGCATCTGCCTTAGGATAGCGCGCCAGCAGGGCACGCTCGAGCTCGGCGACGATCATGCGGCACCTACGATCGAGAGCAGCGTCTGGGCAAAATCGTCCAGATCGGCAGAGTTCACACGGTCATCGAACGAGATACGCAGCGCGCCCAGTGCCTGCTCGCGGCCGATGCCCATGGCACTGAGCACGTGGCTCGGGTCCATGTTGCCGCTCGAGCAAGCCGATCCGGCCGAAACCTCAAAGCCGGCGGCATCTAGCTTGATGATGAGCTCTTCGGAGTCCATGCCGTCGACGTAGATCGAAATCATACCCGGCAGACGATCGGCCTGCGCGTAGTCGCCCATCGTGGCGTGAATGCGAGGATGGGCCGTAAGCGTGGCGTAGAGCTTGTCGGACAAGGTCTGCAGTTCCGCGCGCTCCCGGGCCACGTGGGGCGCCAGCGTACTGGCGGCAGCGGCAAAAGCCAGCTGCGTGCGCAGATCCTGCGTACCGGCGCGACGGCCGGCCTCCTGTCCACCGCCAAAGATGCGCGGACGCAGCGGCGTGCGGTTCTTAAGGTAGAGCGCGCCGGATGCCACAGGGCCGCCGATCTTGTGTGCGGCAACGGTCATGGCGTCGACGCCCAGCTCGGTGACATCGAGCGGAATATGCAAGTAGCCCTGAATGGCATCGGTGTGGAACAGAGCGCCCACGGTATGCGCGGCCGCGGCAAGCTCGCGGATGGGCTGCACCACGCCGGTCTCGTTGTTGGCAACCATGATGCTCACGAGCGCCACGTCGTCGCCTAGTAGCTCGACAAGCGCGACAGGCTCAATGTAGCCCGCGCGGCAGGGCTGTACCAAATCGACGGTAAAACCCGCGGCTCGCAGCAGCGGTAGGTTGTCCAGGATCGAATCGTGCTCGATCGCCGACACGATCACGCGGTCGCGTTTGCGATCGCGCTGACGGGCTCCCTCGGCAAGTCCAAGGAGCGCCAGCTGGTTTGCCTCGGTACCGCCGTTGGTCAAGATGATCTCGGACGGGCGGACGCGCGCGCCAAAGCTGCGGGCAATCTCGCGACGCGCCACTTCTAGGCGCGCAGCGGCCTTGCGGCCGAGCGAATGCAGCGAGTTGGGGTTGACGCCGGCAAGCTCGCTGTCATCGTACTCGCGCTGCGCAAGGAGCGCCTCGGCGCGCATGGGCGTCGAGGCGGCATAGTCAAGATTCACGGGTATGCGGTTTTGACCTGCGGTCATAAGGGTTTATGCCTCCTGTGCGGCCTCATTGCCCAGCTTCTGCAGCAGCGCAACCTCGGCAGCGGGATCTTCGGACTTAAATACGGCGGAACCGGCCACCAGGACATTGGCGCCAGCCTTGACGACCTCGGCAATGTTCTTGGAAGAAATGCCGCCGTCGACCTCGATGAGGGGCGAAACGCCGTGTCGCTCGCACATGGCCTTGAGCTCGTGCAGTTTGGCAATGGTACCGGGGATAAAGCGTTGGCCGCCAAAGCCGGGGTTCACGCTCATGAGCAGCACCATATCGACAACGTCGATGATGCTCTCGAGCACGCAGACGGGCGTGGCGGGGTTGAGCACCACACCGGCCTTAACACCGCGCTGCTGCAGGTGCGTGAGCGTGCGGTGCAGGTGCGTGGAAGCCTCGTAGTGCACGGTGATCATGTCGGCACCGGCGTCGGCGTACCAATCGACCGTCTCATCGGGGTTCGACACCATCAGGTGCGCGTCGACCGGTACATCGGTGGAGCGCTTGACGGCCTTGAGGATGTCAACGCCAAAAGTCAGGTTGCCGGTAAAGTGACCGTCCATGACGTCGAAGTGCACGTAGTCGGCACCGGCGATCTTGTCGAGCTCGCCCTTGAGGTTGGCCATGTCGGCCGAAAGGACGGACGGAGCGATTTTGATGGAACCCATGGTAGAAGCCTTTCTGCGCTAGTCGGTGAGTCCGTAGAACTCTTGGGAGGGAACGCGATCGGTAAGAATCTCGAGCGCCCTATCCAAAGTAACACCGTTGTAGAGCGTTTGCTCCACGGCAAAGGTGAGCGGAATGTCTACGCCCAGTGAACGGGCGAGCTCGCTGACGCTGCGGGCCGCGACGGCACCCTCGACCACCATATGCGTGCGCGTCTGGTACTCGTCGAGCGAAACGCCATGAGCGAACTCGTAGCCAAAGGTACGGTTGCGCGAATGCTCCGAAGTACAGGTGGCGATAAGGTCGCCCATGCCGGCAAGTCCCATGCAGGTCATGGCCTGGCCTCCGCGGGCGTGCACTAGGCGGCTGATCTCGGCCAGACCGCGCGTCATGATGAGGGCAAGCGTGTTGTCGCCTGCGCCCGAGCCGGCGGAGATGCCGCACACGATGGCGATAACATTCTTCATGGCGCCGCATACCTCGACGCCGGTCATATCCTGCGACAGGTAGATGCGGAAGGCCGTGGACAGCAGTAGCTCCTTAAAGGTCTCCCCTACCTGCGCATCCTCGCTGGCGATGACGGCGGCAGAAAGTCCGCCGCGGCAAATCTCCTCGGCATGGTTGGGGCCCGAGAGGGCCGCCACACGCCGCTCGTTGCCGATCTCGCTGGCAATGACCTCGCTCATGAGCAGGCCGGACTCGGGCTCGATGCCCTTGGTGAGGCACAGGACCGGAGTTTTGGCATCGATAAACGGCGCTGCCCGATGGCACACGTCGCGCAAGTGCGTGGAGGGCACGGCAAAGATGATCGCATCGGCACCGTCGAGCGCCTGGGCGAGCTCGGTCGTTGCTACCACGTTGTCCGGCAGCTCGTATCCCACCAGATATCGCGGATTGCGATGCTCGCCGTTAATGCCGGCGGCCGTCTGCTCACTATGGGCCCACATGGTCACGCGCTCGGCTCGCGTGGCGGCAAGGCCGGCGACGGCGGTTCCCCAGGAGCCGGAGCCAATCAGCGCAACATTCATGACTCTCTCCTACTTATCGTCGGGCTCGGTGACGCGCTTGGTAAACGAGAGCTTGGACTCCTTACCGGCCATGAGCTTTTTGATGTTCGCGCGATGGGCCCACACCACGGTGATACCGATCATCGCCATGCAAAACTTGAGACCTAGGCTGCTGTACGGAAAGACCGCACAAGCGGCGATGGGAAGGCCGATGGCGGCGGCAAGCGAGCCCACCGACACGTACTTGGTAATGGCGACGGCCACGATAAACATGCCCAGCAGCGACAGGCCAATAGGCCAGTACCAAGCGAGGATGACGCCCAGACCCACGGCGATACCCTTACCGCCACGGAAGTTGAGGTAGGGCGAGAAGATGTGGCCCCATACCGCCGCCAGGCAGATGATACCGAGCATCCAGTCGCCGGGGGCTCCAGGCGCCATGATGTTCGGCGGAAAACCATAGCCTAGATCGGCGATGAGCGGACGCGCGATGAGGACGCAGATGGCGCCCTTCAGGCAATCGAGCAGCAGCGTGAGCGCCGCGACCTTGGGGCCGGCTACGCGCAGCGCATTGGTGGTGCCGATGTTGCCGGAGCCCGCCTTGCGAATGTCCGTGTGGTTAAACACGCGGCCCAGGATCAGGCCAAACGGAATCGCTCCGATAAAGAACGAGACCACGGCGCAGATGACGGTCAGAAGAATCGGATTATGCATCCTTTTGCTCCTTCTTCCTAAAGAAGAGTCGAATGGGCGTGCCGGCAAAATCGAAGGTCGAGCGCATACGGTTCTCCACATAGCGCTGGTAAGTGTCGTTGACCAGGTCACTGTGGTTGACGAAGAACGTAAACGTCGGTGGGTTGATGCCCGTCTGAGTCACGTAGTGCATGCGCAGGCGGCGCTTGCCGTCCACCACGGTGTGGCCGAACTCGCGCAGTTCGGTGAGGAAGGTGTTGAGGCGTGAGGTGGTGATCTTTTGTGAGCGCGTCTTCTCGGCGGCGTCGACCATCGCCCAAATCTTTTCGATGCTGCGACCAGTCAGGGCCGAGATGCGCAGGTACTGAGCCCAGGGAGCCATAACGCCCAGACGGCGGTCGACGGTCTCCATGCAGGCCTCGCGCTTGCGGTCGTCGTCGAGCAGGTCCCACTTGTTGAGCAGCACGACGATGGCGCAGCCGCGCTCGATGGCCAAGCCCATGACCTTCTGGTCCTGCTCGGTAACGCCCACGGAGGCGTCGACGACGAGCAGTGCCACGTCGGCGCGATCGATGGCGCGCAGGCCGCGGACCATCGAATAGTACTCGATGTTCTCGTACACGGTGCTCTTCTTGCGAATACCCGCGGTGTCGACCATACGGTAATGCTTGCCGTTACGCTCGACGACCGTGTCGATGGCGTCGCGCGTGGTGCCGGCGATGTTCGAGACGATGGAGCGGTCGGCGCCCAGGATGCGGTTGAACAGCGACGACTTACCGGCATTGGGGCGGCCGATGATGGCGACGTTCAACGCGTCGGGGAACTCATCGGCGACCTCGTCCTCTTCCTCCGGAAGCAGGGCCACGATATCGTCGAGTAGGTCGCCCGTGCCATGGCCATGCAGGGCCGAGAGCGGCGTGGGCTCACCGATGCCGAGCGAATAGAACTCCCAGATGCTGTCATTCTCGCGATCGGGGTTGTCGAGTTTGTTCACCAGCAGAAAGACCGGCTTGTCGCAGCGCTTGAGCATGCGTGCGACCGACTCGTCCTCCTCGGTGACGCCGGTGCGGCCGTCGACCACAAACAGGATGACGGCGGCTTCCTCGGCGGCGGCGAGGGCCTGGTCGCGGATAGACGTGGCAAACACGTCATCGCTCTTGAGCGGTTCGATACCGCCCGTGTCGACGATGGTGAACTCGCGGCCGTTCCAATCGGCCGTGTGATACGAGCGGTCGCGCGTAACGCCGCGGGACTCGTGGACAATGGCGTCCGAGGTCTGGGCCAGGCGGTTAACGAGCGTGGACTTGCCCACGTTGGGGCGTCCGACGACGGCGACGATAGGTTTCATCTGCTCTCCTTTAATGGGTAGGGTCAGCGGAATTAGTAGAGTCGGCAGGCACAATGCCAAGGATGTGCTCCAGGGTATCGAGCAGCTCATGCGGCATGGTCGACACCACATGAACCTCGGCGCCGCGACTGGTAAGGCTTGCGAGTAAATCGTCACGATGATACTCGTCAAGCGTCATGCCGTCAGCGTTGAACATGAGCTTAGGCACAAAGAGCATAACCCCCGACAGGTCTTGTGGCAGCTGCTCCAAGATGTCGCAGGCGACGATGAGGCCGGTCACGTCCACGTTGCCGCCAAAGTAGCGGTTCTTAATGGCCGTGACGGAGCCGGCAAGGCCCTGCGGCGACTCCACGAATCGCGCCACGGTGTCGCGTGCGCTGGCACCCGAGAGGCACAGCAGGCGCTGGTCGCGGGCGGTGATGGCATCGCGAACGCGGGCCAGGCGCTCGGCGTCGGCGGCAAGGACATCGTCCGTCTCGTCCAGATACGAGCGGATCATGCCGATGCCGTCGTAGTACTGCGGGTAGCCGTCGTAGAAATCGGCCTCGGGCGGCTCGATGCCGGCGTCCAGGTAGAACTCGTCGCTCATCTGGAAGGTGTGGCGGCCAAAGCGCTCGTAAGCGCGATCCTGATAGGGCCGGATCATGGCAATGGTCTCGCGCGCAAGCTCAGGTTTGTCGCTGTATGACCAGGTAAATCGGTTCTGGTGCTTGGTAAAGCCCAGCGGCACGATGCCCAGGCTCGTGATCTGCTCGTGCTCCTCGCAAAAGCGCAGGGTCTTTTGAAGCTCCTCGCCGTCGTTCATGCCGGGACACAGCACAATCTGCGCGTGAATCTCGATGCCGGCGGCCATGATGGCCTCGAGCACGTCCATGCCGCGCTGGGCGTTGCGGCCCATCATGCGGCGGCGGACGTCGGGGCTTACTGCATGAACCGACACGTTCATGGGGCTCATGTTGCGTTGGATAACGTTTTGAACATCTTCGTCGGTGAGGTTCGTGAGCGTGACAAAGTTGCCCTGCAAAAAGCTCAGGCGGTAGTCGTCATCGCGAATATAGAGCGTTGAGCGGCCGCCCTTGGGCAGCATGGTCATAAAGCAGAACACGCAGGCGTTCACACAGGTGCGCATGCCATCGAAGATGGGACCATCGAACTCAAGGCCCCAGTCCTCTCCCGGGAAACGGTCGAGCTCCACGGGGGTGACGCTGTTATCGCGCGGGTCGAAAACCTCGAGGTCGACGGTGTCGTCGTCGGCCTCCCAGAGCCACACGATCATATCGGTCAGCTGCTCGCCGTTGACCGTGAGCACGCGCATGCCCGGCTCGATACCCACATCCCACGCGGGCGATTCGGGACGCACGCTTTTTACGAGCGCGCCCTCACCCGGCTCGGGGTCGCGGCTGCGCCCGTAATCGGCCACCTCGGCGGCGTATGCGGGTACGGTCTGGTCCATGATTAGCGGCAAAGCTCCTTGATGCGCGCGACGGCGCGTTCGATGTGTTCTTGCGGGGTGGAGGCGCCGGCGGTGATACCGATGTGGTGAGCGCCGACAAACCATGCGGCCTCTAGCTCGCTTGCCTCCTCGATATGATGCGTGCGCTCGCAGGCGTCAGCGCAGATCTGCGCCAGACGGCGGGTGTTGCCAGAGTTTTTGCCGCCGACGACGACCATGCAGTCGCAGCGGCTGGCAAGTGCGGCGGCGGCCTGCTGGCGCTCGCTCGTAGCAGCGCAGATGGTGTTGATCACGCGCAGTTCCTGCACGCGCGGCGTAATGGCAGCCACGACCTCGGCCAGGTTCTGCGCGGTCTGGGTGGTCTGCACGACGAGGCCCACCTTGCCCTTGAGCGACAGCTCGTCGGCATCGGCGGCATGGCTCACGACTTGAGCGTCATCACCAGCGTGGCCCAGAATGCCCTCGACCTCGGGGTGGCCCGGCTCGCCCACGACGATCACGCGATAGCCCTCGCGTACCAGGCGCTCCGCCGCCACGTGGACCTTTTTCACGTAGGGGCAGGTGGCGTCGACCACGGTAAGACCGCGATCGTGAGCCGCATCGATCACCTGCGGCACCACGCCGTGGGCGCGGATGATTACGGTGCCCGACGATGCGTCGTCCAGGGTCTCGGCCAAGCCAACGCCAGCCTCGGCAAGCTCGCTCACCACGATGGGGTTGTGGATGAGCGGCCCCAGGGTATGGACCTGAGCGCTCTCCCCCGCCTGCGGCGCGGCGGCCAGCGCCATGTCGAGCGCGCGCTGCACACCGTAACAGGTGCCAGCGTGGGCTGCGATCTCGATGGTGGGCGCACCGGCTTGGTCGGACGCGGTCGCGGCGGTTTTCGTCACGTTCTCGTTCATGGCTAGAACCTGCCCGGGTGCTCGGCGCACAGCTCGTCTCGCATGGCGTAGACGCGGTTCATGGCCTCGGACTCAAACCAGGCTAGACGCTCCGTGCGCTTAAGCCCGGCCGGCGCGTCGGAAAGCGAGACGGCCTTGCCGGCGCGAATCCAGCACTTCTTGGGACGCATGATCTTTTTGCCCGCAGGCGTGATGTCGGACCAGCCACAGATGGCGAGCGGGTTGACGGGCGCCTTGCCCATCTGGGCGATGAGCGCAAAGCCACCGTGGACCTCGGGTTTGATATCGCGCGAGCGGATGCGCGTGCCCTCGGGGAAGATCAAGACGTCCTCGCCGCGCTGCAGCGCATGCTGGGCGGCGCGCAGACACTTCATGTCGGCGGTACCGCGCTCGACGGGAATGCCACCTACGCGGCTAAAGGCCCAGCGTACGATCTTGCTCTTGGCAAACTCGGACTTAAAAATGGGGCGAATGCGGCGGCCTCCAAAGAACAGCGCCGTCTCTACAGCCAGGAGCTCGGCCATCGAGGTGTGGTTGCAGATGACCACGCTGCCGCGACCCTCCTGGCGCTCAAACAGCAGATCGGCGTCCTCGACCTTCCAGCGCCACATGAGCTTGGAGAAGGCCCAAAGGATTGCCATGACCACGACGACGGTGCCGCGGATGAGCGCGGGGAACTCAGCATAAGGGGCGTTGTAATAGTCCTCGGGTGTCTGTTTAAACAGGCGCATGGGCTACCTCCTTTGGTTGATGAGGTCCTCGATTATCGAGACGACCTCGTCGATGGTGTGGGCGGTGGAGTCGACGTGTACGGCGTCCTCGGCGGGCACGAGCGGCGCGACCTCGCGGCTGCTGTCGAGCTTGTCGCGCTGTTTGAGGGCGTCGAGGGTCTCGTCGACCTCGGCCTCGAGCTGCTCGGAGGTAAGCGGCTGGGCGTCGTTTTGGTGACGCTGCAACACACGGCGGCGGGCACGCTCACGCGGGTCGGCGGTCAGGAAGATCTTGACCTGCGCGTTGGGGAACACGACGGTTCCGATGTCGCGACCCTCGGCCACGATATCGCGGTCCTCGGCGGCGCGGCGCTGATGGATGAGCATGGCGGCGCGTACGCCCGGGTAGGCCGAGACCTTGGAGACGTTGGCGTCCACCTGCGGGGTGCGGATGGCAGCCGATGAGTCCTGGCCGTCGATGGTCAGGCGCGTGTCCTCGCCGGTGCCGTTGGTAAAGCGAATCTCGATCTGTTCGGCGAGGGCGTCGATGGCCGCCTCGTCGTCCAGATCGATGCCGCGGTCGAGCGCAGCGAAGGTGACGGCGCGATACATGGCGCCCGTGTCGAGCTTGTTAAAGCCCAGCTGGCGGGCGATCTCCTTGGCGATGGTGGACTTGCCGGAACCGGCGGGGCCGTCGATGGCGACGATCATGCAATGCTTCCTTTCGAAGGTTGATGTGCTGGTATGGAACGCGGGAGCTGGGGCGCGGCGGGTTGCCTAGCCCGTGTAGCGCTCGCGGTAGGTGTTGCGCTTGGGCGCGGAGCCGTGGCTGCCGTGGTGGCGGGTGCGGCTCGCAGGGGTGTCTTGAGGCTTGCCGCCGTTGCGCTTGGCTCTGGCCTGCTTGGGCGGGATTCCGCCGTCCTTGAGGATCTGCACCTCGCGGTCGGTGAGCTCGCGCCACGAACCCTTGGCTACGCCTTCGAGCTCCAGGCCGGCAAAGTTGCAGCGATGCAGGCGGATCACCGGGTGGTGGATCTTGCTCAGCATGCGCTTGACCTGGTTCTTGCGACCCTCGCGGATGATGACCTCCACGGCGGTGGTGCCAGGCTTGACGCCCTGGGGTGCCACGGCCTCGGCCTCGTGCGCGGTGATAACGTGGCAGATGGCCGGCTGGCATAGGCCGTCGTCGAGCTCGATGCCGCGGCGCAGCGGTTCCAAGTCGCGGTCGGTGAGGCGGCCGTCCACAAGCGCCTGGTAGGTCTTGTAGACGTGCTTGCTGGGGTGCAACAGGTCCTGCGACAAGTCGCCGTCGGTGGTGAAGAGCAACAGGCCCGTGGTGTCGCGGTCCAGGCGGCCCACCGGGAACAAGCCCGGAAAACGGTCGCGAGGGACCAGGTCTGCCACGCAGGGACGCTCCTGCGGGTCGCTCATGGTGGTGAGGTAGCCGGTCGGCTTGTAGAGCATCAGATACACGGCGCCCTGGTTGAGCTTGACGGGCATGCCGTCGACCTCGATGTGGTCGCGGTCGACATCGACCTTGGTGCCCAGCTCGGTCGCGACCTCGCCGTTGACGGTCACACGGCCGGCGGTCATCAGGTCCTCCGAGCCGCGGCGGCTCGCCACGCCCGCGCGCGCCAAAAAGCGCTGCAGGCGCATGGTGTGCGGGTAGACGGGCTGGGCGACGGATTCGGGCGATCCCGCGGTGCCGACGATGCGCGTCTCCCCTGCTTCGTTAGTTCTCGTCATGTATATCCTCCGAGGCGCTGTCGTTAACTAGGGTTACCTCGCCCTCGATCGCCTCAACATCCTCAACATCGGTATCGAGCAACTCGCGCTCTTCGTCCAGGTCCTCGGCTTGCTCCTCGAGCGTGGACTGAATGCTGCGGCCGCTCAGGCGCTCGCGGATAAACTGGCGCGACTGCTCGTCGGGGGCAAACTGCTCCAGATCCGGCAGGTCGCGGGTGGAGCGCAGGCCAAACTTTTCAAGGAAAGCGTTGGTCGTGCCGTAGATGATGGCCTGACCACGCTGGGGGTCGCGACCGAGCTCGCGCACCAGGCCCTTGTCCACGAGCGAAGCGATGACGCCGTCGGAGTTGACGCCGCGAATGCCCTTGACCACCTCGCGTGTCACGGGCTGGTGGTAGGCGATGACGGCGAGCGTCTCGAGCGCCGCCTGCGACAGCTTTTGCGTGTCCCAGCTCAGCACATAGGCCTCGACAACATCGTGGTAGGCGGGATGCGTAAACAGGCGCCAGCCACCGGCGACCTCGCGCAGCTGAAAGCCGCGGTTGGCCTCCTCGTACTCAACCTTGAGCTCGGCGAGCAGCGATGCACACTCGCCGGGGGCGATGTCGAGCGCACCTGCCAGCGCGGGCGCGCTCACGGGGTCGCTCGAGACCAGCAGCAGCGCTTCGAGGGCGCCTTTGAGGCTGTTTGCCTCCAGCGTGGAAAGGTTTGACATGGTTGGCCGCTCCTATTCGGTGAGCTCGGGGCCCTCGCCGGGCACGTAGGCCTCGGCGCCCTCGACGCGGCTGATTTGAATGGTTCCGAAGATCTCGTCCTGGCTCAGGGTGAGCGAGCCGCGCTTGGCGAGCTCCAGCATGGCCAGGAAGGTGACGACGAGCTGCTCGGTGGTGGCGTCGCCGTCCAGCAGCTCGCGGAAGGTGCAGCTTTCGTGCGCCATGGTAAAGCGGTCGACCGAGGCCACGGTCAGGTCGAGCGGCACGCGATGCGGCGCCACGTGCTCGGCCTCCAGCAGGAAGGTCTGGCGCTTGCCGTCCAGGTCGGCGCAGATGACGGCCAGGCCGCGCAGGGTGATGCCGGCCAGGTAGTCGGGCATAAGGCCCAAAAACTCGGGGTCGGGGCCAGCCACGCGCGGGTGCATGCGGCTCTCGGCCTGCATGCGGGCGCCCAGTGCCGCCGCTGCGCCCTTAAACTGCCTGTACGCGATCAGGCGCTGAATCAGGACCTCACGCAGGGCGTCGCCGTCGAGCGCGCTCAGCTCCTCGAGGTCTTCGTCGAACTCGTCATCGTCATCCGCCTTGCGCGGGGCTTCCTGGGGCACCAGCGAGGCGGCCTTGATATCCAAAAGAGTTGCCGCGACCAGCAAAAAGTCGCTCGCCACGTCCAGGTCCAGCGCCTCGATACGCTCGGCCTCGGCGAGGTACTGCTCGGCGACCTCGCGAATGGAGATGGCGCCGATATCTACTTTTTGGCGGGTTACCAGCTGCAGCAGCAGGTCGAACGGTCCGCTGTAGACCTGCGTCGACACGCGATACGACATCTTCGACCTCCTTTGACGGCGCCTCCGCGGCGCGGTTTGGGTGCATGTTGCGACCGTTTTGCACGGTCGACCTGTAAGTTTACCCTAGATGCCGGCGATTGCGAAGGTGAGCAGCTGCTCTGCCAGCGGATACACGGTAACGTCGAAATAGCGGCCGATCACGTCAATGCCGGTCCACATGGGCAGCAGATAGAGCACGATGATGAGGATGGGCATGACATATTGCTGCAGGCGGTAATAGTTGTCGAGCGCCTTGCCTTTAAGGAACGGAACGACGATCGACGAGCCGTCGAGCGGCGGGATCGGGATGAGGTTAAAGAACGCAAGCGATAAGTTGACCACGATAAAGGTGGCGCCGAAGTTCATGATTTGCGACGCAACGGCAAAGGACATGCTGGCGTAGAGGTTGCCATAGGTCAGGTGCATGAGAGCCGCGGCGAGGCACGCGAGTGCGATGTTCGATGCGGGGCCGGCCGCGCTCACCAGGACCTCATCGCGCTTGGGGTGCTTGAGGTTGTTGAGGTAGACGGGCACCGGCTTGGCGAAGGCGAACACCGGGCCGCCGGCGGCAAGCATAAGCAGCGGTAGGATGATGGTGCCAAACGGGTCAATATGGTTGAGCGGGTTGAGCGAGACGCGACCGCGCGAACGGGCCGTCTTGTCGCCGAGCGCCCAGGCCGCGGCGGCGTGCGCGCTCTCGTGGGTGACGATGCCGACGATGACGGCAACGGCGCTGGCGAGCAGGTTCATGAAGTAGCTGCTGGACATGGCGCTTCCCTAGCGAACGCGGCGCGAGGCGCGCGTGAGCAGGTAGTCGGCCACAAACAGGATGACGGCGACGATAGCGTAATCCAGGCG
>JAJWXI010000218.1 GCA_021641225.1 Collinsella aerofaciens | reverse complement strand
CGGTGTCGCCTGCCACGGCGCCCTGCACAAAGACGGCCTTGCCGTTGTCGGCGTGCGCCAGCCCGTCGGCGCCGTAGGTCATCGATTCTATAGTGAGCTTCATATCCCTGCCTGTCATTCGTGTTGTTGTTCGCACCATGGTAGCAGGGAAAAGCGCCCCGCATCCGAGGCTTTCCTCAAATGCGGGGCGCTTCTACAAACTGCTTCTACAAACGACTATTTCGTCTTGCCGGTAATGAGCGTCTTAAGACCCAGGCCGATCAGGCCCAGGCCCATGCGCACACGACCGGGGCGATGGCGCTCGATGGCCTTGGTCTTGCCGGCGGGCTTATCGCGACGGGCGCTCGTCTCGGGTGCGGGCTTGGTGACCTGCGGCTCGGGCTGAGGTACAGGTGCGGGCTCGGGCTCAATGACGGTCGCCTGGACCTTTTGGACCTTGGGTGCTACCGGCTGCGGCTCGGGCTCGGGGGCGGGTTTCGCCTCAATGACGGGCTCGGGCGCGGCCTCGGCGTTGCGATAGGCACGCTCCAGCAGGGCTTCCTGCGAGTTGAAGGGTTTCTCACCCTCTGCACGCTCCACGGGGACCCAGGTGCCGTCGCTCGTGAGACTGCGGGCCTTCACGTTGTCGCGCAGCTGCATGCCCATGTACTCGTGCACCAGGGCGCGGCAGGTGGGGTCGAGCACGGGGAAGGCGATCTCCACGCGGTGCTCGGTGTTGCGTGTCATCATGTCTGCCGAGCTCAGGTAAATCATGTCCGAGTCCACGCCAAAAGCGTAAACACGGGCGTGCTCCAAAAAGCGTCCGACGATGGAGCGGACATGCACGTTCTCGGTCTTGCCCGGAACACCGGGCTTGAGGCACGAGATGCCGCGGATGATCATGTCCACGCGGACTCCTGCGCACGATGCCTCGGCGATCTTGTCGATGACCTCGCGGTCGGTGAGCGAGTTGAGTTTAAAGAACACGCGGGCGGGCTCGCCAGCGAGAGCGCGCTGAATCTCGCGATCCAGACCGCGCATGATGAGCGGCTTGAGGCCTACGGGCGCCACACCCAGGAAGCGGTAATCGCCGCGCAGATTGCCCAGCGACAGGTTGCGGAAGAACAGGTTGGCGTCCTCGCCGATGCCGGGGTGGGCGGTCATGAGCATAAAGTCGCTGTAGAGTTTGGCCGTCTTCTCGTTAAAGTTGCCGGTGCCCAGCAGCGTCAGGCGCGTTAGCGCCATGCCCTCGCGATAGGTGAGCTGGCAGATCTTGGAGTGGCACTTAAAGCCCTCGGAGCCGTAGATGACGGTGCAGCCGGCCTCTTCCAGGCGCTCGGCCCACTCGATGTTGTTCTGCTCGTCAAAGCGGGCGCGGAGCTCCATGAGCACCGTGACCTCCTTGCCGTTCTCGGCGGCATCGATCAGCGACTCGCACAGGCGGCTCTGCTTGGCCACGCGGTAGAGCGTGATGCGCAGCGAGATGCACTCGGGGTCATAGGCGGCCTCGTGCACCAGGTCCAAGAACGGGTTCATGGCCTCATAGGGATAAAAGAGCAGCTTGTCGTGCTGTAGCACCTGCTCGCGGATGGAGCGGGTCATATCGATGGTGGGGTTGGGCTGCGGCTTAAACGGCGTAAAGAGCAGCTCGTTGCGCAGGTGCTCGGGAATCTTACCCTCAATGCCAAAGACGTAGCCCAGGTCGAGCGGGATATCGCAGGTAAAGACAGAGCGGCGCGAAAGCTCGAGCGCCTTGCGGATGGTCTTGAGCGTCGCCTTCTCGAGCGACCCCGAGACCGCGAGCACTACCGGCTGCAGACGCAGACGCTTCTTGAGGATGCGCTTCATGTGCTGGCGGTAGTCCTCTTCCTCCTCGACGCCCTCGCCGTCCGGATCGATGTCGGCGTTGCGGGTGACGCGGATGAGCGCGCGGTCGAGCGGCTTATAGGAGCCAAAGCAGCTGTCCAGGCAGGCGAGGATGACGTCCTCGAGCAGAATGTAGGAGTAGGTGCCGGTGGGCGAGGGGATCTCGACCACGCGGTTCATCGAGGCGGGAATCTCGATTAGGCCCAGCAGACTTTCCTCGTCGGTGACGCCGTCCAGGCCGCAGGCCAGGTAGAGTGCGCCGTTGCGCAGGTTGGGGAAGGGGTGGCGCGGATCAATCACCAGCGGTGAGATGACCGGCGACACATAGGCCTGGAAGTAACGGGTTACAAAGGTGCGCTCCTCGGGCGTAAGCGAATCGATGCGGGCGCGGTGAACGCCCAGGGTGTCGAGCTTGCCCTCGATGCTCTTAAAGATGGACTCCCATCGGGTAAGGAGCCCGGGCATTTCGGCCATGACAGCATCGACCTGTTCGGAGGCGGTCATATTGCTCTTGTTGTCGACAGGCTGTTTTTTGAGCTCTGCCAGATCGGACAGGCCACCCACGCGCACCATGAGAAACTCGTCGAGGTTGGACTCGAAAATCGAGACGAACTTTAGACGCTCGAACAGCGGAACGGTCTCGTCGAAGGCTTCGTCAAGCACACGGTTGTCAAAGCGCAGCCAGCTGAGCTCTCGGTTCTGCGTGTACGAGAAGTCGCGCGGCGGTTTGCGCAGCTTTGCGGCGGCTTGCTTTTTTTCGATTTTGCTCGGCATATGCATCTGTCCGTTCAGTCCCC
>JAJWXI010000040.1:8008-12970 GCA_021641225.1 Collinsella aerofaciens | reverse complement strand
ATTGAGAGGCAAGGCCCTGCGCCCGGCCCCTCGGTTCCCGTTTACGAGAGCGACGTTCTCAGCAACTCGTTGAAGAGCTTCGGGTTGCCCTTGCCGCGGCTCGCCTTCATGCACTGGCCCACCAAAAAGCCGATGACCTTCTGGTTGCCGTCACGATACTGCTGCGCCTGATCGGCACAGTTTGCCAGCACCTCGTCCACGATCGGCTGCAGCGCGCCGGCATCGCTCACCTGACGCATACCGCGCTCGTCGACGATCTTGTTGGGGTCGTCGCCGGTCTGGGCCATGGCCTCAAAGACCTCGTGCGCCTGGTTGGAGCTGATGGCATCGGTCGCCAGCAGCTTAGCAAGAGCCGCCACCTGAGCCGGCGCAATGCCGGACTCGGCCAGCGACACACCCGCGCCCTTAAGGTAGGCGATCATCTCGTTGACCAGCAAGTTTGCGACCGTCTGAGCCTCCTTGCCGGCCATACCGGCAGCGGCGGCCTCAAAGAAGTCGGCAAACTCCGGGTCGCCGGCGATCTGCTCGGCGTCGGCCGCCTTAATGCCAAAGTCGGCCTCAAAACGGACGCGCTTGGCATCGGGCAGCTCGGGAATCTCGCCACGGCAACGGTCGATGAACTCGTCGTCCAGGTCGAACGGCGCCAGATCGGGATCGGGGAACAGACGATAGTCGTCTGCCGTTTCCTTCACACGCATGACCACGGTGCGCTTGCGGCTGGGCTCCCAGTGGCGGGTCTCCTGATAGATGATGCCGCCCTCCTCGAGCACCTCGGCCTGGCGGCAAATCTCGTAGGCAAGGCCGTCGTGCAGGCTCTTAAACGAGTTGAGGTTCTTGAGCTCGGTCTTGGTACCCAGCTTGGTCTCGCCGCGGCGGCGCAGCGACACGTTGCCGTCGCAGCGCATGGAACCCTTCTCCATAGAGCAGTCCGATATGCCCAGCGTCACAAAAATGCGACGGAGCTTCTCCATAAACAGGCGAGCCTCCTCGGGCGTGCGCAGGTCGGGCTCGGTAACGAGCTCAATGAGCGGCGTGCCGCAGCGGTTGTAGTCGACGAGCGACTCGGCCGCGGCGGTAATGCGGCCCTCGGCACCGCCCACGTGCACCATCTTGGCGGCGTCCTCCTCCATATGGATGCGCAGAATGCGGATGGGCACCGTGTAGGAGCCGTCCTCGCGGCGCTCGGGCATCTGCAGGTTGGACGCATCGTAGCTGGCCAGGTGGCCGGCACGCTGGTTGCCCTCGCGCATGGTCGACGTCATGGACGTGGACAGGCCCTCGGCGTTGGCCGAAGCGCTCGCCAGACTCTGGGCCTCGGCCTCGCCAAACGCGCAGTCGGGGCGCTCGGCAGCACCGCGACCGGTCACGTCCAGATCCAGGTGACCGTACATGGCAAAGGCGACCGGACCCTGCGTGGTCTGGAAGTTCTTGGCCATGTCGGGATAGAAATAGTGCTTGCGGTAGAACATCGAGTGACGCTGGATCTCGCAGTTGGTGGCGAGACCTGCCTTGACGATGCTCTCGATGGCGCGCTTGTTGGGCACCGGCAGGGCGCCGGGCAGGCCCAGGCACACCGGGCACACGTTGGCATTGGGCTCGTCATCGTGGCTGAGCTTGCAGTTGCAGAACATCTTGGTGTCGAGTGCGGTGAGCTCGGTATGGATCTCCAGGCCGATCACGGCCTCCCAATCCTGCAGGACCTCGGAAAGCTCCTTCATTACAGCTCGCCTCCCTTCCCGGCAAAATCGGGCGCGACGGAAAGCGCGGGCGCACCCGTGGCGGCATCGGCAAAGCCGCGCTCCAGGGCGCGGGCAAACGTGAGCAGCTGACGGTCCTTAAAGGCCGGACCCACCAGCTGGGCAGAAACGGGCAGCTTGCTGTCCTCGCCCAGGCCCAGCGGCACCGAGATGCCACCGTTGCCGCAAATGTTGAGCGAAATGGTGTACAGGTCGGACAGGTACATCTGCGTGGGGTCGCTGATCTCGCCAAACTTAAAGGCCGTGCGCGGCGAGGCGGGCATGAGGATGGTGTCCACCTTGGCATACGCGGCGTCGTAGTCCTGCGTTATGAGCGTGCGGGCCTTCTGCGCGGCGTAGTAATACTTGTCGTACACGCCCGAGCTCAGCAGGTAGGCGCCGAGC
Source organism: Collinsella aerofaciens (assembly GCA_021641225.1). Taxonomy (GTDB): domain Bacteria; phylum Actinomycetota; class Coriobacteriia; order Coriobacteriales; family Coriobacteriaceae; genus Collinsella; species Collinsella aerofaciens_AJ. The sequence continues at coordinate 10,829 of JAJWXI010000040.1, read as the reverse complement.
ATCTGACGGCGCTTGGCCTCGGCACCAAAGCCGTGGGCGCGCGAGAGCGAGCTCTGGTCGGACAGGTTGGCGCAGCCCTCCTCCTGGTAGCCGTAGCGAATGCCATCGAAGCGGGCAAGGTTGGAGAACGCCTCGGCCGGGCCGATGACGTAGTAGGCGGCGATGGCGGCGTCCAGGTGCGGCAGGTCGACCTCGACTAGCTCGGCACCCTGGTTCTGCAGCTCCTGGGCGGCGCGCTGAACAGCGGCCTTGACCTCGGGCGTCAGGCCCTCGGCCTCCATAAACGCGGGGATGATGCCCACGCGCTTGCCCTCGATGCTATCGTTGAGGTGCTCGGTAAAGTCGACGGCACAATCCTGGCTGGTGCAGTCGTACGGATCGTGGCCCGCGCCGGTAAGCGCGTTCATGGCCAGCGCGACATCCTCGACCGTACGGCCAAAGGGACCCACCTGGTCAAGCGACGAGCCAAAGGCCACCACGCCGTAACGGCTCACGGCGCCATACGTGGGCTTAAAGCCCACCACGCCGCAGAGCGCCGCCGGCTGGCGAATAGAGCCGCCGGTGTCCGAGCCCAGCGAGAGCGCGACCTCGCCCGCGGCGACGGCGGCAGCGGAGCCGCCCGAGGAGCCGCCGGGCACGCGCTCGGTATCCCAAGGGTTGTTGGTGCGGTGGAAGGCCGAGCTCTCGGTAGAGCTACCAAAGGCGAACTCGTCCATGTTGGCTTTGCCCATGGGCAGGCAGCCGGCGTCGAGCATGCGCTGGACGCAGGTGGCGGTGTAGACGCTCTGGTAGTTCTCGAGCATGCGGGAAGCGCAGGTGGTGCGCGTGCCCACGAGGTTCATGTTGTCCTTGATGGCCAGCGGCACGCCCGCGAGCGGGGGCAGCGGCTTTCCGGCGGCACGGTCGGCATCCACGCGCGCGGCGGCCTCGAGCGCGAGCTCGGGCGACACCTGCAGGAATGCCTGGACCCCGCCCTCGCGCGCCTCGATGGCGGCAAGGGAGGCCTGGGCCACCTCGGTAGCGGTAAAGTCGCCGGCGGCAACGCCTGCGGCGATCTGGGCGGCGGTAAGGGAATCGAAGCTCTGCGCCATTACTCGCTCTCCCCCTCTCCCAAAATGGACGGCACGCGGAAGTAGCGGTCGCGCGCGCTGCCGGCGTTTTCCAGCGCAACGTCGAGCGGCAGGTCGCGCTCGGGCTCGCGCAGGTCGTCGCCCATCACGTTGGACAGGCTTCCGATGGGATGGAACGTGGGCTCCACGTCGGGCAAGTCATATTGCAAGACGGGCTCGAGCATCTGGACGGCGTCGTTCATGTACGACGTCATCTGGGTGAGCTCGTCATCGGTCAGTGCGATCTTTGCGTACTCGGCGATGCCGCGCACGTCTTTCTCGCTGAGTGCCATAGGCGCTCCCTTCCGCATAACAGTTAAACCGCTCTAGTATACAGGGCAACGCCGGCTTGGAGCAGGCGCTTTACCCAAATGCAGCGAAAACGTAACGAGGACGGCGGGCTGGCAGGGCGCGACCCGGCGGACCTGCGGCGAAAACCGTCCCGCCCACAACGAAAACCGTCCCAACATTCGACATTTTTCGCCAAAATCGCGATTTTCATCGAATGTTGGGACGGTTTGGAAGCCCTCTGGCCACCACAAAGGTGCCTGTCCCCATTGTGGTGGTTCCGAACAATGGCTATGCCGAGGCCTTGGCCTTGCGGCGTTTGCGGATCGTGTGGATGACGATGTCCAGCAGCAACAGCAGGATGGCCACGACCACAATGAGCACGGCAAACTCGCGCTTGCCCCAGTGGCGCCCGGCCAGCGACTTTTGCTTGTCGACGTCCTTCTTGTTGTACTTGGTGCGCACGCAGTGCACCAGCAGGCGATGGTCGTTCACGCCGTAGGGCGTGCAGGTGACGAGTGTCACCTTGTCGGCGCCGGGCTCGATGGTCAGCGACTCCATCTCCTCGGGCAGCACGACCTCGGAGTCCACCATCTTGTAGGCGAGCGTCTTGTTCATGGTGTGCAGCAGCACCAGATCGCCGGGCTCCAGCGAGTGGATGTCATCGAACATGCTCAGGTTGCGCATGCCCGAGTGCGCGGTGAGCACGCAATGCGTCGAGGTACCGCCCACCGGCAGGCTCGTGCCCTCCAAGTGGCCGACGCCCGCCATAAGGACTTCTTCGCTCGTGCCGTGGTAGATGGGCATGCTCACGTCGATGGAGGGGATCTCGACCCAGCTCATCATGGGGTCGCGGTCAAAGATGAGCTGCTGGGCGTAGGGCTCGATCTGGTCGGCGGGAAGCTCGGTGGCCTCGCCCGCCAGCTGCTCGTTAAAGGAGCGCGCCTGGAGCAGGATGCGCTCGCGCTCCTCGGCAGACAGCGCGTCCACGGTGCTGGACACGGTGCTGATCTGGTTGAACACGCCCGAGGCTTCGAGCCGGTCCAAGATCCACGGCCAGGTCATAAGGCCCACGCCAATGAGGATGATGACGATGGTGATGAGCCGGTCGGCCCAGCGCGGCAGTCGCTTGCGACGACGCTTGGGCTTTTGTTGAGATTTGGGCTGAGGGCTTGAGCCGCCGTTGGCCGCGGCGTTATTGCTCTTCATATGTTTGGCGCCCTGCACCATCGCCGGTCACTCCTCTAAAGCTCAGGTTGTCTAAACAAATAATAGCCGATTCGCGAGCCCCTACCACGGACAACGCAGCCAGGCTGCATTATCCAGTCGAGCATGGGTCAGCATTTGAGTTTTCAAAATGTCCCGAATCGACAGAGTGATTCGGGATACAATAGCTACAGGAAACGACGCATCCCGCGTAAATG
>JAJWXI010000040.1:0-7908 GCA_021641225.1 Collinsella aerofaciens | reverse complement strand
GACAGAGTGATTCGGGATACAATAGCTACAGGAAACGACGCATCCCGCGTAAATGAACGTGAGCGCGGGCGGCCTAGTTTTCAGCTTTAGTTAAATGCCCGGGCCTCGAACCCCGGGCATTCTTATTTGCGCTTGCGGCGCAACTGCCTCCTACTGTCCGCTCCGCGCGTGCGCCTACGGACCTTAAACCGAACCTCATACGAGTCAAAAAACGCGATGACGAACGTGCCCACCGCCGCGAGGGCGGCGAGCGCGTTAAGGAATTTCAGCATTTGGGGACCTCCGATCGAGTCGTCGGCCGCCCGCGCACGGGATGCGTCGCAAGGGTATTTTACCGCGAGCGTTCGCACTTACAGCTGGTAAACGCAATATTTGCAAACATTTGTTCGATGGTTACACACACGATACTTTGAGCAGCGGAGCCTGGCGGCATTGCCCGGTCAGGTATGGGCCCGTATTTGAGTTTTCAAAATGTCCCGAATCGGCGGGGCGATTCGGGATACAATAGCTACAGGAAACGATGCACCCCGCGTAAGTGTTCGAAAGCGCGGGCGGCCTAGTTTTCTGGTTTTGTTAAATGCCCGGGATCCGACCCCCGGGCATTCTTATTTGCGCTTGTTGCGGCGCAAATGCCTTCTACCGTCCGCACCGCGCGAGCGCCTACGGACCTTAAACCGAATCTCATACGAGTCAAGAAACGCGATGACGGATGAGTCCGCACCGGACGGTGGAGGCTGCCTGCGTTGTCCAAAAAGAACGGGGCAGACTCCAGTGCGGAGTCTGCCCCGAAAAGAGAACGGCAAAGCAAGAACGTCAATGGACGAGAAAAGTGTCCGCAAGTCTCATGGCCATCGCATCCCACCTGCCAAAGGGATGGGTGAGCGAGCGTTACTCCTGCTCGGACTCCTCAGCCTGCTTACGGCTGCGGATGAGGTGCGCCACGCCGATGCACAGCACCGCGCCACCAGCGATCCAAGTGAAGGTCACGCCGTTGAGACCGGTGAGCGGGAGGCCGGAGCCCTTCTTGTTCCGAATGGTGACGGGAATCATGGTCGTTGTCGCGTTATCTTCAATCGTGGCAGTGACCATATCGGAACGAGGAGTCACGCTGAGCTTTTTAAGCGTGCCGTCCGTATTGAATTCAGGCTTCACCGTGATTTCGAAGTCGGCGATGGTGTTGTAGCCCGCAGGCGTCTTGCTCTCGGAAATCAGGTATGTGCCCGCAACAAGCCCGGGAATAGAGACCGTGTTGTGCTCCCCCGTGGTTTCAAACGTATAGGCGTCGTTTACGTCGTTGCTGAAGCTGCCGTCTTTCTTCAACCATTTTTCAACGTTTTTATTGGACCCTTCCGTGATCATTTTGACCTTAAACCCCGCAACGAGTTTGGCGTCAGTGTTGCTCGGGTCAGCGTCAGTCTTAGTGACATTGAGACCAAAGACGTAGTCAGTGACCTTGTCCGACTCAGAAGTGCCCTTGTCATTAGTCATGGGATTGTTGGAATAGACAAGCTTGACCTCATTGGTGTTGCCGGTGGCCGTGTATTCGGCATCGCTGGTGAGCTGAGCTTTGTAGATCACGACCACTTTGGAAGCGGCGCCAACTTCAATCGGCTCTCCTTTAGCAGTCTGAACCGTCTTAAGGTTTTTAAAAGTAACCTTAAGGAGCTCAGTTCCATCAGCCTCAACGGGGTTCACAGTCGCCTCGTAACCCTTATCAGCGTCTGGTTTAACCTCTTTCTTGCTGCCGTTGTTATCAACGATATAGACATGCAAATCGTTCGGCGAGCCATCGGATTTCTTTACAACCTTAAGACCCTTACTCAGCGTATCTTGGAATTCATAGAAATAGGTATCGTACGAGGCAATATTGTCCGCAACGTGACCGGTCAGCCTGTAGTCGATATCCTGTCCGATCCAAGCATCACCGCTATTCTTCCAGTCGTCCTCTATGGCATTGGTAACATCCTTACCAGCAGTGTCATCGAGAATCTTCTTTTCGACCGTGGGGATGCTGGTCTTCTCGGTAACGACAACGGGATCGCCGCCAACAATGGCAAAGATCGGGGAGGTGCCAGTGTTCGGCTTGGCCGGATTCGTAAGACCATCAGACACGAAGAGATAATAGCCATCGCCGTAACGACCATCGGAAGTGATGTTAGGGCGCGTCCACGAAGTGTCCGCCGTAAGGTTTCCCGCAACGGTCTCCGCATCAACACCTTGCTTCTTACCTGAAACCGCAGCCGCAATTTCATAAAGCACATTGCCGGGAGCAACACGCGTACCTTTGCCGCTGGATGCCGCGCTGGCAGTACTTTTCACATTTTGAGAAAGCCACTCGGCCACATCCGAAGCAGAGGGATCGTCCTTGAGCTTCTTGGTATGATCTTTCGTCACGAGTTCCTGATACTCGGTAGACCCCGTAATGGCGGTAATCACCTTGGAGCCGATAAAATCATTTGCCCACTTAATATCGGAAGCAACCTTACCCTTGCCATTCTCATCATCAACGACTTTGGCCTTGAAGATCTGATAGGCCTTGAACGTATTGCCAGCATTTTTGTCGTCGACTTTGTGAATCGTGATGCTACCCGGGTCGCCTTCAGCAAACGCCATGGTCACGGGCGCCATGACGCCGCCGAAGCTCAGCGCTGCGGTGAGGCCGGCCGTCACTGCCAGGCGGGCGATGTTCTTGCTCATGCTCATCTTCTTTTCCTCTGCTTTCTGCTTGAAATCCATTTGATCAAAAACCATCTGTCTGTGTCTAAGCATCTGCTTGGTTATGTCTCGCCCCGCTCTCTGTGGGGCCATTGGCTACTCTGCATGGTTGCCGCCTCCCCGCTTGATCAGGAGCGCGACCACGAGGAGTGCGGCTCCGGCGACCGCTGCGGCGGCCGCGGCGTACATTGCCATATCGCCTGTCGAGGGCATAAAGCCTCCGGTGATAGTGCTAGGGGGTGTGCCGGTGGGCGTGTTGATGAGCGACGCCTCCAGGCTGCCCGTCGACCCGTCCGCGCTGTCGGCGCGCAGTGGCGACTCGGCCGTGATGGTGAGCTTGGGCTTGGCGGCGGCCACCTGGTCGACGTCCAGGCCCTCGGCCTTGACCGTCACGGAGCACGTGCCCTCAAAGGCGGCGTAGCCCTTGGGCGCCTTGAGCTCGCGGACCTCCAGCTTGCCCGAGTCCACGCCCGAGACGGTCACGCGGCCGTCCTCGCCCGTGGTGACGGTGGCCTTGCCCACCGCATCCCACGTGCCATTGGCCGCCAGCGTGCGACCGCGGTCGTCGGTGATGCTCAGGACCGCCCCGGGCAGTGGCTTGTCGCCGTCGCTGCCGCGCTTGGTGAGTGCGAGATCCCAGGTGTAGGCCGTCGCGTCATCGCTCGGCGTGCGGGTGAAGCCGGCGTCGCCGGACTGGTCGGCAAAGGGAGAGCGCGGGTAGCGCAGGTAGACCTCGTTGGGGTTGCCCTTGGCGATACCGTGGTTGCAGCCGCTGGCGAGCGGCGCGTCGTACACGGCGACCACGCGGGCGCCCGCGGTGAAGGCGTCGGCCCCGCCGAGCGCGGCGATCAGGTCGCCGGTGCGCACGGTGAAGGTTCCGTCCGCGGCCACCTTGATGGAGCACTGGGCCGTGATGTCGGTCCAGCCCTTCGCGGGCTCGGTGCCGGCGCGCCCGTCCTTGCCGGCCGAGACGGCGTCGAAGTTACCCTCAGCCCCCGCCGCCACGTACACATGCATGCTCGCGGCCACCCTGGAGGGGTCGAGCCCCGCGCTCATGGTGTCGACGAACTGCACCAAATAGGTGTCGTAGGCGGTAAGACCCGCCGGGACCGTGGCCGAGAGGCGCCAGTACAGGTCGTCGGCGACCGTAGCGTCGGCGGCCTTCTGCCAGGCAGCAGTGCTGTCCTCCAGCACATGCTTGGCGACCTTGGGGGTCGCCGCCTTGGGCTTGACGGTGACGGCGCTGCCGCCGACCAGGGCCATGATCGGCGCGGTGCCGGCCTCGCCCTGGGCGATGGCGTCGTCGTCGGCGACGATGAGCCAGTAGCCGCAGGGCAGCTCGGCCGCCGTGCCCGCGTTAAGGGGCACGGCCACGGCGTCGGAGCTCTGGAGGGAACGAGCGAGCTGTGCGCTCAGCGCGCTCGTAAGGTGAGAATCGGCGTTGAGCCACTCGGCAGCTTCCTGCGCGGTGGTCTGGGAATTGGGCATGCCGGCGCTGTGCAGCACGGGCAGCACGGCGTCGCGCGCGGCGTCGCTTGCCCAGGCGAGGTCAGTGGCGTTCTTGGCGTCGTTGTCGCCGTCGACGACGTTGGCGCTAAAGATCTGGTAGGCGTCGTAGCTGCTCGCCACGGTGCCGCTCACCGTGATGGAACCGGTCGAGGTCGGCGCGGCCTGCGCGGAAGCGGGGAACACGACCGCGCAGGTGCCGATCAGGAGGGCGAGCAACGCAAACAAGATCGGGAAGGAGCTAACTTTCTTATTCACGACGCTCACCTCCCTTCGCATTCGCCTTGCGACGAATGTGCATCCAGGCCGCAGCAGCGCAAAGCACCGCCGCGCCGGCAAGGTACGTCAGAGTGACGCCCGACATACCAGAAAGGGGCAAAGAGGTGGAGTAGGTGTTGGTGAAGGTGGGGGTGGAGTCGTCGGTGAGGTCGTGGTCAGTGGTATCGTCGTTTATCCACTTGCCTTCGGAGTCAACGTATCCCTTCTTGTAGGTCACCTTACAGTTGATGGCTCCTTTGGTATTGTCCGTTGCAACAACCGTGAACTTGTAGACCGACTTGTCGAACTTGTAGTGCGAGAAAAGCGAACTCTCATCCTTCTCGCGCACATAGTACGTGAAGGTCTTGGAAGCGCCACGGCCGGTGGTGCCCCCGCCCTCGAGCTGTTTCAACTCATAGTTGACTGCTTCAAACGGTAGCGCCTGAGTCTTGTCACCATCAATCTGAGTCTTTACCGTCTTGGCTTTCTCGAAGGCCAGATTATCCGCAAACTCGAGCGTAAACTCCTTCATCTCGCCACCCTTAACGACCTTAGTCGCCTTGGGAGTCCAGGAGCCGCTGGAGGTGTACGGAGTGTACTTGTTGGTGAAGGTCTTTCCCGCGTTGGAGTCGATAATCGAATAATAGCCTTCGCTGTCTCTTTCCATAGTGCCCAGCGCTTTTGTTGTATCTCCGGAGCGCCCGGTCGCACTCACGCTTGTAATCGTATAGTTATGGACGTAAAGCGGAACGTTCTGACTTGAATCATCCTTCTTCGGCACATTCATGAGCAAAGTTTCGTTGTCCGTGAGCTGCACCTCGATCTCGTACACAGTGTGGTCGTACTCAATGTCAGAGTCTCCACCGGTCTGTTCGACCAAGTAGTATGTAATCTTGTTAGCCACAACAGTCTTATCTACGAACTGTTCACCAAGGTCAAACGTAATGTTACCTTCAGCGTCATTCTTGGCAGACCCGACTAAGGTGCAGTCACCATCGCTGAAAGAGTCATTTTTCCAAGAAGGCGCCGTCGCAGTATCCGAATCCTTGCGATAAACCGCGAAAGAAAACTGATCTTTTGTGAGCATTTCTTCTTTTTCGGTTTGCTTATTTTTCAGCGCCTTTGACGCCTTTAGCTTAAGGCTTGGGTAGACGTACGTATCCGCAGGCACGCCTAGGTACAGGTCGCCGTTCGACATGATGCCGCCGCCATGGTCCCAGGAATAGTTGCCCGTGATGAAGGTTGTAGCAGCCGCCTGTGCATTATTTGCTTCAGCGTCGCCAACATGAACATCCGAAGTCAATCCGATACTCCGATAAATCTGCACGCCGCCATTGGCGGGGATAGTTATAACATCCTTGAGCTCTTTGCTTCCCGAATACTTGGCGTCTCCACCACCGAGCATCCTACCGATTACCGCTGCGAGCGGTTCCGTATGACCGGCCTTTGCCGCAAGGAAGAAATCGGCATGGCCATGGGTACGAAAGACATCATTCTCACTCTTATAAGCGGTGTAATCTTCATCTTTACCGTCGCCGCCACCAGAAATGTGGGGGCTGCTATTATTGCCGGAATTATTCGACGGTTTGTATTTGTCGTTTTCGATGTTGTAATTAGAAGCGTCGCCAGCGTCAGTGTTGCCAAAAATCGCCGTGCCCTCGGTACCTGTTACTAGGGTCTTGCCCGATGGGCACACAGCGACACCGCCGCCGTAGCCACCGGCGGTATTGCTGCTTATATACGAGTTGTACACAAAGAGCCTGCCAGCATTAGATGCGGTATTCGAATCGCCCTGGACAAAGATGCCACCACCACCCCAGTCAAAGCGAGACAGGCAAGTGTTGTTGGTGATGTATGCCGGGTTCGTTTTCGAAGCATTTATCATCGCGTCAACCATCTGACCCACACGGATGCCGGCACCCTCAGATCGGAAGCTCACATTAGAGGCAATGGTTCCCCCTGTGATGTTAAGCCAAGCCATATCGCTACGAGAGCCTCCATGTCGGTCCACATCGGTAACGTAAACGCCGCCGCCAGCTTCATGAGAATAGTTGCCGGTAATCTGACCGCCGGAAATAGTGACATGGGCGCCGTTATTGGCAGCAAGCCCAGCGCCACCGTGGTCACCGTTACCATCTGTGCCACAGAACATGGCATACTTATTATTTGTAATAAAGCCACCGGAAACGGTAACGCTGCCACCCGTGGCCAAGATGCCGCCACCGAGGCCTTTGACAGAATCGCGCGTGTAATTACCGGTAATTATGCCGCCAGTCATCTCGACCGTAGGGTGGTCCTTAGTAAAATCGTTATCTTTATCCGCCTCGGAGGCATTAACATAGTCCTCTGCGAAAACGCCAGCGCCACTCGGAGCACTATTGCCGGCGATTACACCATTGGTCATTTTGAAAGTTGACCGACAGCCTTTATTATTTGACGCATTATTTGACACCTTAATGCCGGCGCCAGCACCCGAGTCTCCCGTATCGGCGCCGCAGATGTAGCCGCCGTTCATGGTAACAGTCGAACCATTCTCGGCATAGATCAGATTACCGACGTGGCCGCCCTGCTTCTGCGTAAGCGTGCCACTCTCGAGGTTGAAGTGACCGTTGTTGTAGAGGTTAATGAGCTTCAAATAGCCAGTACCCTCGCAAGCCACAATGGCACCCTTGATATCAGCCTCATACCCTTTAAGAGTTTCGGTTGTACACGTTCCGCTTGCGACCGATTCAGTTACGTAGTAGGTTAGTTTTGTCGGAATGCCATCGTCGCTGTAAGTCAGCCTGGCTTTCATGCCGTAATTGCCGGGAATTAGATTCTGACCCTGGTCGTTCAAAATAGCAGAAGTTATAGGCCGATCATTTACCCGCCCCGAATCCTTAACAGTCAGCATCGCGCCCCCCGTAATGTTGAACAGGGGCGAGCTCTGATTCTTATATTTAATCTTGTAACCGTTTAGATCCAGCGTGATATTGCTTCCACTTATTTCGAGCTGGATTGTTGAACTGCACTCAATATCCTGAGTAAGCTCAAAACTGGCTGTTTCATTCTCTCCAACGGCCTTAAGCTTGCTCTCCAGATCAGCAGCACTAGTTATCTCATTGGCCGACGTTTGGGATTGTTCGTTCACCGCGGCAAACTCTACGACACTGCCATCTGCCGGTTCGCCGTCTTCGGCCTGCAACTCGCCCACAGGCTGATCCTCAGACTGACCCTGCTCAACACCATTTGAAGAGTCGGTCTCGTCGCCCTCGGTGTCGTCGCTATTCTGGTCTTCGTCACCCTTGTCTGCGACGTTGCCCGCACCGGCGTCCTCGCCCAAAGAGCCCTCGTCCGCAACGGTCTTCACGGCCGTGCCCGCCTGGGCATCGTTGGCAATGGCCTGCGAGATCGGGGGCATGACGAGCGACAGTACCAGGCTCAACACGG
>JAJWXI010000217.1 GCA_021641225.1 Collinsella aerofaciens | reverse complement strand
CCGCCGACTACCACCAGCTCGTCCTCTAACTACCAAAACCACCACATTGGGGACAGGCACCTTTGTGGTGGTTTGGACCATATGGACGAAACAGCCTTGAAACACGGATTTCGCGGGTCAGGCGCTCAAAAACGCTTCTACCTGCATCGTAATCAAAACGAAACATCCGCTCGTCGGCTTATGCGTAACTTTGTTGCAACAGTGCGATATTATCCATACTCGATAAAGCTCACGGCGCATGGGGCGCCGCGAACGACACCTTTCTTTTCCATCAATTGGAGGAAGTAATGAGCTACACGCAGAAAGTTCTCGACGAGCTCAAGGCCCGCTATCCCGAGCAGCCTGAGTTCATCCAGGCCGCGACGGAGATCCTCGGCACCATCCAGCCGGCGCTCGACGCCCACCCCGAGTACGAGGAGGCCGCCCTGCTGGAGCGCCTCGTCGAGCCCGAGCGCATCGTTATGTTCCGTGTTCCCTGGGTCGACGACCAGGGCAAGGTCCAGGTCAACCGCGGCTACCGCGTCGAGTTCAACTCTGCTATTGGACCCTACAAGGGCGGCCTGCGCTTTAACCCGACGGTCACCCTGGGCATGCTCAAGTTCCTGGGCCTGGAGCAGATCCTCAAGAACAGCCTGACCACCCTTCCCATGGGCGGCGGCAAGGGCGGCTCCGACTTTGACCCCAAGGGCAAGTCCAACAACGAGATCATGCACTTCTGCCAGTCCTTCATGACCGAGCTCTATCGCCACATCGGCCCCAACACCGACGTTCCCGCCGGCGACCTGGGCGTTGGCGGCCGCGAGGTTGCCTACATGTTCGGTCAGTACAAGCGTCTGACCAACGAGTGGACCGGCGTCCTCACCGGCAAGGGCCTCTCCTTTGGCGGCTCGCTCGCCCGTACCGAGGCCACCGGCTACGGCCTTGTCTACTTTGTGGATGAGTACCTCAAGAGCCGCGGCGACTCCTTCGAGGGCAAGAACGTCGTCGTTCACGGCTCCGGTAACGTCGCCATCTACGCCGTCCAGAAGGTCGCCCAGCTCGGCGGCAAGGTGCTCGCCTGCTCCGACACCCACGGCTGGGTCGAGGATCCCGACGGCATCGACTACACCGTGCTCGAGCACGTCTACAACCAGAAGCGCTCCGGCCACGACAAGGGCGTCACGCTCGCCATGTACGTCGACGAGAAGCCCAATGCCACGTGGCACGAGGGCGACGGCCGCGGCGTGTGGCAGCTTCCGTGCGACATCGCGCTGCCCTGCGCTCGCGAGAACACGCTGCTGCTCGAGGACGCCCAGGCGCTCGTCGCCAACGGCTGCAAGGTGGTCGGCGAGGGCGCGAACATGCCCACGACCATCGAGGCCACGACCTACTTCCAGGAGAACGGCGTTGCCTTCATGCCCGGTAAGGCTGCCAACGCCGGCGGCGTGCTCGTGTCCGGCCTCGAGATGAGCCAGAACGCCGAGCACCTGTCCTGGACCTTCGAGGAGGTCGACGGCAAGCTCGAGCAGCTCATGCGTGGCATGTTCCACAACGTTGACGACACCGCCAAGGAGTACGGCGAGGAGGGCAACTTCGTCATGGGCGCCAACATCGCCGGCTTCCTGAAGGTCGCCGACGCCATGCTCGCCCAGGGCGTCTGCTAAACCCTCTGCCTGACATAGCATTTGATAAGGCTCCCAGCTATCGCGGCTGGGAGCCTTTTCTTTCGCGGAGGCGTGGGACAAATTAATCAGTAGTTCTTGTCCCAGGTGTGAGAGTCATTTCGGCCATGTTGCCGCAGGCGACCCTGGGACAAAAACTACTGAATAATTTGTCCCACGTGGCGTTCTTGTCGTTCGGCGGCGTGCGGCCCCTCGTTTGGTACACTTAAAGGTACTGGACAAGTGAAGAGATGGGGGAGAACGTGCTCAAGTTCGGTACCTACGTCCGTGTTGGAAACGCGGCCGAAGCCTATGAGCTCTTGCAGAAGAACCGCAACAACAAGATTGTGGGCGGCGGCATCTGGATGCGCCTGGGTTCGCGTCGTGTGGCGACGGCGATTGACCTTTCGGCCTGCGGACTCGATCAGATCGAGGAGACCGAGACCGAGTTTCGCATCGGTGCCATGTGCACCCTGCGCCAGCTCGAGCGTCATGCCGGGCTCAACGCGCTTGTCAACAATGTCTTTGAGTTTGCCGTCCACGACATCGTGGGCGTCCAGCTGCGCAACACCGCCACGGTGGGCGGCAGCATCTACGGTCGCTTTGGCTTCTCGGATGTGCTCTCGGCCTTTTTGGCGCTCGATTCGTACGTTGAGCTGACGGGCGCCGGCCGCGTGCCGCTCGCCGAGTTCGTTCGTATGGGCTACGTGCGCGACGTGATCGAGCGCGTCGTGGTCGTTAAGCACGATTACCGCGCAAGCTACGAGGCTGTGCGCAAGGCCGCGACCGACTTCCCCTCGCTCAATGTCACCGCTGCCTGGTGGGACAACACCTGGCATGTCACCGTGGGTGCCCGCCCGCTGCGCGCGACCCTGCTGCAGGGCGAGGCTTGCGGCTTGGTGAACGAGCGTCCTTCCGAGGACGAGCTGCGTGCCCTTGCCGCGTCCGCACGCGCACTGAGCTACGGCACCAACCTGTGGGGCTCGGCCGAGTACCGCCGCCGCATCTCGGCTCCGCTGGCGATCCAGGC
>JAJWXI010000039.1 GCA_021641225.1 Collinsella aerofaciens | reverse complement strand
GCGGCGACCGCTGAGTCTGCAACCGCCGCCGACGCGCCCGTCCAGGATGCTACGACTTCCGAGGCCGCTCCCGCCGATGTCGAGCCCGCCGACGTCCGTCCCGGTCGCAGCCGTCGCACTGCTGCTAAGCGCACGTCCAAGGCTAAGGCTGCCAAGAAGGGTGCGTCCGAGGATTCTGCTGAGGCGAACGCCGATGCATCGACTGATGCCGTCGAGCCCCCGGACGTCGAACAGCCTGCATCCGAGAAGCCCAAGCGCGGTCGCAAGAAGTCCGTTAAGGCCAAGGCCGCCGAGCAGCAGGCTGATGTCGAAGCGCAGGTTAATTCTGGCGCCGAGACCAATGACACCGCTGCGGCCAATGTTGACACCGCCGCAACCGATGGTGCCGCCCCCGCCGAGGGCGAAGACGGCGCTCGCCCCAACCGTCGCCAGCACAAGCGCAACGAGGAGCGCAACGAGCGCAAGGACGAGCGCAACAACGACCGCCGCAACCGCCAGCGCGATCGCAAGCAACGCAACAAGGAGCGTAATGCCGCTCCCACCGAGCCCACGCTTTCGCGCGAGGAGCTCGCTGCCATGAAGGTCGCCGAACTTCGCGAGAAGGCCAAGGAGTTCGAGATCGAGACGACCGGCAAGAAGAAAGCTGAGCTCGTCGAGGAGATCTACGTCACCGCCGCGAAGGCCGAGGGCTTCCGCGACATCAAGGGCATTCTGCAGATTCGCCCGGACAGCTCCGGCATCATCCACGCCCATGGCTACATGAAGTCCAACGACGACGCCTTCGTGCCTGCCTACCTCATTCGCTCCGCGCGCCTGCGCACGGGCGACGTCATCGAGGGCTCGCTGCGTCCTTCGCGCGGCGGCGACAAGCGCGCCGGCCTCGCCAAAATCACGACCGTCAACGGTCTTGACCCCGAGCAGATTCGCAACCGTCCCAAGTTCGGCGACCTCACCCCGGTCTATCCCAATGAGCCGCTGCGCATGGAGCACGGCAAGGATTCCATCACCGGTCGCGCCATCGACATCGTGTCGCCGATCGGCAAGGGCCAGCGCGGCCTGATCGTGTCCCCGCCCAAGGCCGGCAAGACTACGATCCTCAAGAAGATCTGCCAGTCCATCTCGATTAACAACCCCGAGGTGCACCTCATCTGCCTGCTCGTCGACGAGCGCCCCGAAGAGGTCACCGATATGCAGCGTTCCATCAAGGGTGAGGTTGTGGCGTCGACCTTCGATATGCCTGCCGACAACCACACCCGCGTGGCAGAGCTCGTCATCGAGCGCGCCAAGCGCATCGTAGAGCTGGGTGGCGACGTCGTGGTGGTGCTCGACTCCATCACGCGTCTTGCCCGCGCCTACAACTTGGCGGCGCCTGCCTCAGGCCGCATCCTTTCGGGTGGCGTCGATTCGGCGGCCCTGTATCCGCCCAAGCGCTTCCTGGGTGCAGCCCGCAATATCGAGAACGGCGGCTCGCTCACCATCCTGGCTTCTGCCCTCATCGACACCGGTTCCAAGATGGACGAGGTCATTTTCGAGGAGTTCAAGGGCACCGGCAACATGGAGCTTAAGCTCGACCGCGACCTGGCCGACCGCCGCATCTTCCCGGCTATCGACCCCGTTGCCTCCGGTACGCGTAACGAGGACCTGTTGGTCGACGAGCAGATGCGTCCGTTTGTCTTTGGTCTGCGTCGCATTCTTGCCGGCATGAACAACACCGAGCGCGCAGCCGCATCGTTTATCAAGGGTCTTAAGGGCACCAACACCAACCAGGAGTTCCTGGTGCGTTCGGCCAAAAAACACAGCGACTACGAGCAGACGTTCTAGGTTGTCATCCACGCGCTGCGATAGTCATCAATGCGATAAAGGGTCGGGGCTTTGAGCCTCGGCCCTTTTCCATTGCGCCGCTCCGCGCTTATTTTTGACCGTAAGACCGACGAGCAGCAGGTTTCCCGTTTCAATCCGACATCGTCGCTTGCAATCGGCAGGGCGGTTTCGCATAATAACTTTTAAGCTTCGCGACGGAAAACGCAGATGAAACGAACCATATACCGTTGCTTTGGGGCATAGCCCCGCTTCATCTTCTCTCGCGCAGCCAACTGAATGATGCGATTTGGGTGCTGGAAGATGGGGAGAGCTCATGGCTTCTTCTGATGCAACACAACGAGCAGTCCTTGCCGGACTTTCGTGCGGGATCGGCCTTGCCGCTCCCGTGGTTATGTATGCCGCGACGCTGCCGTTTTCGTCGGTGAACGAGACGGTCGTGGCGGGTGCGGTTCCCTTCGCCGTGGGCGCGGTGGCGGGCGTGGGCATCTATGCCGCCTCGCTGGGTATCTCCGAGTATCGTGAGCAGCGTGAAGAGCGTCTGTTCCAGCCCGATGCCATGGGCGGTGCCGCCAATCTCAATCAGCATCAAAGCGAGTTCAAGACCGCCTCGATTCCAGCTCAGCAGCAGGATGCGACTCCTTACGCTGCGACTTCTGCTTCTCAGGCTCAGTCGGAGCAGTCTACCTCGGCATTCCTTTCCGGCCTGACCGGTGCGTTCCAGCGCCGTCATGCCGACGATGGTGTTCCTACCATCGCTCGAGCCGCAGATGCTATGGACGAGGCCGAGGCTTGGTCCATGATCGACAGCATGCTCGACGACGATTCGCCGGTGAGCTGCGACCCTGCGCGCTCGCGCGACGTCTATCAAGTCGCCATCGACGAGCTCACCAACGGCGGGCAGACCGGCTCCTTCAATCGCGACGACATCGCCGCCGCGGCGCGTGCCGTGTCGGGCTCCCAGGCCGCCCCTGCGGGCAGCACGGCGGCTTTCGTGGCACTCGTTGCCAACGCGGCAGCCAATAACGCCTACAGCGCTACCTCGGCGGACGCGAACGCTTCTGCCGATAATTCGTACGTTGATGAAGACATGACCGCGGACGAGGAGGCCGTTGCCGCCCGCCGTGCGGCCGAAAGCTCGCTTTGGGGCGCTCCTGCCCAGCAGCAGGCGGCTGAGGCTGCGCCGTACAACGCAAACCTCGCCAGCATGCCTATCATTTCCGGTGCCGCGGACATCGATCTCGATGACCTCGATGAGCCTGCAGCCATCACCGCATCGATTGATGCCCAAGATCGCATCGACACCGGCGACCTTCCGGATGCCTCGCTCGAGGTTGATGTCCCCATGGCCGATTACTCGGGCCACGAGGACATGTGGGCCGCCGCCACCGCGATTCTGGATGAGATTGACGAGCCTGCTCCTGTTGCAGCCCCCGCTCCCGTCGCTGCCCCTCAGCCTGCTGCCCCCGCCTATGTTGGCCGTCACAGCGCTGTGTTCCCCGAGGATACCGCCCGTATCTCGCGCGAGGGCATCGAGCGGGCCGAGGCTATTGCCGCCGGCATTATGGAAAATCGTCGTCACGAGCGCGTCAATCAGATCCTCGAGGAAGAGATCGAGCGCCTGCAGTCCTCTACCGCCAAGCGTACGGGCCGTGCCTATCTGAGCGTTATCGAGGGCGGTACCGCCAGCTTCGCGCCGCTCCGCGCGGAGGCATAACTTCTGCATGGTTAAGATCAATCGAAAATGGGCGGTCGTGACCTGCCTGATGGCGCTCTTGATCTGGGGCAATTCGCTGGTTCCCGGCTCGGGGTCGGGCTCGCTGAGCCTAACGGTCATGGAAGCTATCCGCGGTTTCCTGCACGGCGTGGGACTTCCATATGCATGGGTGACCAACTTTGTTGTTCGCAAGTGCGCGCATTTTACCGAGTATATGGTGCTCGGCATCCTGGCAACGCATGCCTTTGATTATGAGGGGCGGCGCACCTTTGACGTGCTGCTGCCCACGGCGGTGTTCCTGCTGCTGATTCCCTCGATCGACGAGACGATTCAGCTCTTTGTGCCGGGACGTGCCGGCATGATCACCGATGTGATGATCGACTGCTGTGGAGCGGCAACGGGCGTTGTGCTCCGATATCTCTTACGGTCGCTGATGTGCGCCAAAAAAGCCGCCTAGGACGTATTGTTTGGTCCTAGGCGGCTTTTTTATTCGAGGGCTTATATGGGGCGTGGTGGCGTTGTTCCGTAGGTCGGATTTGCCGGGCGCGCCACGCCCTGCGGGTGCGTCTGTTACTGAAGCGCCTGTGCGCCCAGGGCCAAGCAGCCCATAATGCCCTGCTTGCCCTCGAGGCTGTTGTTGACGATGTAGCTATCGATGTCGGCCATCTCGGGCGTGACGATGTAGCCGTTGAGCATCTCGGCGCACTTCTTGCGCGCGAGCGGCACGATGGGGGTGTGGTCGGCCACGCCGCCACCGATGACGATCTTCTGCGGTGCGTAGCATAGGATGTAGGTCATGAGTGCCTGCGCCAGATAGCCGGCGAGCAGGTCCATGGCCTCCGGGTCATCGGCCATCTCTCCGGCGCTCTTGCCACCCCAGCGCTTTTTGACGCCGGGACCGGCGATGAGGCCCTCGAGGCAGTTGTCGTGGAAGGGGCAGCCGCTGTGCTCGCCAATGGTGTCGCGCGGGTCGCGAGTGACCAGGATGTGGCCGGCCTCGGGATGCATCATGCCGTGCACGAGCTTACCGCCCGAGAGCACGCCGGCGCCCACGCCGGTACCGATGGTCAGATACACCACGTCAGTGAGGCCCTGGGCGCAACCAAAGGTGACCTCGCCCAGGCAGGCGACGTTGACGTCGGTGTCGTAGCCGCAGGGAATATTGAGCTCGTTTTGGATGGTGCCCAGCAGGTCAAAGTAGCGCCATGCCGTTTTGGGCGTCTCCAGGATCTTGCCGTATTGGGGCGAGGCAGGGTTGACTGCGGTGGGGCCAAAGGCGCCGATGCCCAGCGCGGCGATGCCCTTGTCGGCAAACCATGCGTTGACGGCCTCAACGGTCTCCTGCGGGGTCGTGGTCGCAATCTGCTCGCGTTCCAGGACCGTGCCGTCTGCATAGCCCGTGGCGCAGACCATCTTGGTGCCGCCGGCCTCGAGCGCTCCGATAAGCTGCTGCTCTGCCATAATATTCCTCTCTCCGGGACGAGTTGCTCCGTGACTAAAGTATAGCGCTCTAAACTATTTAAGAAAGCGCTATAAAAAGAAGCCTCGCAACGCGGCGGGCGGTGCGAGGCTTCTTTGGTTACTTTAGCTGCCCGGCCGTCATTACCCGCGCGGCTCGATTTTATCACGCAGAGACTTGAGGTTCTCCAGCGCCGCGTTAAGCGTCTCGTCTCGCTTGGCAAAGTGGAAGCGGATGAGGTGGTTGACGGGCTCGCGGAAGAAGCTCGATCCGGGAACAGCGCCCACGCCCACCTTGGAGGCCAAATCCTCGCAGAAGTCGAGGTCGCTGTCATAGCCAAACTCCGAGATATCCATCATCACGTAGTAGGCGCCCTGCGGCACGTTGTGCGTGAGGCCGATGCTGTCGAGTCCCTGACAGAATAGGTCGCGCTTGGCGGTGTAGAGGTCGAGGACCTCCCGGTAATAGCTATCGTCGAAATTGAGGGCGGTAACGACGGCCTCTTGCAGGGGAGCGGCGGCGCCTACGGTGAGGAAGTCGTGGACCTTTTTGATGCGCTCGGTGATTTCGGCTGGAGCGATGGTGTAGCCCAAGCGCCAGCCGGTGATGGAGTAGGTCTTGGATAGCGAGCTGCAGCTGATGGTGCGCTCGAACATGCCGGGCAGCGTGGTCATATAGACGTGCTCGTGGGGAGCGTAGACGATGTGCTCGTAGACTTCGTCGGTTATGCAGTAGGCGTCGTACTTTATGCACAGGTCGGCGATAAAGGTGAGCTCCTCGCGGGTAAAGACCTTGCCACAGGGGTTGGACGGGTTGCACAGGACGATCGCCTTGGGATCGTTGTCGCGGAAGGCCGCCTCGAGGACCTCACGGTCGAAGTCAAAGGTGGGCGGGTTGAGCGGCACATAGATGGGCTCGGCCCCCGAGAGAATGGTGTCAGCGCCGTAGTTCTCGTAGAACGGCGAGAAAATGACGACCTTGTCGCCGGGGTTCGTGACCGTCATCATGGCGGCCATCATGGCCTCGGTGGAGCCGCAGGTGACTACGATATTTTCGTTGGGGTTGATCGGCATGCCCATAAAGTGCTCCTGCTTGGCGGCAAGCGCCTCGCGCATGGCCTGGGAGCCCCAGGTGATGGAGTACTGGTGGTAAAGCGGCTTGGGGTCGGTGGCGATGGTGCTGAGGCTATCGAGCAGCTGCACTGGGGGATCAAAGTCGGGGAAGCCCTGCGACAGGTTGACGGCGCCGTACTTATTGGAGATGCGCGTCATGCGGCGGATGACCGAATCGGTAAACGTTGCCGTGCGGTTGGAGAGTTCTTTCATGCCGGTCCTTTCGAGCATTTGCAGTGGGGCAAGTTTACTCCTATGAAACCGGTGGGAAATGCTCGAAATGGTCTCGAAAAACTCTTTTCAAAATTCTTGAAAATTGGGGCTTGCATCGCGTGGCGTTCCTTGCAATAATAGTCGAGCGCGAAGCGCACAGGACACGGTGGGTGTAGCTCAGTTGGCTAGAGCGACGGGTTGTGGTCCCGTAGGTCGAGGGTTCGAGTCCCTTTACCCACCCCAGTTCTTGCTTCGTGTTGATATCGGGTCGTTAGCTCAGTTGGTAGAGCAGGGGACTCTTAATCCCAAGGTCCAGGGTTCGACCCCCTGACGGCCCACCACACGATATCTCCTCTAAAGTCCGCCACAACGGACTTTAGCTTTGGGTCGTTAGCTCAGTTGGTAGAGCAGGGGACTCTTAATCCCAAGGTCCAGGGTTCGACCCCCTGACGGCCCACCAAAGCATGTTAAAGCGACTGGCTTAGGCTGGTCGCTTTTTTGTTGACCTCGCATGGGGTCGGACCCGAAAGGGCGCGGAGCTGAGGAACCTGACTATCGAGCATTTTGTGTGTTTGGAAACAAGAAAGGCGATCGTCCCTGAGGGTGACTGCACTATCTGTCACAGAGCCCTTGGAGTTTCCGCGTCAATACCGTAGTTCAAACTATTGGCCGCGACTAGCGCGGTCAAGTTGCCTCACCATTTTCGTGACGTCACGAAAATGGTGAGGCAACTGGCGTTTTGCTTCTCCGTGCTTCAGATCACGCTTTCCCGTTCATATGCTTCACCATCCGCTCGAAGTCGTTCTCGTAGGTCTTGTCCTGGAGCTTCTGGAACTCGTGGAAGCGCTCCTTGGCGATCTTGTCCGCCGTCTTCTTGTTGCGGTTGCCGAGGCCCTTGAGCACCTCGCGCCCGCTGAATGTCAGGAAGCCGTCGAGCAGGCGCTCGCAGTCCTCCATGCTCGTTAGGACGTGCCGCTCGGCCCTGTCCTCGAGCGTGTCGAGCAGCATCGTGACGAGGCGGTTCAGCTGCCTGATCTCGTCCTTGGACAGGTAGTTCTTGGCTACGGTGACGTCCGAGGAGTGGATGCGCCCCTCGGGGCCACCCTTCCATGACGTGAGCCCCATGTTGGGCTTGGACGGGTCGGAGCGCCCCTGGACGATCTCGGCCGCGGTATGTCCGGTGACGGCGTAGTGCATCTTGTTCTGGACTGCGGCGTAGAAGTTCTTGGCCATGGTCGAGTCCTTGTCGTAGTCGAAGCTGCACTCCTGGAAGATGTCGGTGATCTTGAGCCACACACGCCGCTCGCTCGCGCGGATGTCGCGGATGCGGGCGAGCAGCTCGTCGAAGTAGTCCTTGCCGAAGGGCCGGCCGTTCTTGAGCATGTCGTCGTTGAGGACGAATCCCTTGGTGATGTACTCCTTGAGGGTCGCCGTGGCCCACTGGCGGAAGCGGGTCGCGCGCATCGAGTTGACGCGGTACCCGACGGCGATTACCGCATCGAGGTTATAGAAAGTCTTCGGCCTGCCTCCCTTGGAGGTTTTTTCGAAAAGTTCTAAAAAACTAGTTGAGCTGGCCTTTTGTAGCTCTCCGCTGTCATAAATGTTCTTCAGGTGCGCCGAGATTGTCGGCACGGTGACGTCAAACAACTCGGCCATCGCCGCCTGTGAGACCCAAAGGGTCTCATCCTTGTAGTAGACCTGTACCGGCACGTTTGCCCCCTCGGACTGGTACAGGATTATCTCGGCCTGGATGGGGTCTTCCATATCTCTTCCTCTCTGGTCGGTGGGCTACGCGTTATTCGCCTTCATCATGTGGTAGCTACATGCCTAAAGAGGATACGCGACCGCGAGGACATAAAAGGGTCTATATCACGGATATGATGGCGTTTCTTTTCTAGCATAATTTCAATGGTGTTAAAGTCGCCGTTGGGCTCAATAAATATCGAGAAGCTGTGTTCTGCTCTAGATGGGTGCTCAGCCTAGTCTGCGCGATAGTGCGATCCGAGACTTTCGGTCCGTGCGCGCATGGCTTTGACCATTTCCTGTGCTAGTTGAATCTGCGATTGCAGGCGGGCGAGGGCTGCGACTTCGCTGTCCTGGACTTTCTGTGTGCTCAAGGTCGTTGCCTCCGTCTTCAAGCCCTCAAGCTCTTGCAGCGCCTTGGAAAGGCCAACTTCGGTCCTGTTGATCATGCAGTAGGTACTCATTGTGCGTTTGAGGCAGCGGGTCAGGCGCTCGGCGTCTGCTGTAGCTATGCCATGCTGGGGGAGGGCGATATCCATCGGAGCGCCCGCCTTGGGAGCGTCCAGCGCTGCTTGAGCCGCTGATGCGCCTGCGATGCGTCCGAACACGATGCCATTGGCACTCGACAAGCCGCCGATGCGGTCGGCGCCGTGCATGCCGCCTGTTGCCTCACCGCAGGCGTAGAGGCCCTCAACGCCCGTGTACGCGGTCTTGTCGATTTTGATACCGCCGTTGGCGGCGTGGGCATACATCGCCACGCGCATCTCGTCGGTCGGCGCGATGCCGTGCTCGTCTTGTAGCCAGGTGGCAAAGGTCTGCACAAACTCGGGGATGTCCTCGCGGGGGAAGTCGTAGTGGAGCGCCAGGCCCTCTGCACCTGCCTGATCTATGACGAGGTCGATGGCGCGGGAGGCCAAGCGCGAGGTGAAGGGGCCATATCCGGAGCGTTGCTCAAGCAGATCGTCCAACTTTTCGTCGGCAATATCGACCGGTTGGTCGAACTTGACGTAACGCCAGGTCTTCTCGTTAAAGACAAGGTTTCGTTTGGGCTCGATAAAGCCGGGCATCATCTGCATGAATTCTATATTAGTAAGCGATGCGCCGTGCGCCAGTGCGATGGCCTGCGAGGAGCTGAGCACATCAGCCGATGTAAGGCTGCGCTCGAACAGGCCGCCAGTGCCACCGGCTGCGATGATCGTGGCCTTGGCAGCAAAGGGCACGATTCGATCTTTGGTGAGGTCGTAGAGCACGGTTCCGGTTATTCTGCCGTTCGTGTCCTCAACAAGGTCTATAAGCTCGTGGCGGGGGAGCAGGCGAATGCCGAGAGACTCGATCTGGGCCGTACACGCGTCCTCAAGGGGTTTGCGGGTAAGGCCGCGCCACATGCGCGTCTTGTGGTCAAAGCAGGGGATAAACTGCTTTTGCTGAGCGCTCTCAGCGCTTTGCGGACGCTGGAGCTCAACGCCCAAGTCTTGCTCGAGCCATTCAATTGCCTGGGGAATGCCGTGGACAAACGTCTGGACAAGCTGGGGGTCGGCGACGCCGCCACCAACGGTCTGGATGGTATCGATGAGGTCTTGTTCGTCGTCTTCGTTAACGGGTCCGATAAGCCCCAGCCCCCAGGTTCCGGGGAAGAAGCTCGATCCACTCATAGTCTTGCCGGCGCTTGCCACAGTGACGGTTGCACCCGTGCGTGCCGCTTCGATGGCGGCACAAAGGCCCGCAATGCCAGATCCAATTACCAGTACATCAGTCGATTCCATCGGATTCCTTTCTCGTCCGGCGCATTGTCGCACGGGTGATCGGTAATGGGGCCGCAAAGACTCGGCAAATCGGTAAAGGGCACATATGACAGGTGGGCGTCATGGACGCTCTGACGTTTCATCTCGTCACATCTCGTATTTCGCCCCAACTGATATATCGGCATTCGCTACCCTGCGATAGCGTAAACAAAAAGAGCCGCTACCCCGAAAGGTAGCGGCTCCAAAGCTCAACTATTTGAGCATCGCGCGGGCGCGATTAGGCCTTGAGGGCCTCCTCGACGGCGACAGCGCAGGCGACGGTGGCACCGACCATGGGGTTGTTGCCCATGCCGATGAGACCCATCATGTCGACGTGCGCAGGCACGGAGGAAGAACCGGCGAACTGGGCGTCGGAGTGCATACGGCCCATGGTGTCGGTCATGCCGTAAGAGGCAGGGCCGGCGCCCATGTTGTCCGGGTGCAGGGTACGGCCAGTGCCGCCACCAGAAGCGACGGAGAAGTACTTCTTGCCAGCCTCGATGCGCTCCTTCTTGTAGGTGCCAGCGACGGGGTGCTGGAAGCGCGTGGGGTTGGTGGAGTTACCGGTGATCGAGATGTCGACGTTCTCGTGCCACATGATGGCAACGCCCTCGCGGACGTCGTCGGAGCCGTAGCAGTTAACGGCAGCGCGGGGACCATCGGAGTAGGGGATGGTCTCGACGACCTTGAGCTCGCCCGTGTAGTAGTCGAACTGGGTCTTCACATAGGTGAAGCCGTTGATGCGGGCGATGATCTGGGCGGCGTCCTTGCCCAGACCGTTAAGGATAACGCGCAGCGGCTTCTTGCGAGCCTTGTTGGCGTTCAGAGCCAGGCCGATAGCGCCCTCAGCGGCAGCGAAGGACTCATGGCCGGCCAGGAAGGCGAAGCACTCGGTGTCGTCGGAGAGCAGCATAGCGCCCAGGTTGCCGTGGCCCAGACCGACCTTGCGGTCCTCAGCGACGGAGCCGGGAACGGTGAAGGCCTGGATGCCCTCGCCGATGATGGCGGCAGCCTCAGAAGCGGTCTTGGCGCCACGCTTGACAGCGAGAGCGCAGCCGAGGGTGTAGGCCCACTCGGCGTTCTGGAAGGCGATGGACTGGGTGTTGTTGACGATCTCACGCGGGTTGAAGCCCTTGTCGGTGCAGATCTGCAGAGCTTCCTCGAGGGAGGCGATGCCGTTGTCGGCGAGGCACTTGTTGATCTTGTCAGCGCGGCGCTCGTAACCTTCGAACGTAACAGTCATAGTTATTTCCCTCCCTTTCTACTCGTGAACCGGGAACACGCTGGCGACGGAGTGGGTCTCCTCGTCGGTGCGCGGGTCGATGTACTTGGCAGCGTTCTCCCACTGACCATAGTGGCCCATAGCGCCAGCGATGGCCTCCTCGGGGGTCTTGCCGGCCTTGACGGCGTCGGTGAACTTTCCGAGGTTCAGGAACTCGAATGCGATGATCTCGTTCTTGTCGTTGAGAGCCATGCGGGTGACGTAGCCCTGAGCGAGCTCGAGGTAACGAGCGCCCTTGGCCTTGGTGCCGAACATGGTGCCGACCTGAGAGCGAAGGCCCTTGCCGAGGTCGTCGAGGGAGGCGCCCACGGGCAGGCCGCCCTCGGAGAACGCGGTCTGGCTGCGGCCGTAAACGATCTGCAGGAAGATCTCGCGCATAGCAACGTTGATGGCGTCGCAGACGAGGTCGGTGTTGAGGGCCTCGAGGATGGTCTTGCCGGGAAGGATCTCGGAAGCCATGGCGGCAGAGTGGGTCATGCCCGAGCAGCCGATGGTCTCAACGAGGGCCTCCTCGATGATGCCGTCCTTGACGTTCAGCGTGAGCTTGCAGGCGCCCTGCTGAGGTGCGCACCAACCCACACCGTGCGTAAGACCGGAGATGTCGGAAATCTCCTTAGCCTGGACCCACTTGCCCTCCTCGGGGATGGGTGCGGGGCCGTGGTATGCACCCTTGGCAACGGGGCACATGTTCTCCACTTCCTGTGAGTACTGCATGCCTCTCCTCTCTATCGTGTTGGCGTCCCGTCTGGGGGTCGTGGCTGGCGATTGCCGGGCGACCCTTCGAAAGGGACATGACATGCAGCCCCTATAATACCGCGAAATGCACGGAATATTCGGCGAACGGCTCAGTTTTCGTAGCGAGAAGTCCGGAAGTTTTAATTGAAACGGTTTAACTATATGTTCTGTGGTCGCGAACTTCCGTAGAGGGGGTTCGTCTTGGGCAAGCTTTTGGTCAGCTCTTGTATGCGTTGCGGGGTCTGACCTGTTGCAACGGTGCCGTTCGCCGCCCGTTTACTGCCTTTGGCCGCGCGAGTGTATTGTTTTGCGTGAATGTTTTGATGGCACGCTTCAATCGTGCTGTATTGGATGGCAATCAGATTCCGGCGAAGGGAGCGCCATGCAGCGCGTTTGGAGAACGGTTACCGGCTTTTACCATGTCTGCGCCCGCGGTGTGGGCAAGCAGCTCATCTTTGAGGGCGATGAAGACCGGTGGGAGTTTTTGGAGCTGATGCGCGAGTGCTGCCGCGAGGCGGGCGTGACGGTTATCGCCTGGTGCCTTATGGGCAATCACGTGCATCTGGTGCTTGCAGATTACGAGGACGCGATGAGCGCGGCGATGCACCGGCTGCTTTTGACGTACGCGCGGCGGTTCAATAAACGCACGGGGCGCACGGGTCATCTGTTCCAGAACCGTTTTGACCGGCGTTCGCTCGATACCGACCGCTATCTAATGGCTGCCATTCGCTATGTTCACGCTAATCCGCAGGAGGCGGGTATCGCCCTGATCGAGCGTTATCCCTGGAGCAGCTTTGCCGAGTATCTGCGAGCGTATGACAACGATGCGACGAGGGGATTTTCGGACCCTTCTTGTGTGCTTGAGCTCTTTGAGTCTGCCAAGGGGTTTCTGGATTATTCTCTGTCGATGCCCGATGGTTCCGTTCCGGTGATTCACGATATGGATGAGACGGAGTGGGAGCGGCGTGCGTTTGCCGACAAGATGGCGAAGCGCCTGGGCGTTCCGCTCAATGAGCTCAAGACCGTAGCACCCGCGCGGCGAGACGGAATCATTTTCGCCCTGCACGATGGCGGCTACACGGTGCGCGAGATTGAACGGTATACGGGAATCAGCAAGAGTACCGTCTCTCGTATCGTGCGCGCTTATGCGCGGGTGAAGGCTCAGACTGAGGGCTCGGAATAGAAAATGGCCGAACCACTATTGTCAAGCGATTCGGCCAACAAAATTCTTAAGATTTGGGACAAATACTACTGA
>JAJWXI010000038.1 GCA_021641225.1 Collinsella aerofaciens | reverse complement strand
ACCGGCTGCTTGACCATAGAACCCAAGGCCGTCTTGGCAAATGTCAGCAAACTCATGCCGCGCCTACCTTTCCGTGCAGCTAATGCAGGGGTCGATGGTCAGGATAATCATAGGCACGTTGGCAATGAGCACGCCCTGCAGCGCATGCGTCAGACCCGCTAGATTTTGCGACGTCGGCGTGCGCACGCGGAAACGGTCCAAGTTCTTGGTGCCGTTGCCGCGCACATAGTAATACGCCTCGCCGCGCGGCTGCTCAATCACAACCTCGCCGCGCGCGCCGTCGGCCGGCGTGAGCTTGGTACGCCCACCGATACCGTCGTGCGGAATCTTGCCCACAAGCTCCTTGATGATGTCCATAGCCTGCGTGACCTCGGCGCAACGCACCTGGCAGCGGGCATAGCAGTCGCCATCGGTAGCGACAATTGGCTCAAATGCAGCCAGATCCGCATAGGCGCCGTCGCCAAACATGCGCACGTCATAGTCCACGCCCGAGGCGCGGCCGAACGGGCCGACCATCGAAAGCTCCAGTGCGTCCTTCTTGCTGATCACGCCCACGCCGTGCAGGCGCTCGCCGCAGCTGTCGTCGTCCAAAAACGTATGCACCAGGGCCTCGTAGTCAGGACGCATGGCATCGAGCGTCTGGACAATGCCCGCCAGCTCGGAATCCTCGATATCGTGCTTAAGGCCGCCGATCTCGTTAATCGACAGGATCACGCGACCGCCGCACGTGCTCTCAAAGATCTTGAGTATCTGCTCGCGCAGCGTCCACGAACGATAGAACAACGCCTCAAAGCCAAAGGCATCGGCGAGCAGGCCCAGCCACAATAGATGCGAGTGGATGCGCGAAAGCTCGTGCAAAATGGTGCGAATATACTGCACGCGGCCGGGCACCTCGATGTCAAGCATGCGTTCACAGGCGCTGGCATAGCCGCAGCTGTGGCCCACGGCGCAAATGCCGCAGATGCGCTCGGCGATGTAGCCAAACTGATGCATGTCGCGCTTTTCGGTAAGCTTCTCGAGTCCGCGGTGCACAAAGCCGATCTGCGGAATTGCCTCGATGACGCGATCGTCCTCGATCACCAGGTCTAGATGAAGCGGCTCGGGCAGCACCGGGTGCTGTGGGCCAAACGGAATAACGGAGCGATGTGCCATGGACCTTACGCCTCCTCTTTCTGCTTGTCGCGGGCGGCCTTGGCGGCAAGCGCCGCGCGGACCTTGGCCGCTTTCTCGGGATCCATGGCGGCGAGCTTTGCCTCCATCTCGGCGGCCTTGAGCGCGGCCTTCGCAGCGGCTTCATCGTGCTGAGCATCGGAGCCGGCGGCCGCAGCGGGCTTGGCGGCAGCAGTACCCGCGGCATCGCCGGCGCCCTCCCCCGTAGCAGCAGCGGCCTTCTCGGCAGCGGCCTTGCGCGCCTTGGCCTCGGCAGCCGCGCGGACCTTCATGGCCTTCTCACGCGCAGCCTTCACCTCGGGTGTGATAACGCTCATGGGCTCGGCAGTCGAGATCTGGTAGAAAAAGCCCTTAAAGTCGATCTGCATGTCGGTAATGGCAAGACCAAACAGGTCGTGGACCTCATTTTCAAACGGGAATACCGCCGGATAATACGAGCTGATGGACGGAATCTCCTGGTACTGGTCGATGCCCTCAACCACCAGGTTCTCGATTGCATAGCTGCCGTCCTGCGCAATATGCTCCTGAGCAGCATGAACGTTGATAAACGTATAGACCAAGCGATACGAACCGTCGTCGACGTTGCGCTCGGCGTGCATTTGCACAAAGCGCGCGCCGACGCCCTTGAGCGCCTGGACATGCGACAGGAGCTCGTCGATCCCGACGGTGGTATAGATAGCCTTTTGCATTACTCGGCCTCCTTCGCAGCGACGGGCGCGGCGGGCGTCCCAGCGGGCGTGTCGCCGGCCTCCGCCGCGGCCACAAACCCGTCCTCGCCCAGCTCAACGCCACCATCCCAGGTGGCGGCACCGCCCACGGTGAGCGGATCGCCGCCGGCGCGCATCACGGCCTCCTTCTGGTCCAGGATGCCGCACGCCTCCACGATGGCATCGATCACGGTCTCGGGGCGAATGGCGCACCCGGGCGCGTACACGTCCACGGGAATCGCGCGGTCCACGCCGCCAATCACGTTGTAGGCATCGCGGAACACGCCGCCCGAGCACGCGCAGATGCCGCACGCCACCACGCACTTGGGCTCGAGCATCTGGTTGTAAATCTGGCGCACGACGGGCAGGTTCTGGGCATTGACCGACCCCGTCACCAAAAAGATATCCGCATGCTTGGGGTTGCCGGTGTTGACCACGCCAAAGCGCTCCGCATCGAACAGCGGCGTGAGCGAGGCCAGCACCTCGATATCGCATCCGTTGCAGCTCGAGCCGTCGTAATGAATAACCCACGGCGAGCGCGACATTTTATGATCCATGGATGCCGCCTCCTAAATAAACACGTCGACGAGGATGGGCATAAGGTTGAGCAGGCCAAACACCAGCGCCACGCCCCAGCCGAGCTTAAAGCAGCTGCGCCAGGTGCTGCGTGCGAAGGTGTTGTCGATCAGCACCTCGACAAAATACGTCGCGGCCATCACGACCAGGGCGACCACCCAGCTCACCGGGTTGTCCCAAACAAAGAACATGCCCACCCACATCAAAAACAGCACGGTCTCGCACCAGTGCATAAGGGTCATCTTGGCCAGCGTGCCGCCGCTCATCTCGGTGGCGACGCCCTGGACAATCTCCTGATGCGCGTGATGCGAGTACGAAAGGTCGAACGGCGACTTGCGTAGCTTGATGGTGAGCACCGCAAGCAGCGCCAGGAAAATGGGCGCACTGTACACGATGATGGGCGCCGACTGCCCGGTCACGGCGATGGAATCAAAGCTATCGGTGGCGAGATACAGGCCCACGCTCATCAGCAGAACGGCGGGCTCGTAGCTCATAACCTGCAGCAACTCGCGATCGGCGCCGACCTGCGCAAACGGACTTTGCGTCGAGGCGGACGCCAGCACCACAAAGATCGCGGCGAGCGTCACCATAAAAGCGCACAGCAGCGTGTTGGAGCCCGACACAAAGATGCCGCCGCCCACGACGGTAAAGATGAGCGCGCACGCCATGTAGGTATCATCCATGGTGTTTACGCTGGCAGGGGCCTTGCGCAGCAGCTTGGCAACGTCGTAGAAGGGCTGCAGCAGGCGCGGGCCCACGCGGCCCTGCATGCGAGCCGAAAGTTTGCGGTCAACGCCGTCGATCAGGCCGCCCACAAGCGGCGCCAGCAGGGCAAACGCCACGGTACCAATAAAAATGCCCACGACACCCGAACCTTCAAAATACTTGCCGCGCAACACCGAGGGCGCGCTCATGGCAAGCCGCTCGGGCCCAATCCACGCGCAACACAGCAGCGCAAACAAGAT
This sequence comes from Collinsella aerofaciens, assembly GCA_021641225.1. Lineage (GTDB taxonomy): Bacteria > Actinomycetota > Coriobacteriia > Coriobacteriales > Coriobacteriaceae > Collinsella > Collinsella aerofaciens_AJ. The sequence continues at coordinate 9,788 of JAJWXI010000038.1, read as the reverse complement.
AATGCTGCAACACACGACGCTACCCGCGGGGCCAATACGCTTCTCGCCAAGGGCGTCCTCCGAGTACCAATTGCGCTTTTCGGCCTTCACCTCGTGTCCCATCGAGCCGCGGAAATGGCGGTAATTGTCGGTTCCCACACCCGAAAGATATACGTTGACATGCGGCTTATTGCTCACGCGGAACGACGTCAGCAGCACCACGGCGATAAACGCCACGATAACCACCATCAGATACATGGCGTCCTTGCCGATAACGTACGGCACGCGACCAAACACCATGGCCAAGTAGGGCGACACCAGACCGCTCGAGATAACCGGGAACGCCACGCAGCACAGAATCAGCAGCGCGGCGATGGTGTTAAGCGCCATCCATTCGGTCTTGTGGACATTGACCTCAACGTTTTGAGCCGTGGGATCGACGCCCGAAAGCTTAGCAAGCCACTTGCCCCAGAAGTAAAACGTCGCGGCCGAGCCAAAGGCAAGTACCATGATCATGAGCACGTTGCCGGTCTGCGCAAACGCCACCAGGGCGCCCCACTTGGACACGAGCATGCCAAACGGCGCCACAAACATGCCCATAATGCCCAGCATCATCAGGCGCGTCAGGTGCGGCATGCGGCTGAACATGCCGTCCATGTCCTCGATATTGCGGCTGCCGATATGATGCTCGGCCGTGCCCACGCACAGGAACAGCAGCGACTTTGCCACCGTATGGAACAGGATCAGGAAGATCGCGGCCCACACGGCCTCGGGCGCGCCGACGCCCAGGCAGGCGCTGATAAGGCCCAAGTTGGAAATGGTGGAGTACGCGAGCACGCGTTTGGCGTTGCTCTGCGAGATGGCCATGAGGGCAGCGAGCAAAAACGTGATGGCACCCACACTCGTGACCATAAAGCCAGTCACGGGATAGATGGCATAGAGCGGGCTCAGCTTGACCATCAGGAACACGCCGGCTTTGACCATGGTTGACGAGTGCAGCAGGGCGCTCGTGGGAGTGGGGGCAACCATGGCACCCAACAGCCAAGTGTGGAACGGCATCTGTGCGGCCTTGGTGAGCGCGGCGAGCGACAACAGAATGACCGGCATCACCAGCAGCGCAGATTGCGCGGTTCCGGCGCCGGAAAGCTCGATCATGCCCGAGATGGTCAGCGGCATGCCGTTAACGTGCAGGTACATGAGTCCGGCCAAAAACGCGATACCGCCCAGCATGTTGAGGATGATCTGGGTGAAGGCGTTCTTGATGGCCTCGGGCGTGCGCGTGTAGCCAATCATAAGGAACGAGCACACGGTGGTGATTTCCCAGCCGCAGAACAGCCACTCAAGGTTGTCGCTCGTCACGATGACGAACATGGCCGAGAGGAACAGGAACATAAGCGTCAGGAACTGCGGGCGACGGTCGGGCGCGGTCTGCCCGCGCAGCGCAGCCTCGTGCTCGTCATGAGCCTGGAAGTCCTTCATGTAGCCCAGGGCATACACGCAGATTAGGCTGCCGACAATGCCGACGGCGAGGACCATGATCACACTCATGTAGTCCAGGTAGAGCGGCGTCGCCGTGACGGCTTCGGCCGCGGGCAGCGTCATGGCTGCAAAGGCGAGCGAGCCCACCAGCTGCACCACGCCGAGCACACCGGTAAGCGCGTTCCTATATTTGAACGCGTTGTACAGGATGACGGCGCACAGAATTACGTCGATGACGGAGCTGATGATCGAGAGCACATGCGAGGTGCCGGGGGCGACCTCAAAGCTCTGCGGACCCGTGCCAAAAAACATGACGGCGACTACGACTGTCACCGCCATAATAATGCCGGAGCCTACAAGCCCTACCGCATCGCGGGCGCGGTCACCGCGCGCGAGCAGCATGCCCAGCGCCGGTACCAGCGGAAACAGGGTAAGGAAATACAGTAGCGTCATACCATCACTCCCCCATGCAAAAACGCTGCAATTGTTTAACGTTATAGCTCAGTTGAGGAGTAGCGGCGGCGGGTTTTCGGTCAACTGGGGAGTTTTAGGCGTACGGGGTAAGGATACGTCCGCTTTGGAGCAGAGAGGCGACGCTCCCCCTATCGCGGCGGCGGGCGCACGGGCCACTGCGCGCGGTTTATTAACCACTTTGGAGGATGTTCCAGTAGGCTCACGACGGTCCAAAAAGTTGGCGCGGCAAGAAAAATGCGCCCCCGTGGGCGCACCATCCCGTTCGCTATTCCGCCTTTTTAACGCGCGGCTTGCGACCGCGCGGCTTATCGACCAGCGCGGACTCACCGCTCTCGCGATACTGGCGGCACCAAGCCTTGACCGAAGACTCGCTGGGAATCTTGTGCTTGATCATGGCCTCGCGAACCGTTAAGCCATTTTCCAAGCGGTCCTTGACCACGGCGAGCTTAACTTCGTACGAATAGGTGTGATGATGCGAACCGGCGTTGAGAACGGCGTCGGCACCGCCCACGGCATACGCGCGGGCCCACTGACGAGCCGTGGCCTGGGGAATGCCAAGCTCCGCGGCGAGGGCGCGATGACCGACCCCCTCTTGGAGGATCTCGACGGCGCGCTGCCTAACCTCGGGCGCATGCGTGCGAGTCCTAGTTGCTTCCGACATACCTGCCACTTCTTAGCCTTAACCGTTAATCTGCTTTCTTACGTGCAAGTTAGATAGTAGCATTTTACTGTTTGCTCAAAGCAGTTAATTAAAATAGACGCGGTGTTATCTGGGCATTTGGCACCAATTTATGACATTTCTTTATCGATTATTTACGCTGGTAGCTGACTCGCAGCTAATCGTCATTCGCTTGTCAACAAAATTGGCATCTCTTTATGTCCTTTGGCATAGAGGATATAGTTATTAACCCCTCCCCCAATAATTTTGAGTAATCGGCAAGGCAGTAGACGTCCTTACTCCTCATGATTACCGCGCATTGCCATCCACCGGAGCAAAACAAAAAGGGCGGGGCCTGCTGCGCTTGCAGGCCCCGCACCGGTTGACACCCGACGGGACACAGCCGGGCGAGGCGGATCCGTGCTACCGCCCCGCCTGGCCGCGATGTTCAACTACAGCTCGTTGGCCGCGTGATACGCCGTGCGAATGGCGCTCGCGATGTCGGCGGTGCGCTCGCCCGAGCAGTCGCCCACGCAGGTCACGGGCACCGTCACGCCATCCAGGTCAAACGCGTTGGCCTTCGAGCCCACGGCCATCACCACGTAATCGCAGGCGATCTTCACCGGCTCCTCGGCGCCGTCCTCGGTGGTACGAACGGCCTCCACGCCCTCGTCGGTAATGGCGGTCAGGCGGGTCTTAACGTGCTGCTCCACGTTGTGGGCGGCAAAGTCGCTCATAATCAGCGGCAGAATGGTCTCGGACTCGCCTGCGGCAATCTTGTCGAGCATCTCCACGATCGCCACCTCGCAGCCGTGTTGCAGCAGGTACTCGGCAGTCTCGGTACCCACCAGGCCACCGCCAATGACGGCGACGCGCCCGCTGAGCTCCACCTTGCCGGCCAGCACGTCCCAGCTCGAGACGACCTTGTCCGAGTCGGCACCCGGAACGGGGATGACCACGTCGTGCGCGCCCACAGCCACAATCGCGGCGTCGGCGGCGTTGAGATCCTCGGCCGTAGCGGCATGGTTGAGCTCGACCTTCACGCCCAGGCCGGGCAGAATCTTCTCGTAGTACTCGACCGAGCGCATGATCTCGTCCTTGCGCGGAGGCGCGGCTGCCAGCACAATCTGGCCGCCCAAGTGATCGCTCGCCTCATAGACGGTCACGTCGTAGCCGCGCTTGGCCGCTACGCGCGCGGCCTCCAAGCCGGCAATACCGCCGCCCACCACGGCGACCTTCTTGTCGCCCTCGCCCGGCTTGATGGCGATGGTCGCCTCGTCGCCGTTCTCGGCATTGAGCACGCACGAGATGTACTTGCGGTTTTGAATCGCGTCGACGCAGCCCTTGTTGCAGTTGAGGCACTCGCGAATGGGCTCACCCGTGGCGGCCTTCAGCGCAATGTCGGGGTCGCACATGAGCGAGCGACCGTACGCGATGATATCGGCCGAACCGTCTTCCAGAATCTTCTCACCGGCCTCGACCGAGACCACGCGGCCGACGGTTGCCACCGGCACGGAGACCAGGGCCTTGACGCGCTCGGCCACGGGCAGCGTCCAGTTGTAGGGCATGGCGCCCATGGGCGGAATGGTGTCGCCCATGTTGCCGGTGTGGTTGGCCTGTGCGACCTGGATCATATCGATGCCCGCACCCTCGAGCAGCTTGGCGAACTCGCAGGCCTCGTCGGGCTGCAGGCCGCCCTTGCCGCGCGGCGTGCCGTCGGGGTTCTCCATGATCACGGGGAGCTTGTACTCCACCATCAGCTGCGGTGCGGCTTCCTTAATGGCGGCGACGACCTCCAGCGCGTAGCGAACGCGGTTCTCGAACGAGCCACCGTACTCGTCGGTACGCTTGTTGAGGATGGCCGAGCACAGCGAACCCACCAAGCGATCGCCGTGGACCTCGATAGCGTCAATGCCGGCCTGCTGCGCGCGGGCGGCCGAGGCGGCGATAGCCTCCTTGATCTGGGTGAGCTGCTCTACGCTCGCCTCGTTCACAAAGTGCTGCATGTCGTGGTGCAGCTTGGCGTAGGCCTGCTTGCGGATCTCGTTGGACTCGGCCATCTTGGCGGCAAAGGTCTCCTCGTCGCCGGCGGCCTTGGCCTCCTGCGCGGCCTTGGCGGCGGCCATGGAGCCCATGACCATGCGGCCAACACCGGGCACGTCGTACTCGGGGTGGAACAGCTGCAGCGCGACCTTGGCACCGTGCTTGTGGACGGCGTCGGCCAGCGCCTTAAACGTGGGGATCTGAGCGTCGGTCGCCAGCTTGGGCGTGGGACTTGCGGTCATGACGGGAGCGACGTCGCCGATGACGATGTAGCTCACGCCGCCACGGGCCAGGCGCTCGTAAAAGGCCAGGCTGCGCTCGCCAATGGAACCGTCGCGCTCCTCGTAGCCAGTGGTCAGCGGCGGAAACATAATGCGGTTTTTGAGCTCAAGGGGGCCAACCGTAATGGGCTGGAGCAGCTTGGATGCAGGTGCGGTCATGGACGTTCCTCTCTTGTAGGCGCGGCGGCGATGATGCCGCGTAGTTGTCTAGAGGATATGACATGGGGGTACAGCAACACAACGGAAATCGGCGGATAGCAGGTAGCAGCAGGTGGATGGGGCGGGGCGGCCCGTCGGTTTGTCTCGATCTGTAACACCTGCAGACCAAAAACGACCCTAGATGTTACAGATCGAGGCGAACAAATTCGGTCCGATCAAACATCTCAATCTGTAACATCTAGACCCACTTTTGACCCCTACCTGTTACAGATTGAGACAAACCAAACCCGCCTGCCAGAAAATCTCAATCTGTAACAACAACTCGGCAAAATCCGTCCCTCGTGTTACAGATCTAGACAAACGGAGACCGTCCTGCCGAAACATCTCGGTCTGTAACACCTGGCCGCCCAAATCGGGTCTAGATGTTACAGATCGAGATTTTGTTTGAGAGGCTGAGAATTGGACCGAAAACACGGTCCCGGAATAACAAAAAAGCTCGCCGGCTAGGCCGACGAGCTGCAAGTTCTTGGTCGCGGGGGCAGGATTTGAACCTACGACCTCCGGGTTATGAGCCCGGCGAGCTACCAGACTGCTCCACCCCGCAATGTCTGGGCGCCTCATGTGCGCAAGAAAGAATATTACGTGGGAGTTCGGTAAACGGCAAGGAAAATCTCGTAGAGCATAATTCCTTCATATTTAAACCCCTCAGCCCCTATCACCGTAAACGAATCGCAGCCGAGCGCCGTCGACGGCACGTATACAATGGTGCGCGTCCTTTTACGCCGACACCTGGAGTAGACATGCTGCTCGCTATCGATATGGGAAACACGCAGACGGCCATGGGCCTGTTTGACGGAAACGAGCTGGTGCAGTCGTGGCGCATGCCCACCGACCGCTCCTATACCGCCGACGAAATCCATGTGCGCCTGATGGGCTTCTTTAAGATGTACGACCTCTCACTCGACGCGGTCGACGCGATCGCCTTCGCCGGCGTGGTGCCGCAGCTCTCGCGCGAGTGGCACACCGTGGCCGACCGCATCGCGGCGGACGCCATCGTTATCGGGCCGCAGACGGCCGCGGTGACCAAACTGCGCGCGGCGCGCCCCCAGGCCGTAGGTGCCGATCGCATCGCCAACGCCGTTGCGGCCGAAACTTTCTACGGCGCCCCGGCGATCGTGGTGGACTTTGGCACCGCGACCAATATCGACGTCATCGATGAGGACGGCTATTACATTGGCGGAGCGATCGCGCCGGGCATCCGCATCTCCATGGACGCGCTTGCCGCCCGTGCCGCCAAGCTCGCCAGCGTGCCGCTCGAGGCGCCCGAGCACGCCATCGGCCGCGACACCGAGGAATGCATCAAGGTCGGCGCCGTGATGGGCGCCGCCGCCATGGCCGAAGGCCTGGTCGCTCGCATGAAGCGCGAGCTGGGACGCGACGATGCCACCGTTATCGCCACAGGCGGTCTCGCCGGCATCGTCGCCGATTCGACCGATGCCTTCGACGTGGTCGACGGGCAACTCACCATCAAGGGTATCTGCGAAATCTACCGCCGCATGCAGGAGCTGGGATAGAGTAAACGCCAGGTCGCAGCAACCAGCCGCCAATCCTATTCCTCGAAATCGAAAATTTTTCAGTTTTGAGGAATAGGATTTTTTGCTAAGCCTCGCCGCACAACCACCTCGCCAGGTCCACGATCTGCACCCCATCGCGATCCGTGGCCTCGTGATGCGTGCGGGCAAGAATCATCTTGGGATACGCATCGCCAATGCTCAGCAGTGGCGAAATCTCGCGTTCAAACGTCTTATCCGAGCTGATGTCGTCGCTCACCTGAATGTAGAGCTTCTCGCTTCGCTTGATTGCTACAAAGTCTATTTCCTTTTTATAGAGCACACCGACGTATACCTCGTATCCGCGGCGCAGCAGCTCGATGGCCACCATGTTCTCGTATACGCGTCCCCAATCCATATCACGTGTACCAAGCAGTGCGTATTTGAACGCGTGGTCTGCCAGGTAATACTTCTCGCCGCTCTTAAGGTATTTTTTGCCGCGAATGTCGTACCGACGAACTTTATAGAAGGCAAACGCATCGCACAGGTACCCCATGTACGTGCCGACCGTCTTGTTCGTAATCTTTAGCCCATCCGCATTCAAAACATCCGTAATGTTGCGTGCCGACGTTATGTTGGAGACGTTGTCCATCATGTAATCGGCAACGCGCAGCAGTGCCGATTCGTTTCTCACGTTATGCCGCTGCACGATATCCCTCACGATGAGCGTCTTAAAGACATTGGAGAGATATTGGTAGCGCTGCTCCTGCAGTGGATAAGGGTAGGAGCCGGACATACCGCCGGTTCTCGCGTACCCATCGAAGTCGCGATCGACCTCGCCCTCGTCACTATAGAAGCGATACTCCTCAAACGAGAATGGGAAAACCTCGATCTCGAACGTGCGCCCCGTAAAGAGCGTCGACAGATCGCTCGACAGCAAAAAGGCGTTCGATCCGGTGATGAAGATGTCGTACTGCTCGGATGCATGGAGGCTGTTGATCGCACGTTCAAAGCCGTCGCACATCTGAACCTCGTCGATAAGCAGAAAGTTTTGCTTGTCGGACACTCGATGCTCTTTCACATAGGCGAGCAGGGCATGATATTCGAGCAGGCCCTCGAACTCGTCGAGGTTGTAATTGATATGGATGACATTCGAATTGAACAGATTTGCCTCCACGTAATCGCGGAGGGCATCGAGCAATTTTGACTTACCGCTACGGCGAATGCCCGTTATGACCTTGATGTCCGGTACGCCAATAAGGCTCGTCAACGTGTCCATATATGACGTTCTATTGATGAGTTTCATTGGTGCCTCCCTGCGGTCTTTTATCGCTATTCCTCAAAATCGAAAGATTTTCTGTTTTGAGGAATAGGCTCTGCAACGAATATACCTCGTTAAAGGCAGAGCTGGCTTAATTCTATTCCTCAAAATCGAAAGATTTTCAGTTTTGAGGAATAGGGTGCTGACAACCCATTCCCCAGACAACAAGACCCTCCCCGGCACAGCCGAGGAGGGTCTTGTTGTCATCGCTATCTTTGAGCGCGGGCGCTTCGCGTTACAGTCCGCGAATCCGTACGGCCTCGGGCGGAAACTCCTGCTCGCCGGCATCGGTCTTGATGGTCGCGCGACCCCAGATGTCCAGGCCCGCAAACACACCGACCGCAAGCGGCAAACCGTTGGGCGACACCGCCGCGACCTGACGACCCAGCAGTGGCACCATGTCAAAGTACTCGCCCAGCACCGGAGCCAGCGGACCGGCAGCGCCCTGTGGTGTGTTGGCGGCAACCGCCCAGGTGTCCACGCGGACCAGCAAGGCGGCGGCCAATGCCTCGATCAGCGCCTCATCTGCCATATCCACGCCAAGCTCGCCCAGCGCCGCGCGCTCAATATCAACCGTCACCGCGGCAAACATGCCCGCGGCGCCGGCGCCACCGTTGACGGCAACACGCGCGAGCGACGTCTCAAACGCCGGCGCGCCGCACACGATGTCACTCGGCCACTGAATGCCCACCTTGCCGGCAAGGCCCAGCCCCGGCATCGAAGCCGTGCCCACGAGCGCGTCCATCATGCCCATCGCGGTCACAAACGGCAGGCCATGGAAGGCATGCATGTTCACATCGGGACGCACGACCAGCGAAAACGTCAGCGACGCATCGCCCGCACTCCACGCACACCAGCCCGCGGACACGCCCTCGCGGCCCGCGTCGCGCGCGGCATCAAGCTCGGTGCCAGCGGCAACAGCATTCATCTCAATCATCTACATACGCCCCAATTCGCCCACGATATGGCCCACGCGGTCCTCGGGCTCCTTGACCTCGACGCCGTTGTAGCGGAAGAAGCGCGCCGGGTCGTGCATCAGGTCCTCGAGCGGCACCAGCACAAAGTCGCGCTCGCCAATGAGCGGATGCGGCAGGCGCAGCTTTTTGCCGCCGTGGGTCTCGCCGTCCATCCACAGCAGGTCCAGGTCGATGGTTCGCGGGCCGTTGGCCTTGGCCTTTTTGGAACGGTCGCGGCCCAGCTCGGCCTCGATCTTCATGAGCTCGTCGAGCAGCACCAGCGGCGCCAGCTCGGTCTTGATCTCGATGACGGCGTTAGCGAACGCGTCCTGGCGCGTCTCGTAGGCCGGCTCGCTCTCGTAGATGCGCGAACAGTTAGACACGCAGGTGAGCGGGATCTCGGCGATCATGTCGCGCGCGGCGCGGATGTTGTCGCAGCGATGCCCCAGGTTGGAGCCCACGGCCACAAACGCGCGGCGCGGCTGCGGCTTGGCGACGGCCCAGTAACCGTTCAGGAACTGCGCAAAGCCGGCGACATCGTGCACGCGCACGATATTGGCGCCGGCCTGGATGGCGCCCAGGCACACGCCAAACGTGGCGGCATCGCGCGCGGCGGCCTCGGTCACGCCCGAGACGGCGCCCACAAAGCGCTTACGCGACACGGCGCACATGAGCGGATAGCCCAGCGACGCCATCTTGGCGGTCTCGCGCTGGATGACGATGTCCTCGTTGGCCGACTTGCCAAAGCCCGGGCCGGGATCGATGCAGATGCGGTCGCGCGACACGCCGGCATGGATGAGCGTGCGTGCCTGGTCGGAAAGGAAGCCCATAACACGGCGCATGATGGGCGCCGAATCGGGCAGGGTGAAGCGGCGGAGCTGCGAGGTG
>JAJWXI010000037.1 GCA_021641225.1 Collinsella aerofaciens | reverse complement strand
GCGGCTTGCTTTTTTTCGATTTTGCTCGGCATATGCATCTGTCCGTTCAGTCCCCGCAGGGGACGGTTGCCTAACACTATTCACTATTGTCTCAATTTAGTCGACCTATGGCACGGACGTATCGCGTGAACGGTATCTTTACCTACTTCTTACGCTGACAAGCCATAGAGCTGACGCCCGTCGCGTTGTGAAAAACGGTCTATATCCTCACTCAACTGGTGAGTATGTGTGAATAAGAATGATAGGTAGCTGAATATTATCGAATACAGACAGAAACACGAACAAGCGTCATTTATATACATAAAACCGTTGTAGATATGCAATTCCTAATCGAAAGATTGGAGTTGTAATTGCGAATGATTTTTGAGAAAAAAGAGCGTTTACCTTAGAAAAGTTACTTTAGAACGCCGAAGTACATCATGGGGGAATCACATGCGATATACCGTTCATCGCACTTTGTTGACCGTTCGGGGGCGAGGTGGAATTGCGGGTGATTTTTGGATATAACTAGAGCTGTCAGCAAGCAGCGTCCCATATGGAGGGGCGCTGATACATTCGGCCAGTAAGGCCCGAAAGAAAGGTAGGAGGCCATGACGAAAGGTCTGCACGTGCCTTCCGAGATCGGCAAGCTCAGGAAGGTCTGCCTGCACCGTCCCGGCGACGAGCTCCTCAACCTGCCGCCCGACGAGCTCGAGCGACTCCTGTTCGACGACGTCCCGTTCCTGGAGGTCGCACAGCAGGAGCACGACACCTTCGCCCAGATCCTGAGGGACCAGGGCGTGGAGGTCCTCTACCTCGAGAACCTCGTCGCCGAGGTGTTCGACCAGGTCCCCGGCGCCCGCGCCGAGTTCACCGACCAGTACATCGCCGAGGCCGGCATCCGCGGCCAGCACATGCCGCAGATCGTCCGCGAGAAGCTGGACTCCATCGAGGACAACCTCGAGTTCGTCAAGAAGACCATGGCCGGCATGACCAAGGCCGAGATCGACATGCCCCTCACGGCGTCCACGACCCTCGACTCCCTGGTCAACTCCGAGTCCGAGTCCGACCTGATCATCGACCCGATGCCCAACCTCTACTTCACCCGCGACCCGTTCGCGGTCGTCGGCGAGGGCGTCAACCTCAACCGCATGTACTCGGTCACCCGCAACCGCGAGACCCTGTACGGCAAGTACGTCTTCAAGTACCACCCCGACTACAAGGACGTCTCCCTGTACTTCCGCCGCGACTGCCAGTTCCACACCGAGGGCGGCGACGTGCTGAACATCAACGAGAAGACCCTCGCCGTCGGCATCTCCCAGCGCACCCAGGCCGCCGCTATCGACGTCATGGCCCAGAACATCTTCTGGAACTCCGACTCCAAGGTCGAGCGCATCCTGGCCTTCGACATCCCGGTCTCGCGCGCCTTCATGCACCTCGACACGGTCTTCACCCAGATCGACGTCGATAAGTTCACGATCCACCCCGCCATCATGGGCACCCTGCGCGTCTACGAGCTGACCGCCGGCAAGAACCCGGGCGACGTGAACATCCGCCTGATCGAGGACACCCTCGAGCACGTCCTGGAGGACGCCACCGGCGTCGACCAGGTCAAGCTGATCCCCTGCGGCGGCGGCGACCCGATCGCGGCCTCCCGCGAGCAGTGGAACGACGGCTCCAACACCCTGTGCGTCGAGCCCGGCAAGATCTGCGTCTACGCCCGCAACACCGTCACCAACGACGTGCTGTACAAGGAGGGCCTGGACCTTCTCGTCGTGCCCTCCGCCGAGCTCTCCCGCGGCCGCGGCGGCCCGCGCTGCATGAGCATGCCCTTCTGGCGCGAGGACCTCTAAGGTCTTCGAGGACCCGTACAGGTCTTAATACATACATCTAGCTGCCATTAGATGTCTCCCATTGGGGCGGTGCGGGTTTTCGCGCCGCCCCAAATTTGTATGAGAAACGCCAGCACGATCGGACGACCACTTTTGTCAGGAGTCTAGCCATGGATATCAAGACAATCGGCGTTGAGGAATGGCTTAACGTTTGGGAGAAGAGCGCTACGTGGGATATCGCCCAGTCGACGATTTCGTCGCTGACCATGAGCGAGCTGCGTGCGCTTGACGAGCAGGATGGCGCTACCTTCTACGAGCGCCTGGACCGCGAGAAGATGAACTACGGCTGGATCGAGGGATCGCCCGACTTTAAGGCCGAGGTCGCCAAGCTGTATCGTCGCGAGGTCAATCCCGACCACATCCTGCAGACCAACGGCTGCACGGGTGCGAACCTCAACGCCATCATGGCCGTGGTCGAGCCCGGCGACCATGTCATCGCCGAGTGGCCCTCCTATGCGCCGCTCTACGAGATTCCGCGCACGCTTGGCGCCGAGGTCGAGTACTGGGAGCTTCGCGAGGAGCTCGGCTGGAAGCCCGATATCGAGCAGCTCAAGCGCCTGGTGCGCCCCAATACCAAGCTCATCTGCATCAACAACGCATCGAATCCCATCGGTACGGTGCTCGATGCCGATATGCTCGGCCAGATTGCCGAGATCGCCCGCTCGGTGGGTGCCTACGTTCTGTGCGACGAGGTGTACCTACCGCTCGAGAACACCGAGGCCTTTATGTCGATGGCCGACGTGTATGAGAAAGCTATCGTCACCAACTCGGTGTCCAAGACCTATTCGACGCCTGCGGCCCGCGTGGGCTGGGTCGTGGCAGACGAAGAGGTGTCTAACCGCATCCGTACCTTCCGTGACTACACCATGATCTGCGGCGGCGTGTTCAACGACGTTCTGGCAACCTATGTGCTCGAGCACAAGGACAAGATCCTCGACCGCAACCGCAAAATCGTGTTTGGCAACCGCGATATCGCGCAGGCTTGGATCGATACGCAGCATCGCGTGTCCTGGACGGCCCCGCAGGGCGTGTCCACCTCGTTTATCCAGCTGGATATTCCCGAGGACGACGAGGAGTTCTGCAAGCGCCTGTTGGCTGAGAGGGGAGTGCTGCTGGTTCCCGGCAGCCGCTTTGAGCTCCCCTGCGGCGCACGCCTGGGCTACTGCGCGAGCGAGGACGTTCTTCGCGAGGGCCTGAGGCTTTTGGGCGAGGCACTGGCGGAGTTCGATCGCTAGGATTCCGATGATCTTCGAGGGCCTTATCCAAATAGGACGAAGATAATCGAAAACGGACCCGTTTCCCTAGGGGAAGCGGGTTCGTTTTTCTATACCGAGAAGTCAAGTTGTTACAAATGGGGCCGTAAAGCGATCCGGTATCCGCTGGGTCTTATACTGAGCTTCCGGTGAACGGTATCAAGCGTCTGGTAAACGGTAATTTGTTTACCAGAAATGAATAGGACAAACTTTTTTCTGAATAAAAATGAAAATGGTTGAGACGCGGCATGAATCGCTAATTCTATTCATAGCTTTATTAGAAATATGCAATTTGAGGGTGATTTAATAAAGTTAAGTTCCATTTGCTATTTGGATTGAAAACGCGTTTTAGCACGTAAATACACTTTATTAAATCAAAGTGTGCCATGCGTGAAGTATATGTGTATGCCGTTCACCCCTCATATAAAACCGTTCGGGGGCGAGGTGGAAGTATGGACTGATTTTGGATATAAATATGTCGTCAGCAATAACGCCTCACACGGAGGGGCGCTAACGAATCGGCCCTGACAGGGGCCCGAAAGAAAGGTAGGAGGCCATGACGAAAGGTCTGCACGTGCCTTCCGAGATCGGCAAGCTCAGGAAGGTCTGCCTGCACCGTCCCGGCGACGAGCTCCTCAACCTGCCGCCCGACGAGCTCGAGCGACTCCTGTTCGACGACGTCCCGTTCCTGGAGGTCGCACAGCAGGAGCACGACACCTTCGCCCAGATCCTGAGGGACCAGGGCGTGGAGGTCCTCTACCTCGAGAACCTCGTCGCCGAGGTGTTCGACCAGGTCCCCGGCGCCCGCGCCGAGTTCACCGACCAGTACATCGCCGAGGCCGGCATCCGCGGCCAGCACATGCCGCAGATCGTCCGCGAGAAGCTGGACTCCATCGAGGACAACCTCGAGTTCGTCAAGAAGACCATGGCCGGCATGACCAAGGCCGAGATCGACATGCCCCTCACGGCGTCCACGACCCTCGACTCCCTGGTCAACTCCGAGTCCGAGTCCGACCTGATCATCGACCCGATGCCCAACCTCTACTTCACCCGCGACCCGTTCGCGGTCGTCGGCGAGGGCGTCAACCTCAACCGCATGTACTCGGTCACCCGCAACCGCGAGACCCTGTACGGCAAGTACGTCTTCAAGTACCACCCCGACTACAAGGACGTCTCCCTGTACTTCCGCCGCGACTGCCAGTTCCACACCGAGGGCGGCGACGTGCTGAACATCAACGAGAAGACCCTCGCCGTCGGCATCTCCCAGCGCACCCAGGCCGCCGCTATCGACGTCATGGCCCAGAACATCTTCTGGAACTCCGACTCCAAGGTCGAGCGCATCCTGGCCTTCGACATCCCGGTCTCGCGCGCCTTCATGCACCTCGACACGGTCTTCACCCAGATCGACGTCGATAAGTTCACGATCCACCCCGCCATCATGGGCACCCTGCGCGTCTACGAGCTGACCGCCGGCAAGAACCCGGGCGACGTGAACATCCGCCTGATCGAGGACACCCTCGAGCACGTCCTGGAGGACGCCACCGGCGTCGACCAGGTCAAGCTGATCCCCTGCGGCGGCGGCGACCCGATCGCGGCCTCCCGCGAGCAGTGGAACGACGGCTCCAACACCCTGTGCGTCGAGCCCGGCAAGATCTGCGTCTACGCCCGCAACACCGTCACCAACGACGTGCTGTACAAGGAGGGCCTGGACCTTCTCGTCGTGCCCTCCGCCGAGCTCTCCCGCGGCCGCGGCGGCCCGCGCTGCATGAGCATGCCCTTCTGGCGCGAGGACCTCTAAGTCTTTCCGTTTCCGGTGCGGTCCCCCTACAACCGCACCGGTTTCGCCCGTCAAACGGGCACCGCTACTATTTACGTAATTCATTTTTTCGAAAGGATTTGAACCATGGGTGTTAACCTCTCCGGCCGTAGCTTCCTCAAGCTCCTCGACCTCACCACCGAGGAGATCGAGTACCTGCTCAAGCTCTCCAAGAACTTCAAGGACATGAAGCGTGCTGGCGTTCCGCACCGTTATCTCGAGGGCAAGAACATCGTTCTGCTCTTCCAGAAGACCTCCACTCGTACCCGCTGCGCTTTCGAGGTCGGCGGCATGGATCTTGGCATGGGCGTCACCTACCTCGATCCCGGTTCGTCCCAGATGGGCAAGAAGGAGTCCATCGAGGACACCGCCCGCGTTCTCGGCCGCATGTATGACGGCATCGAGTTCCGTGGCTTTGCCCAGGACGACGTCGAGGAGCTCGCTGCTAAGTCTGGCGTGCCCGTATGGAATGGCCTGACCACCGAGTGGCACCCCACCCAGATGCTCGCCGACATCCTGACCGTCCAGGAGAACTTCAATTACGACATCAAGGGCAAGACCCTCGTCTTCATGGGCGACTGCAAGAACAACGTTGCTCGCTCCCTCATGGTCGTCTGCTCCAAGCTCGGCATGAACTTCGTGGCCTGCGGCCCCGAGGAGTGCATGCCCGCTGACGACGTCATCGAGGCCTGCAAGCCCATCGCCGAGGCCAACGGCTGCACCATCAAGCTGACCACCGACGTCAAGGACGGCGTCACCGGTGCCGACGTTATCTACACCGACGTGTGGGTCTCCATGGGCGAGCCTGACGAGGTCTGGGCCGAGCGCATCGCTCAGCTCACCCCGTATCGTGTTACCTCCGAGGTCATGGCTATGGCCAACCCGGGTGCCATCTTCCTGCACTGCCTGCCCAGCTTCCACGACACCAACACCACCATTGGCGCCGAGAAGTGCGAGCAGTTCGGCATCACCGAGCAGGAGGTCACCGACGAGGTCTTCGAGAGCCCCGCTTCCAAGGTCTTCGACGAGGCCGAGAACCGCATGCACACCATCAAGGCTGTCATGTACGCCACGCTCAAGTAAGAGCATCTAGCATCTCGCTCGGGGTGTATTGCTGCACACCCCGAGCGGTTTTATCTGGTAATAATCTCGCATCAAGCGGCAGGCACGGCACGGAAGAGCCGCTTCGGGCGAGATCAGTAAATGATTTATGAAGGGGGGATGAGAACTATGACTGAGACCGCTAAGAAAAAGCGCGGTATGCCTTCATCGTTCACCATTCTTCTTGCTCTGCTGGCAATTGTCGCAGTGATTACCGTTATCGTCTCCGGCACGTCCGGCGGCGCGGTTACTGCCGCCCGTCTGAGCGATTTCTGCACCGCCCCGATCCTGGGCTTCGCTGACGCTCTGCCCGTCTGCCTCTTCGTTATGATCCTGGGCGGCTTCCTCGGCATGATGACCGAGACCGGCGCCCTGGACAACGGCATCGCCGTCCTGGTGCAGAAGCTTAAGGGCAACGAGATCATGCTCATTCCCGTGCTGATGCTCATCTTCTCCCTCGGTGGTACCACCTATGGTATGTGCGAGGAGACCGTTCCCTTCTACGCCCTGCTCGCTGCTACCATGATGGCCGCTGGCTTCGACCCTATGGTCGGCGCCGCTACCGTCCTGCTCGGCGCTGGCTGCGGCTGCCTCGGCTCCACGGTTAACCCGTTCGCCGTCGGCGCTGCCGTCGACGCTCTGACCGGCGTTGACATTGCCGTGAATCAGTCCATCATCATCGGCCTCGGTGCCGTCCTGTGGATTGTTACCACCGCCATGTCCATCGTCTTCGTGATGAACTATGCCAAGAAGGTCAAGGCTGATAAGGGTTCCACCATCCTGTCGATGCAGGAGCTTAAGGACGCCGAAGAGGCTCACGGTAAGGCTGCTTCCGAGGTTCACAAGGAGGTCAAGCTCACCGGTCGTCAGAAGGGTGTTCTGATTGCCTTCGCCTTCACCTTCGTCGTCATGATCGTCGGCTTCATCCCGCTGGCAGACCTCAACGAGGGCGTCGCCAACTTCTTTGACGCTGGCGCTGTCTACGATGCCGACGGTAACACCGTCGTCCAGGGCTGGTCTGCCCTGATCACCGGCCTGCCCATTGGTCAGTGGTACTTCGACGAGGCTTCCACCTGGTTCTTCCTCATGGCTATCCTGATCGGTATCATCGGTGGCCTGTCCGAGAAGCAGATCGTCAACACCTTCATCACCGGCGCTGCCGACATGATGTCCGTTGTTCTCGTCATCGCCCTCGCCCGTGGTATCTCCGTCCTCATGGCTAACACCGGCCTCGACGTCTACGTCCTCGACGCTGCCGCCAATGCTCTGGCTGGCCTGTCCGGCGTGATCTTCGCTCCCATGAGCTTCCTGGTCTACTTCGGCCTGTCCTTCCTGATCCCCTCGACCTCTGGTATGGCTACCGTCTCCATGCCCATCATGGGACCGCTGGCTGTTAAGCTCGGCTTCTCGCCTGAGGTCATGGTCATGATCTTCTCCGCCGCCATCGGTGTCGTGAACCTGTTCACCCCGACCTCCGGCGCCATCATGGGCGGTCTCGCCCTGGCCAAGATCGAGTGGACGACCTGGCTCAAGTTTGCCCTTAAGCTCATCGTCGCGCTCTCCGTCGTCTGCGCCATCATCCTGACCGTCGCCTGCGTGTTGATCTAAGTACCCCACGGGTACCCCACGGAAACCTTGACGATCCTGTAAAGGATCACCTGGTCATCGTCTGTCCGGTGGGGTCAACCCACCGGTAGACTCCTACCTTTAGCCCCCTCCCGTTCCGTGCGCGGGAGGGGGCGCTCTTGTGTTCCGGCGTTTTACCAAACGCCGGAACCGGTCGACGCTGCGCGCCGCCCAGAACGACAATTTGTCATTCAAAAGGCAAGGCATGACCAAAAGGTCTATGCCTTGCCTTTTTCATGCCAACTTGTACGTTCTGGGCGGCGCTCGCTGACTTATGCTCAACCTGCGGCGCTGCCATTGTTGGTGCAGGGGGCAGCTTGCTCGCCCTGGTGCCCGTTCGTTGACTTTGGCTCTGCCTGTGACGTTTCCATTGTTGGTGCGGAGCGACTTGGTTCCTGCTTCAAATTAGCTATCCTGGATCCCCGGTGGTTGCGGCGGGCGTGTTTGGTTGGTGCCTGTTGATGGCCTGGGCATCGGGGAGGGTCTGCTCCGTTATAATCGCCTAAGACATTAAATGGAAACGGGACGGGAGCCATACATGCGCCAGGGTTTCGACAACGCGAAGTATATCGAGCTGCAGGCCGCTCATATTAAGGAGCGCATCTCGCAGTTTGGCGGCAAGCTGTATTTGGAGTTTGGCGGCAAGCTGTTTGACGACTATCACGCGAGCCGCGTGCTGCCGGGTTTTGAGCCGGACAGCAAGTTTCGCATGCTCAAGAGCATAGCCGACGATGTCGAGGTTATCATCGCGATCAACGCGAACCACATCGAGAAAAACAAGGCTCGTGGTGACCTTGGCATTACCTATGACGAGGATGTGCTGCGCCTGGTTGACCTGTTCCGCGGTAACGGCTTTGCCGTCGCGGCTGTGGTCATCACCCAGTACGCCGGCCAGCCCGCTGCCGATGTGTTCCGCAACCGCCTGAACGCGCTCGGTATTCCCGCCAAGCTGCACTATCCCATCGAGGGGTATCCGCACGATGTCGATCTGATCGTGTCCGACGACGGCTATGGCAAGAACGAGTTCGTCGAGACCACCCGTCCGCTCGTCGTGGTCACCGCCCCCGGCCCCGGCTCGGGCAAGCTTGCCACCTGCCTGTCTCAGCTCTATCACGAGCACAAGCATGGCACGGCCGCCGGCTATGCCAAATTCGAGACCTTCCCGGTTTGGAATCTGCCTCTTACGCATCCGGTCAATATTGCCTACGAGGCCGCCACGGCAGACCTCGATGACGCCAACATCATCGACTCCTTCCACCTGGAGGCCTACAACAAGACCACGGTCAACTACAATCGCGACGTCGAGGCCTTCCCGGTAGTCCGTGCCCTGATGGAAAAGATCCTGGGCAAGAGCCCCTACCAGAGCCCTACGGACATGGGCGTCAATATGGTCGGCTTTGCCATCACCGATGACGATGCCTGCCGCGACGCTTCCAAGATGGAGATCGTTCGCCGCTACTTTACCGCGGTCGAAAATGTGCGCCGTACCGGCGTGGGCGATGAGCAAGTCGATCGTCTCAAGATTATTATGAAGAAAGCCGGCATCGATAAGAACTACTCACCGGCGCGCTCGGCGGCCCTCACTAGGGAGCAGCTGACGGGTGGTCCCGTGGGTGCCATGGTCATGCCCGATGGCTCCGTGGTGACCGGTAAGACCTCCACGCGCCTGGGCGCCGCAAGTTCGCTCATTATGAACGCCCTCAAGCATGTCTCGGGCGTCGACCTTGAGCTCGAGGTCATTAGCGATGAGGCGATCGAGCCCATCAGCAAGCTCAAGACGCATTTCCTGGGCAGCAAAAACCCGCGCCTCCACACCGACGAGACGCTTATGGCGCTGTCGATCACCTCGGCCACGAGTGAGACGGCCGCTCGCGTCCTTTCGGGCCTGGAGCAGCTGCGCGGTTGCGATGCCTTCTTTAGCGTGATTATCTCGCCGACGGACGAGACGGTACTGCGCAAGTTGGGCATCAACGTGTGCTGCGAGCCCAAGTTTGAGCGCCGCGGTTTCTTCCATCGCTAAGTTTGAAGCACCGCGGTAATTGCATTGCATTTTGGCCGTATCGGGTTAGCGCCCGGTACGGCTTTTTGATCAATAAAGCGCCTATTTCGGCGAAAAATAGCTGTTTACCTGCCTAGAAACAATTTGAGCGGTATACAATAACCGTAACTGTTTCATCCTTAGCGGGATGCCGCATGATGGATATTACCTGCCATCGTGAGGTGTGTCGGTCGCGCACGGCGCGTTAGATGCTCGTGCTCGGTTTGAGGAGGCTGCCATGGCGGGCAAGGGTCGTGCGAGTGTCAACGATATGAAGCGTGTCGAGGTGCTGGTGTTGATGGAGATCGACCAGCAAACCGAAGACAATGGCGGGCCGTATGGTTTCTCGCGCAAAACGCTTGCCGAGCGCGTGGGGGTTTCGCCGTATCGTGCCCGCGCCGCAATCGATCGCTTGGATTCCGAAGGCATGATTGATGTCGTCTCGCGTTATAGCGACGACGGCGGTCAGCTTGCAAATGGCATTTGCCTCACCGAACGTGGCGAGTGGTATCTTGAGGGCGTTCGTACCGGCATGCTCGTTCAAGAAATGCTTGAGGACGAGGTTGCTGATCGATAGCAGCATGTAACCCTTGCCATAGTGACGCCGCCTGGGAAACCGGGCGGCGTTTTGTTTCAAGATTGAGAAATGCAATCGCACGCGAGAAAAATTGCGGACGGTCCGCGGCGCGAGTATTACAATGAAGACCCGTAAGATGTGGATAAACAACTTCTACGGGAAGCGCAGGTAACTCAATATGACCAAGCATGTGTTCGTAACCGGTGGCGTGGTTTCGTCCCTGGGCAAGGGTATCACCGCGGCCTCGCTGGGCCGTCTGCTCAAGTCGCGTGGCTACAAAGTAACGATGCAGAAGGCTGACCCGTATCTGAACGTCGACCCCGGTACCATGAGCCCGTTCCAGCATGGTGAGGTCTTTGTAACCGAGGATGGTTACGAGTCCGACCTGGACCTGGGTCATTACGAGCGCTTTATTGATGAGAACCTGACCCGCGATTCCAACTTTACGACCGGTGCCATCTACAAAAGCCTCATCGCCCGCGAGCGTCGCGGCGACTTTTTGGGCGGTACCGTGCAGGTGATTCCTCACGTCACCAATGCCATTAAGGATAAGTTCCGCCGCATCGAGGAGCAGACCGGCTCCGATGTAGTCATCACCGAGCTGGGCGGCACGATCGGCGACATCGAGTCCCAACCGTTTGTCGAGGCCATTCGTCAGTACCGCAAGGAGGCCGGCCCCGAGAACGTCTGCTACATCCACGTGTCGCTCGTTCCCTATATCGCCGCCGCCCACGAGGTCAAGACCAAGCCCACGCAGCATTCCGTCAAGGAGCTCCGCAGCTTTGGCATCCAGCCCGATATCATCGTGTTGCGCTCCGACCACCATATCGATGACGCTATCCGCGGAAAGATCGCAAGCTTCTGTGACGTCGACACCGATTGCGTCTTTACCAACGAGGACTGCGCGAGCATTTACGATGTTCCGCAGCTGCTTGCCGAGCAGGACTTTGACCTGCGCATTTGCGAGCGCCTGGGTCTGGACCCGCGTGAGCGCGACATGAGCGAATGGAACGAGTTCCTGCGCAAACAGAATCACGCCAACCATCACGCCGACAAGGTGAAGATCGCCGTCGTTGGCAAGTACACGCAGCTGCCCGATGCGTACCTGTCGGTTATCGAGGCCCTGCACCATGCGGGCGTCTTCTACGATCGCCATGTGGACGTCCAGCTGGTCGACGGCGAGAGCCTCGACGAGCAGAATGTCTCCGAAGTTCTGGGCGACGCCTCGGGCATCCTGGTCCCCGGCGGCTTTGGCAAGCGCGCCCTGGAGGGCAAGATCCTCGCGGCCGAGTTTGCCCGCGAGCACAAGATTCCGTATCTGGGCATTTGCCTGGGTATGCAGGTGGCCGTGTGCGAGTTCGCCCGCAACGTCGTCGGCCTTGCCGGCGCCAGCTCCTCCGAGTTCGACCCGGACGGTCCGTTTAGCGTCATCGATCTGATGAGCTCGCAGGAGGATGTGACCGAGAAGGGCGGCACCATGCGTCTGGGCGCCTATCCGTGCAAGCTCGCCGCCGATACCCTCGCTCGCGAGGCATATGGCGAGGATCTTGTCTACGAGCGTCACCGTCACCGCTTTGAGTTTAACAACGCCTTCCGCGACCAGCTCGAGGACGCCGGCTTGGTTATCTCTGGCCTCTCGCCCGACGAGCGCCTGGTCGAGATGGTCGAGCTGCCGCGCGACGTGCATCCGTGGTATGTGGCAACCCAGGCTCACCCCGAGTTCAAGAGCCGTCCGACCAACCCGCAGCCGCTGTTCCGAGAGTTCGTGCGTGCCTCGATCGGTCAGCACGAGGGTGTCGATCGCCTGCAGGTGACGCCCATGAACCTCGCTACGGACTAAGGGTGCCGGCGAACAAAGAACATACCGAAGCTACTCCCTCGTCGCTCGCCGTGGCGGCGGGGGAGTATCTCGATTACCTCGCGGTCGAGCGGGGTTTGGCGCGCAACACGATTGCGGCCTATCGCCGTGACCTGACGACGTACTGCGCCTATCTGGAGCGGGCGGGCATCATGTCTTTTGATGAGGTGACTCGTCAGGTCGTGGAGGGCTTTGTCGCCGACCGTCGCGATGGGGGCTATTCCGATGCCTCGGTGGAGCGTGCGCTTGCGGCCGTGAAGGGCCTGCATGCCTTTTTGGTGCGCGATGGGGCTGTGGCCCAAAATCCAACGGCGGCGTTGCGCCTGCCTAAAAAGGCTGAGCGTTTGCCGGAGTATCTATCGGTGGAGGATGTCTCGGCGCTGCTCGATCAAGACTTCCCCGAGGGCGAGATGGGCTTGCGCGACCATGCCATCTTGGAAGTGCTCTACGGATGCGGTTTGCGTGTGAGCGAGTTGGTGGGGCTCGATGTGGGCGATATCCATCTCGACGATGGTTTTGTGCTCGTTCGCGGTAAGGGCTCAAAGGAACGCCTGTCCCCGTTGGTGGGAAGCGCGGCGCGAGCTCTGACGCGCTATATAACTGAGGGGCGTTCTCGCTTGGCGGCCCATGCCCGCGGAATCGAGACCTCGGCGGTCTTTTTAAATAAGAACGGCCGCCGTCTGTCGCGCCAGGGCATCCATGCCATCTGTGAGCGCTACGGGCGCCAGGTAGGGCTGGTGGGACTCCATCCCCATACGCTGCGCCACTCCTTTGCCACCCATATGCTTGCGGGCGGTGCAGACCTCCGTGTGCTACAGGAGATCTTGGGACATGCCGATATATCGACCACGCAGGTCTACACGCATGTCGATCGTACGCTACTGACCGAGGTCTATCTGGCGGCGCACCCGCTGGCACATCGCTAACACATCGCTGGCCTGCATATCTATAGGTATTTGGGGACGGACCCCAGATTGCCGCGGCGTGCTTTTGCGCGCGCATAGGCAATCTGGGGCCCGTCCCATTTTCGCCACTTGTCGTCGTGGTGGTGGGACGCACGTGCCTTGGGTG
>JAJWXI010000216.1 GCA_021641225.1 Collinsella aerofaciens | reverse complement strand
TCTGCTCTTCGATGTGTCGATCAAGATCGCTGACGTTCTTTTCCTCGGGCGCCTCCTGCATGCGGATTGAAAGCACGTGGTAGGAGTAGATAATCAGCAGAATCGCAAAGTAGCACGCAAAGAAGTTCTCGCTGAAGTTGCGCTCGGATAGATACAGCTGCAGCCAAGAGGGCGCCAGACTCATGGGGACAATCAGAATGTTGTAGAAGTCCTCGGCAACGATGCAACCGACCAGAATGGCGCCGATAATCAGGTGTTTCTTTTGGTTGTTAACACGTGCCTTCAGCTCGACCTTCGTACTCTTATGCGCCGTCCAGAAGATATATACGCCCACAAAGACGAGGAATACTTGGCGCATCGTGTAGTAGAGCCACTGATGCATGGGGCCGGAGGGGACAGCGACGATAATCAGCGACTCGCACAGCAAAACCGTTAAGACGGGGATAGCGAACTGCTTTTTTGAATGTTTGTCGAGCAGGTCCATGGCAATCAGCCAAATAAAAGCCTGCGAAGCGGTCGCCACAAGGGTCCGCATTACAGGCATGGTAATTGAGTAATAGTCGCTGGCCGGAAAACTCTGGTTTTGCAATGTGTATTCAAAAAAGAAGATCTCGGTCATCTCGATGGCATAGCAGATAAATACGCCGCTGCCATAGATAAAGAAGCGTCGACGAGACGAGGCATAGGCGGCAAGCGAAAGCACTGCCGTCACAATACAGATTACGAGTATTGCTAGGGTATAGAAGAACATCAGAGTGTTCATCTGTCACCGTCCCATCTCATTTAATCTATGGCCGAATCCTGTATATCCTGTGGGGTATAGACGTCTCGACCCTTCGTTCCATTGCAGATTAGGCGCCGAGATACAGGATAGCTGTATACCGTTCACGGTTCTAGATAGTAAACCCCCTCCAAGCCCGTTACCTGCGGGTTTATATTGGTTTAGAGGGGATGTAACTCCGTGAACGGTCTTTAATCCCGAATAAACTAGGTAAAAATTGCATACGGGTGAATGATGGTGTTGTCAACACGAGGCGTGATGTACGAGCGCCTCTCAGTAATAGTCGGCAAGACCGGCGGAAAGGAAATCGACATGGCACTGCCTAAGGATTTCATCGATACCAACGACTTCACCAAAGAGCAGATCCTGGCTATCGAGGATCTTGGCCTGGCAATGAAGAAGGCCATCAAGGTTGACGGTTATTATCCGCACCTGCTCCGCAACAAGAGCCTTGGCATGATCTTCCAGCAGGTTTCCACCCGCACCCGTCTTTCCTTCGAGACCGCTATGTGCGACCTTGGCGGCCACGCTCAGTTCTATGGCCCTGGCACCATCCAGCTCGGCGGCCACGAGTCCCTGGGCGACACCGCTCGCGTCATGGGCGACCTGCTCGACATCATGATGGCTCGCGTTGACCGTCACAAGGACGTCGCCGGCCTCGCCGAGGGCTCCGCTGTGCCCGTCATCAACGGCATGTCCGAGTTCAACCACCCCACGCAGGAGATGGGCGACCTCATGACCATGCTCGAGAACCTCCCCGAGGGCAAGAAGATCGAGGACTGCACCTTGGCCTTCATCGGCGACGCCACCCAGGTCTGCGTCTCCCTCATGTTCATCGCCTCCAAGGTCGGCATGAAGTTTGTCCAGTTTGGACCTAAGGGCCACCAGATCCCTGACGGCGGCCTGCACGTCGGCACCGTCGAGGAACGCGCCGAGTTCGGCAAGCAGATGATGGCCATCGCCGAGGAGAACTGCAAGGTCTCCGGCGGCTCCATCGTCATCTCCGACGACATCGAGTGCATCAAGGGCGCCGACTTCATCTACACCGACGTGTGGTATGGCCTGTACGACGAGGAGGTCTCGGGCGAGAACTACATGGACGTGTTCTATCCCAAGTATCAGGTCACCATGGACATGATGAACTTCGCCGGTCCTAACTCCAAGTTCATGCACTGCCTGCCGGCCACCCGCAACGAGGAAGTCGTCGACGAGGTCATGGACGATCCCGAGCGCTCCCTGTGCTGGGTCGAGGCCGAGAACCGCAAGCACTCCATCCGCGCTCTCCTTGCCGCTCTGGGCAAGCGCACCCCGCTCAACGACGAGGGCGTCGAGTACTCCGCCAAGGCCGAGCTCCACGCTGCTCTCGAGGCCCTCGAGCAGCTCTAAGCCTCAAGGTTTTTAAAAGCACGTTTGCGGGCGGCGGATGCTCGTCTCCTGTCGCCCGCTCACCGAGGCTCAAGCGATTGCCTTAGTGCCTTGGGCCTCGGATCTGTCCAAGACTGAGCAAAGGAGCTCATCATGAGCGACGGAAAGAAAAAGCTTTCCTTCTTGACGGTCATTTCGACCATCATCTGCGTCGTCTTCGTTTGCGAGGCCGCCGCTCCCGCTGCTGCCATTGGTAACCAGCAGTTCTTCTGGTGGATCTTCCTGATCCTGACCTTCCTGCTCCCGTATGGCATGGTTGTCGCCGAGCTCGGCACCACCTATGACGGCGAGGGCGGCATTTACGACTGGGTGCGCGATGGCCTAGGCGACAAATGGGGCGCCCGCATTTCGTACTACTACTGGGTTAACTACCCGCTGTGGATTGCCTCGCTGGCAACCATGTTCCCCGACATTTTGGGCATGGTCTTTGGCGTCGAGTTCAATCTGATCGCCAAGATGGGTATCGATCTTGCCTTTGTGTGGATCGTCTACCTCATGG
>JAJWXI010000215.1 GCA_021641225.1 Collinsella aerofaciens | reverse complement strand
TACAAAAACCTGTACCTTTTTGTGCAACAAAAAAGCCGCTCAACCAGCGGCTTTTGTTCGTTTTGGCATAAAAAAAGGCGACCGCCCTTTGTGGACGATCGCCTTTCGTTGTTTCTGTTGGGTTACCTTAGGCGCGCGTGCGAATCTCCTCGAGCACCTTGGCAACAAACTCGTCAACGCTCATCTGAACGGTCTCGTTGGAACGATCGCGGACGGAGATGTTGCCGGCCTCGACCTCCTTCTCGCCCAGGATCAGCATGTAGGGCACGCGGTCGATGCTGCGGGCCTCGCGGATCTTGTAGCCGATCTTCTCGTCGCGGTCGTCGCAGACCACGCGGATGCCGGCCTCCTCCAGCTTGGCGCATACCTCGTGGGCGTAGTCGCGGCTCTTCTCAGAGACGGGAAGCGCCTTGACCTGCACGGGAGCCAGCCAGGTGGGGAACTTGCCCGCAAAGTGCTCAATCAGAATACCGATGAAGCGCTCGATGGAGCCAAAGCACACGCGGTGCAGCATGATGGGGCGCTTCTTGGTGCCGTCGGCGTCCACGTACTCCAGGTCAAAGTTGAGCGGCATCTGGAAGTCGAGCTGCACGGTACCGCACTGCCAGGTACGGCCGAGCGAGTCCTCCAGGTGGAAGTCGATCTTGGGGCCGTAGAAGGCGCCGTCACCCTCGTTGACCTCGTAGTCCATGCCCAGCTGCTCCAGAGCGGTGCGCAGGCCCTCCTCGGCGCGCGCCCAGTCCTCGTCCGAACCCATGGAGTCCTCGGGGCGGGTGGAAAGCTCAACGTGGTACTTAAAGCCAAACTTCTGGTACACGGAGTCGATGAGGTTGACCACGCCCACGATCTCGTCGGTCAGCTGGTCGGGGCGCACAAACAGGTGGGCGTCGTCCTGGTTAAAGCAACGCACGCGGAACAGGCCGTGCAGGGCGCCACGCAGCTCGTGACGGTGCACCAGGCCAATCTCGCCGGCGCGAATGGGCAGCTCACGGTAGGAGTGCGGCTTGGAGGCGTACACCAGCACGCCGCCCGGGCAGTTCATGGGCTTAATGCAGTACTCTTCGTCGTCGATGACGGTGGAGTACATGTTGTCCTTGTAGTGGTCCCAGTGGCCCGAGGTCTTCCACAGCTGCTTGTTCATGATGAGCGGCGTGGAGATCTCGACGTAGCCGGCCTTGTGGTGAATCTCGCGCCAGTAGTCCAGCAGCGTGTTCTTAAGGATCATGCCGTTGGGCAGGAAGAACGGGAAGCCGGGGGCCTCGTCGCGCATCATAAAGAGGTCCATCTCGCGGCCGATCTTGCGGTGGTCGCGCTTCTTGGCCTCCTCCAGCATGTGCATATGCTCGTCGAGCTCCTCCTTGGTGGCAAAGGCGACGCCGTTGATGCGGGTGAGCATCTTGTTGTCCTTATCGCCCTTCCAGTAGGCACCCGAGACGCCGGTGAGCTTAAAGGCCTTGAGCGCCTTGGTGTAGCAGATGTGGGGGCCGACGCACATGTCGATGTAGTCGCCCTGCTGGTAGAAGGTGATGCGGGCGTCGTCGTCCAGGTCGCCGATGTGCTCGACCTTGTACTTTTCGCCGCGCTCCTCCATAAGGGCGATGGCCTCGGCGCGGGGCTTCTCGTACACGGAAAACTTGAGGTTTTCCTTGACGATCTTTTTCATCTCGGCCTCGATCGCGGGGAAGTCGTCCTCGCTGATCTTGACGCCCTCGGGCAGGTCGACGTCGTAGTAGAAGCCGTTGTCGGTCGCGGGGCCGTAGGCAAAGTCGGCCTCGGGGTACAGGCGCTTGATGGCCTGCGCCATGATGTGCGCGGCGGAGTGGCGGATGACGTGCGTGACCTCGTCCTGCGGGAGCTCGGCCACCGAACCGTCATTGTAGAGTGCCTTCATGGGTATGTTTTCTCCTCTCGGATGCCTGATGCAAGTGCGTGCGATGCGCTCGGCGTTTTAACTTGCATCATTATAGGCAGGTTGCCTTGGTATACAAGCGCCCGCCGCACCTTAATGGCACGGCGGGCGATTTTCTACGCATGCTTCATCGTGTGGGCGTGGGCGCGTGCGGGTTGCGCGCTCGTATGAGGCGCGCGGTGCCCAGGGCTTGCGGCCGGCCCGGCGATGGATGCGTTACTGGATGCGAGTTCGACAGTAAGGGCAGACCTTCCAGTGCGCATCGAGCGGGCGATGGCAGCTGGGGCACACGTTGCGAACCTGGGTGTCGCACACCGGGCAGACGACGAAGTCCTTCTCGATGGGCGCGCCGCACTGCGGGCAGGTGCCGTACTGGGCAAGCTGGCGCTCGCGCAGGGCCATGTCCAGCTCCTGCTCCTCGCGGTCGGAGGCGTAGGAGTGCGGACGCAGGACCAGGTAGGCGATGAGGCCCACAAACGGGATGAGGGCGATGATGCCCCATGCCACGTAGGCGCTGGCGCCGCGGCGGCGAGCGTCGATAAACACATAGACGACCGACAGCACATACAGGGCGATGATAAAGCCAACGAAGGCATAGACGACGCCCATAAGCTGCGGCGACATGAGCTCGGAGATGTACTTGGACATTACGGGTACCTTTCGGGATATTAACAGTCCGGTCAAGTTTACCACGGGGTTTGTTTATATGGGACCACGGCTAGGGACGGGGCTGGCGCGGACACAAACATCTCAATCTGTAACAGGTGGGAGCGGGATCCGGGTCTAGATGTTACAG
>JAJWXI010000036.1:8220-13385 GCA_021641225.1 Collinsella aerofaciens | reverse complement strand
CCGCCATCCACCGCAGCGTCCTCAAAGGGCAGCACCTCAACGGCACGCGCAACGGGCGCAATCGCATCCGCCTCGGCCCGCATGCGCTCCAACACCGCCGCCGTCTGATCCAACACGCCGGCGCTGCGAATCAGATAGACCTCGCAGCCCGCGTCCACCTTACGTTTGCAATGCACAACGATGCGCTCTCCCGCAGCGGCATCCACGGGGCAAGGCACCTGTGGCCAGCGCTTGGGCACATCGGGACGCGCGTCGGCACCCGGGTAAAATCGGATTTCGAGCGTATCGCCCGCCGCCACGGCGGCATCAAGCTCAACCGTCACCTCTTCGTGGCCCACAGCGACCAAGCGCCCCACGCGCACGCCCTGGTTAATTGCACGCTCAAAGCTCATCAGCTCGGCACCCGAACGCCCTCGCAGGTACGCATCGGTAAACCCACGGTTAAACGACCTTCCCAGCTCGCGCTCAAGCTCTTCCACGGCACCGGGGTCCCACGCGCCGTCGCACAGCATATCGAGTGCCCGGCGCCACACCCGCACCACGTTGAATACGTAATCGGGGTTCTTCATGCGCCCCTCGATCTTGAGCGACGCCACGCCGGCATCTACAAGCTCAGGCAGATGCGCAATACCCAGATAGTCGCGCGGGCACAGCAGGCGATCTCCCTCGACGGTGACAACGCTCTGTCCCGCCTCGTCCACCAGGTCGTACGCCAGACGGCACGGCTGCGTACAGTCGCCGCGCATCGCCGAGCGCCCACGCCGCAGGGCCGAGAACTCGCACGCCCCCGAATAGCCGATGCAAATCGCACCGTGGCAGAATACCTCGATGGGCACGCCCGTGGCACAGAGCGCCGCAATCTCGTCGACCGTCAGCTCGCGTGCCGTCGTCACGCGCTCGACCCCCAGCTCATCGGCGGCAAGCCGCACGGCACCCTCGCTATGAGCGCCCGCCTGCGTGGACAGGTGAATCTCGACCCCGGGAATCGCCGCGCGCAGCGCGCAGGCCAACCCGGCATCGGCGACAATCAGAGCATCGGCGCCCAGCTCCAGTGCATGAGCTCCCAACGCCACCGCGTCGGACAACTCATCGTCAAACACGAACACGTTGAGCGTTACGTACACACGCACGCCATGGGCATGCGCCACGGCGCAGCCGCGCGCAAACTCGTTATCCGTAAAGCCATGGGCGCTCACACGGGCGTTAAAGCCGCCCAACCCCGCATAGATGGCATCGGCACCCGCGGCGATGGCCGCAAGCATCTGGTCGAGTCCGCCCGCCGGCGCCAGCAGCTCGGGCAGCGCCGCACCGGCAGCATCCAATCCAGTCTCGTATTGTCCGCTCGGCCCCATCGTCCGAATCGCCATCGACAAACTCCTTACCAAGGTATGCATTCACTCTGAAAAATGCCGTCTTCCAGCATACACGAGGCCTCGCGCGCCCCGTTTGGTTTATCGTGTAATAACTTATGTCCATCCTGCCCCGACGGCACATCCACCGTCCGGCACGACATACCTGGAGGTCAATATATGGGTCCTCGCCAACGACAGGGACGCAGCCGTTCAAAGACGCATGCTCTACCCATAATCCTGCTCTCGTTTTTGGGCTTTTTGCTTATTGCGGGCGTGGCATTTGGCATCGGCATGGTCGGCAACGTCAACCGCTGGCTGTCCGATCTGCCCGACTACACCGACGCCAACGCGTATCTGGTGAGCGAGCCCACCGAGATCGTCGACTGCAACGGCAACAAGATCGCGAGCTTCTACACGCAAAACCGCAAGTCTATCACCAAGGACGAGGTCTCCCCCTACGTGCTGCAGGGCACCGTTGACGTCGAGGACGAGCGCTTCTACGAGCACGGCGGTATCGACCTGTGGGGTATCGCGCGTGCTGCGGTGGCAACCCTCGGCGGCGGGCACGAAGGCGCCTCGACGATCACCCAGCAGCTTGTGCGCAACACCATCCTGCAGGAGGAGCAATTCGACTCGACCATTGAGCGTAAGGTGCGCGAGGCCTACATCGCCATCAAGATGGAGGACATGTACTCCAAAGACGAGATCCTCATGATGTACCTCAACACCATCTATTACGGCCACGGCGCCTACGGCATCGAGGCCGCAGCCGAGACCTATCTGTCCAAGAGCGCCGCCGACCTCACCCTGAGCGAGGCCGCGCTACTCATCGGCCTTCCCAACTCGCCTTCGCAGTACGACCCCACGGTCAATCCCGATCTGGCACTGTCTCGCCGCAACAAGGTTCTCGACAACATGCTGCGCCTGGGCCACATCACCCAGGAGGAGCACGATGCCGCACAGGCCGAGCCCATCACCCTCAACGTGACCGAAATCTCGGGCAGCGGCGTCGACGTTTACTCGCAGCCCTACTTTGTCTCCTACGTCAAGCAGCTGCTGGAGCAGGAGTTCTCGACCGACGTGCTCTTTAAGGGCGGCCTGACCGTCAAGACCACCATCGACCCCACGATGCAGCAGGTGGCAGAGAATGCCGTCCGCGAGCAGCTCGACACGCTCTCGCTTGACGGCCTGGACATGGGCATGGTCGTCGTCGACCCCAAGACCGGCTACATCAAGTGCATGGTGGGCGGCTACGACTACAACGCTGACGAGAACCACGTAAACCATGCCACGGCCAAGCGTCCCGTCGGCTCCACCTTTAAGGCCTTTACGCTGGCAACTGCCATCCAAAACGGCATGAACCCCAACGTCACCCTCAACTGCAACTCGCCGCTCAAGGCCAAGGGCACCACGACCGAGGTCCAAAATTACGCCAACCAGAGCTATGGCAACATCACGCTTAAGCAGGCGACGGCATACTCCTCCAACACCGGCTACATCCAGGTGGCGGAAGCCGTCGGCAACAGCAAGATCATCTCGCTCGTCAAAAAGCTCGGCATCGACCCCGCCAAGGACAACATCGAGGACGTTCCCGTCATGACCCTCGGCACCGGCTCGATCTCGCCGCTCGAGATGGCCGCCGCCTACGCGACGTTTGCCAACGGCGGCTACTATCGCCAGCCGATCGCCATCACCGAGATTGACTCTCGTACCGGTTCGGTGCTGTACCAGCACACCGACAATCCCTCACAGGTGCTTACCGAGGGCGAGGCCGCCGCGGTCACCGATGTTCTGTCCGGCGTCATGAAGGGCAGCGGTACGGGTGCTGCCGGCGCCCTGAGTGTCAACCAGCCCTATGCCGGCAAGACGGGCACCACCGACAACACCACCAACCTTTGGTTCTGCGGCTATACCCCGCAGCTGGCGTGCGCCCTGTGGACCGGCTATTCCGCGGGCGAGATCCCCATCCAAAAGTACGGCACGGACCTGCTGGGCGACAGCACCAACCTGCCTGTCTTTAAGCGGTTTATGAACACCGTTCTGACCGGTACCGAGCGCGAGGAGTTTGCGACCGGAACGGCGCCCACCTACAAGAACAACAGCGTCTGGAAGTTCTACGGCACCAACAACACCAAGAAGTCGGAGAACGACGGCAAGGACAAGGACGAAGAGGAAGAGGAAGAGGAAACCACCACAACGACTACCACGACGACCACGACCACCGACACCACGGGCGGCGACACCACCGGCGGCACCGGTACGACCGGTGGCTCGACGGGCGGCTCCACTGGTGGTTCGACCGGCGGCGATGGCGGCACGCCTACGCCTACGCCCACTCCCGACCCCTCGCCCACGCCTGATGATACGGTCGGCTAAGAAGTACGCGACTAAAGCCAACAAGGCCCCGAGCAGCTTATTGAACTGCTCGGGGCCTTTTAGTTAGAAGCGACCTGGTGGGCGGTCTTTATACCGGCAAACAAAAAGGGGTACCGACCAACGTCGATACCCCTTACAAGCCACTATGTCAGCGCAAACAATGCCGAGCGCACGAACCGCACGCCTACTTGCGAGAATTGCTCAGCTTATTGATCAGCGCCTCGAGACGCTCGCCGTCCTCGGCCGTCTGGGCAATAACCAAAATCGTATCGTTGCCGGCAAGCGAGCCAAGCACATCGGGTAACTCTGCCGCATCAACGGCGGCGGCGATGCCGGAAGCCGTGCCAGGCTGAGCCTTGATCATAACCAGATTATCGGTACGCAGAACGCCCGTTACGAGCTCGGAAACCATACGTTGCAGGTGCAGGTCCTCTGCCAGAACATAGATGCCCTCAGGGAGCTTACGCAGCCCCATATCGGCAATATCGCGAGAGACAGTCGCCTGCGTGCAATCAAAGCCCATAGCACGGAGCTCATCGACCAGCACGCGCTGCGTGCGGACATCCTTATTGCGCACAATATCTCTAATGGCATCCTGGCGCCCATTGCGTTTTTTAGCCATACAAACCCTCTCTCCAAAAGATGGCGGAGACAATCAATCAGTGATTGAATAGTTTAACGCTATTTGAAGGCTTTTGTGTATAAGAACGCATTTCGAAACAATTCTATGCAAGTTTGTTTCGTAATGAGCCGTTTAGGCGGTTTTTGCGCCCGTCCGGTTAAGAAAAGCTGCCAGATGCGTACACATCACGCAGCGCGCGGGCTTAGCGCTGGCGATCGGCCCAAACAACAGACCGAGTCCCCGATGGTTGTCCTTGAGCGCGGCGACCATCTGACGGGTTCGAGGCGCCTCGAGCATATCACGCATGCGGGCGGAACGCTCGATTGACGACACCCCATGCGGGCTCAGACACAAATTCTCGATGCAGGCGACCAGTCCGGCAAAGTAGAACTTTTGGCTTGCCAGCTTGAGCCGACCACCGCTATCTGCTTCCGAGAGTGAGTCCGCAAGCTCGTCGAGCGCTCGGGTGTCATCGGATACCTTGGCATACATGGTGGGATCAAAGGCGTCTGTAAGCTTAGGCGCTACCGTGTGGAAACAAGCGTCGCCGCATCCGGAGACGCGCTGCGCCTGCGAGAGCGCGCACACCATAAACTCAACCGTACGGTACGCCTTGCCGTGCGACAGGCATGCCTCAAACAGCGGACGACTATACATCACGCCAGAGGTCTGAACGACTAGGCCGCCTAAAATCAACTGAGGCAGCCCGGCCACCATCGAAGATTTGCTATCAATGGAAATATGAGTAGCATCCAAGACGCGCGAATGGCGCTCTCGATGTGCATCATAGCGGTCGAGCGACACCGTGGGGAACA
>JAJWXI010000036.1:0-8120 GCA_021641225.1 Collinsella aerofaciens | reverse complement strand
CGCGAATGGCGCTCTCGATGTGCATCATAGCGGTCGAGCGACACCGTGGGGAACACTATGTCTGCCGCAGTATCGCACGCGATATCGACCATCTTGGAAAGGGACTGCGGAGCAAACCACTCATCGGCGTTCATGGCGATGATTTGAGAGCCGCGCGAGGCAGCAAAACCGGCACGAAGACACGCGCCGCGCGTCGCGTCCTCGACGTCAATCAAATCAATATGGATGTCCCTGTCGGCAGCAACTTGAAGCGAATGGCGCACACCGGGCGCAGTATCGCGACAGACAACGACAATCTGCAAATCGTAGAGGTCTTGGTTCTGGATACTCTCGAGCGCACGCATCGCATAGCTGGGCGAACCTTCTACCACAAGGATCACCGAAAGTCGCGGATGCGAGCCACGTCGAACCAAATTATCCGTCCTCTCGACAGCAATGAATCAAACCGTGGTTCATGGTACACCCCGGCAATAAAAGCAATGAGACACCGGTTGCATTGCACGCCAAGAACAGATGTTGCACACGCGCAGCCCACAGATGACAGGTGTCGACGCACGACACGTCGAGCCCTACCCTAGTCGAGCACGACAAGCTCGGCGGGATCGTAATCCACGCCCATAAACGTAAGGCCGCAGGCAGGAGCCGTGGGGCCCGCAGCGGTGCGGTCGCAAGCATCGATAACCTCGCGCATCCACTCGGGTTCACGGCGATGCATGCCAATCTCGACAAGCGTGCCCACGATCGTACGGACCATCGAATGCAGAAACGCATTGCCCTCGATGGTGAACGTCAGGATGTCCTCGCCAAACGCAACCTCATGGCCAAATTCGGCACGCATCACGCAGCGATGCGTGGGCTTGCCAACGGCCGAAGCGACCTTGCAAAAGCTTTTAAAGTCCTGCTCGCCCAGCAGTGCGGGGCAGGCAGCAGACATAGCCTCAACATCCAAGGGATAGCGATGCCACCACACCGCACCGCGCGAGAGCACGGGGCGCGCATCGCGATCGGCAATACGGTACGTATACGTACGGGACCGCGCGTCAAAGCGGGCAGAAAAGCCCCTACGGGCCTTGTAGACCTCGTTTATGGCGATATCTTTGGGCAGGAGGGCATCCATAGCCCTCAGCCACCTACGGCGCGTCAGAGCAAGCTCAGCGTCCGTTACGGGCACGCTAATGTACTGGGCCACCGCATGCACGCCGGCATCGGTACGACCCGCACACGTCAGATCGATCGGGCGGCGCAGCAGCGTCTCGATAGCGCGGCGCAACTCGCCCGCAACGGTCGTCTGGCCCGGCTGCTCGGCAAATCCGCTATAGGACGAGCCATCATAGGCAACACAGAATACAAGCGTGGCATCGAGCTCAGGAATCGAATTGAAATCAGACGGCGCGGTCATGGGCGCTCCCAACAAACAATCAACGGTATCGCGACAAAAAAAGAGGGGTACGCGAACGTACCCCTCGAATATAGCCTATGCAGACGGATTGTCTACTCAGCGGTCTCCTCAGCAGGAGCCTCCTCGACGGCCTCGACCTTCTTGGGAGCAGCGGCCTTCTTGGGGGCCGGAGCAGCCTTCTTGGCCTTAGGCGTGCAAGGCTCGGTGACGAGCTCCATGATAACGATAGGAGCGTTGTCGCCCTTACGGTTGCCGAGCTTCATGATGCGGGTGTAACCGCCGTTGCGGTCCTGCCACATGCCCTGGGCAGCCTTGTCGAAGATCTCGGCAACGAGCTGCTTATCGCCGAGCTTGGCGATGGCCAGACGACGAGAGTGCAGGTCGCCCTTCTTGGCCCAGGTGATAATCGGATCGACGACCGAACGCAGCGCCTTAGCGCGGGTCTCGGTGGTCTTGATGCGGTCGTTCTCGAAGAGGGCCTTGGCCAGGCTCTTCTTCATGGCCTTGGTGTGGCTCGCATCGGTGCCGAGCTTCAGGCCCTTCTTAACGTTGTGACGCATGGTCTAGTTTCTCCTCAAATATGCGAAGCATTAAGCCTTCAGGCTCAGGCCCATGGACTCAAGCTTGTCCTTCACTTCCTCGATCGACTTAACACCGAAGTTACGGATGTTAAGCAGATCGTTCTCCGAGAACTCAACGAGCTGACGGACCGAGTGAATGCTGGCGCGCTTAAGGCAGTTGTAGGAACGGACGGAAAGGTCCAGATCCTCGATCTGCTTGTCCAGCTCGGCGTTGTCGTTGGTGACCTCGGGAGCGAAGATCGAAGCCTCCTCCTCGACCTCGGGGGTCTCGGCAAGGTTCATAAAGGCAGCCATATGCTGGTTGATGATATTGGCAGCCTGGACCACGGCGTCGCGCGGAGCGATGGAGCCGTTGGTCTCGATCTCGAGGACAAGGCGGTCGTAGTCGGTGTGCTGACCGACACGGCAAGCCTCAACGAGCTTGGCGCAACGGGACACCGGCGAGTACAGCGAGTCGACGTGGATCACACCGATGGGATCGTTGTCGCGCTTGTTAGCCTCGCCAGAGACATAGCCGCGGCCATAGCCGATGCGCATGCTCATGGTGAGATGGCCACCCTCGGTGAGCGTAGCGATGTGCTGCTCGGGGTTGACCAGCTCAAACTCGGACGGAATAAAGAAGTCCGCACCGGTGACCTCGCAGGGGCCGTCAACCGAGATGGTGGCGGTCGCCTCGTCGGTCGTGCCGAGAGCCCTGAAGACAAGACCCTTGACATTCAGGACGATGTCGGTGACATCCTCGACCATGTTAGGGATGGTCATGAACTCGTGCTGTGCACCATCGATCTGAATAGCCTCGACGGCGGCACCCTCGAGCGAGGACAGAAGTACGCGACGAAGGGAGTTACCCAGCGTATCGCCGTAGCCACGCTCGAGCGGCTCGACGGAGACACGAGCAGACGTCTCGTTGATCTCTTCGACCTGAACCTGAGGCCTAATGAATTCTGACATGTATTACCTCCAGCCTCAGCAGCCCGGATGGACTACTTAGAGTAGAGCTCGACGATGAGCTGCTCGTTGATATCACCGCTGATCTGCTCACGCGTCGGCAGGGCGAGCACGTTACCAGACAGCTTCTCGATATCGACCTCGAGCCAGCCAGGGACCTCAAAGCGCTCGGAGGAAATCAGAGCCTCCTTGATGGGGAGGAGGTCACGGAACTTCTCGCCGACAGCGACGACGTCGCCGGCCTTGACGCGGTAGGACGGGATGTCCACGCGCTTGCCGTTCACGGTGAAGTGACCGTGACGGACGGACTGACGAGCCTCTTTGCGGGTGCGGGCGAAGCCAAGACGGAAGACGACGTTGTCGAGGCGAGACTCAAGGATGATCATGAGGTTCTCACCGGTGACGCCGTTCATCTTGCGGGCCTTGTTGAAGTAGCCGTGGAACTGCTTCTCCAGAACGCCATAGATGAACTTGACCTTCTGCTTCTCGCGCAGCTGCATGCCGTACTCAGATTCCTTGCGACGGCGCTTGGGCTGACGGATAGATTCCTTCTTGCTGCTGTAACCGAGCTCAGCGGGATCGATCCCGAGCTGACGGCAGCGCTTAAGAACAGGAGTCCTGTCGATTGCCATATTGATACGATCCTTTCAGTTACACGCGGCGACGCTTCTTGGGGCGGCAGCCGTTGTGCGGGATGGGGGTCTTGTCCTGGATGCTCGAGACCTCGAGGCCAGCAGTCTGGAGGGAGCGGATGGCGGTCTCACGACCGGAGCCGGGGCCCTTGACGAAGACGGAAACCTTCTTCATACCGTGCTCCATGGCCTGCTTGGCAGCAGCCTCGGCAGCCATCTGGGCAGCGAACGGCGTGGACTTACGGGAGCCCTTGAAGCCCACCTGGCCAGCCGACTTCCAGGAAATGACGTTGCCCTGGGGATCGGTGATCGAAACGATCGTGTTGTTGAACGTAGAACGAATGTGAGCCTGGCCCACGGAAATGTTCTTACGGTCCGCGCGCTTCAGACGGGCAGCGCGAACGTTCTTCTTAGCAGTAGCCATCTATCTAGCGCTCCTTATTTCTTCTTCTTAGCACCGATCTGACGCTTCGGGCCCTTGCGGGTACGAGCGTTAGTGTGGGTGCGCTGGCCGCGGACCGGGAGGCCCTTGCGGTGACGAAGGCCGCGGTTGCAGCCGATGTCCATAAGGCGCTTGACGTTCTGGTTGCGCTCACGGCGGAGGTCACCCTCAACCATGATCTGGTTCTTATCGATATAATCGCGGATGGCGTTAACCTCATCCTCGGTGAGGTCCTTAACGCGCGTATCCACGTTAACGTTGCACTCGACGCAGATCTTCGTCGCAGTGGTGCGGCCGATGCCGTAAATGTAGGTCAGACCGATCTCAACGCGCTTCTCACGCGGGAGGTCGACACCATTAATACGGGCCAACGTAGTCTCCTCTCTTAACCCTGACGCTGCTTATGACGGGGGTTCTCGCAAATGACGAGGACCTTGCCATGGCGCCTAATGATTTTGCACTTATCGCACATCTTCTTGACCGAAGGACGTACCTTCATCGTTCTTCCTTTCGGTAGCGCTCAAACTACTTCCCTACTATCTACTCGCCCAGCCGCAGGCGTTTAAAACTATGGCTGGTCTTCACACACAATCCGACCGTAGGTTGAGCTAAGCCTGCAGCCGGAAATGGAGTGCGTGTATGCGTGCCGCTATTTGTAGCGATAGGTGATGCGGCCGCGGGTCAGGTCGTACGGGGAAAGCTCCACGACAACCCTGTCACCGGGGAGAATACGGATGTAATTCATTCGGATCTTGCCAGAAATGTTGCACAGAACCGAATGACCGTTCTCGAGCTCGACCTTAAACATGGCATTGGGCAACGGTTCCTTTACCGTACCCTCGAGCTCAATTGCGTCTTCCTTCTTCACAAGCAATCATCTTTCTCTAGAAAACGACAGCGATTGAGTATTCTACAATACGCATGCACGTATCGTAGTATCTTCGTAATGGCTCCACAACTAAGCGGAACTTGTTACATTTGAAATGTTAAGGCGTGCATTTGACGCAAGCCCTACATTTCACCGCCCTGCAAGGAACACCAAGCACCCTGGGCATCCGTGGTGAGAATCACCGGACCGTCATTGGTAATGGCGACGGTGTTCTCGTAGTGCGCGGCGGGCAGGTGGTCGTTGGTCGTAACAATCCAACCGTCGGAGCCCGTGCTCACATGGTTGGAACCCATCGTAACCATCGGCTCGATGGCAATGACCATGCCGGCCTGGAGGCGAACGCCCCTCCCCTTCTTTCCATAGTTAGGAACGTTGGGGTCCTCGTGCATCACGCGGCCAATGCCATGGCCCACATAGTCGCGAAGCACGCCGTAACCGTGAGACTCGGCGAGGGACTGAACGGCATAACCGACGTCCCCGATATGGTTACCGGGGACAGCCTGCTCGATGGCAGCCTTAAGGCAATCGCGCGTAACCTCGCACAGGGCCTTGGCCTCGGGCGTGGGGGTGCCGACGAAAAACGTCCAAGCGTTATCGCCGACCCAACCGTCGACAACGGCTCCCGTATCGATGGAAATGATATCGCCATCGCGCAGGATCATGTCGGGGTTGGGAATACCGTGGACCACGGCATCGTTGATCGATGCGCAAATGGTTCCCGGGAACCCGCCGTAACCCTTAAAGGCCGGGATGCCGCCATGCATGCGGATAATCTGCTCCGCGAGCTGATCGAGCTCAAAGGTCGAAACGCCGGGGCGCACCATGGCTCCAACGTGGCGGAGCGCCATCTTAGATAGCGCTCCTGCCTTCTTCATCTGCTCGATTTGCGTTGCAGACTTAATCTTGATCATAGACCGAGAGCCTCTTTGACATCCCCGTACACGGTCTCGCGAGCCTGGTCACCGTTGACCGACTTGAGCAGACCCTGGCCACGATAGTAGTCGACGAGCGGGCTCGTGGACTTCTCGTAGACGTCGAGACGGTTCTTGATGGTCTCGGGCTTGTCGTCGTCGCGCTGATACATCTCGCCACCGCACTTGGGGCAGGTAGCATCGGCAGCCGTGCCGGTGTAACCGCAGGCGCGGCAGGTGCGACGCGAAGACAGACGATCGATGATGACCTCAGGGGCCACGTCGACCAGAAGGGCGCAGTCGATCTCGCGACCCATGGCGGAGAGCTCGGAATCGAGCGTCACAGCCTGGGCGGTATTGCGCGGGAAGCCGTCGAGAATAAAGCCCTGCTGGGCATCGTCGGCGGCAAGGCGCTCCTTGACAAGGTCGATCACGAGCTGGTCGGGGACGAGCTCGCCAGCGTCCATGTACTTCTTAGCCTGAATACCAAGCTCGGTGCCACCCTTGACGGCAGCACGCAGCAGGTCGCCCGTGGAAATGTGAGCGACGCCAAACTCGGCGACGAGCTCCTGTGCGACGGTGCCCTTACCGGCACCCGGAGCTCCGAGCAATACGAGGTTCATGAGCAATCCTCCTCTAGCCTATTTAAAGAATCCATCGTAATCATACATCTTGATCTGGCCTTCGAGCTTATCGACCGTGTCGAGCACGACGCCGACCATGATGAGGATGGACGTGCCACCAAATGCCTGAATCAGATGGTTACCCGTGAAGGAGAAGATGATCGAAGGCACGATGGCGATGAGCGCCAAAAAGACAGCGCTGGGAAGCGTGATCTTGTTGAGCGCGTTCTTGATGTAGGCCGCGGTAGCCCTACCCGGACGCACGCCCGGAATAAAGCCGCCCTGCTTCTTAAGGTTGTCGGCCGTGTCATCGGGGTTGAACACCATGGAGGTGTAGAAGTACGCGAAGAACACGATGAGGACAACGTTAAGCACCCAGTTGAGCCAACCGGTCGAAAGCGCGGAGGCAACTGCCTGAATCCAGCCGATGCCGGGGAAGAACACGGCAATCTGAGCCGGGAAGTACAGCAGCGCCGAAGCGAAGATGATCGGCACGACACCCGCGGTGTTGACCTTAATGGGCAGGTAGGTGGTCTGGCCACCCATCATGCGACGGCCAACGACGCGTTTGGCGTAGGAGACCGGGATGCGGCGCTGGCCGCGCTCAAGGAAAACAATCAGCGGGATAACCAGCAGGATGATGGCGCAGATAATCACCATGGTGATGATGCCACCGGCATTGCCCTCGGTGCTGGAGAAGATAGCCTGCGGCAGACCGGCCATGATGTTCGCAAAGATGATCAGCGACATGCCATTGCCGATACCGCGCTGGGTGATGAGCTCACCAATCCACATAATCAGCATGGCGCCCGCAGTGAGCGTGCCGACGACCATGAGGTCGAAGATGATCTCGGGAGCGCCGGCGCCATTAAAGCTGATGCCGAAGCTCTTAAAGAGGAAGAGGTAACCCACGGAGTTGAGGATTGCCAGAGCCAAGGTGAGGTAACGCGAATACTGCGTAATCTTGGTCTGACCGACCTCGCCCTCGCGGGCAAGCTCATGCAGGGAAGGCACGACGGCCTGGAGCATCTGGAGGATGATCGAGCTGGTGATGTAAGGCATGATGCCCAGCGAAAACACCGACACATAGCTCAACGCGCCGCCAGAGAAAAGATTCAGGAGGGCCATAGCACCTGCGGCGACCGAATTGTTATCGGTCGAGAAAAGGCCCAGCATCCCCTGGAAGGGAATGCCGGGCACAGGAACGTGCGCACCAATGCGGTACACGACGAGCATAGCTATGGTAAAAAGAATCTTTTCGCGCAATTCTTTGATGCGGAAAGCATTCTTAAGACCATTTAGCACGGCAGCTCGACCTTTCCGCCGGCGGCCTCGATCTTGGCCTGCGCAGAAGCGCTGACCTTGTCGACCTTGACCGTGAACTTCTTGGTGAGCTCACCATTGCCGAGCACCTTGACGGGCTCGAACTCGCTCTTGGTGATGCGAGCGGCCTTAAGAGCGGCACCGTCGATCACAGCGCCATCCTCGAACTTACGCTCGAGACGCTCAACGTTAACAGCGGTGTACTCGATACGACGGGGATTGCGGAAGCCCGGAAGCTTGGGCAGGCGCATAGCCAGCGGAGTCTGGCCACCCTCGAAGCCGGCACCCTTGGTGCCGCCAGAGCGGGAACCCTGGCCCTTCTGGCCGCGGCCAGAAGTGGTGCCGTGACCCGAAGAATTGCCACGGCCGACG
>JAJWXI010000214.1 GCA_021641225.1 Collinsella aerofaciens | reverse complement strand
GCATGACGCCATAGCGGAAGAACTCGGCATTCTCCAGGCCGGGAACCATGTGGAAGACGCGCTTTTGCTCGCCAAAGGTCAGATTGGTCTGGAAGCCCACCAAGTTATAGGCGGTCTTCTCCTTGTTCTCAGCGCGCAGCTGAATCGCCGCCCAGGGACGACGGCCGGTTCGCGGGTCGGTGAGTCCGACGGGCTTCATGGCGCCAAAACGGATGGCGTCCTTGCCGGTGCGTGCGACCTCCTCGGCGGGCTGACAGGCCTGGAACAGATCACCGCCCTCAAAGTCCTTGAGCACCACGCGGTCTGCCGTGGTGAGCGCCTCGATAAAGGCCTCGTACTCCTCCTTGTTGAGCGGAGCGTTGAGATAGTCGCCGCTCCCCTGCTCCTCGTAGCGCGACTGCGAGAACAGCACGTTCATATCGAGCGTGGAGGCATCGACGATCGGAGCCGCGGCATCGAAAAACGCAAGGGCGTCGCCGCCGACGAGCTTCATGACCTCTTCGCTCAGCGCCGGCGAGCACAAGGGGCCGGCGGCAATGACCACGTGACCCTCGGGAATCTGCGTGACCTCGCCGTGAATGATCTCGATATTGGGACGGGCGGCAACCTCGGCCTCGACAAGCTCGGAAAACTTGACGCGGTCGACCGCCAAGGCACCACCGGCGGGAACAGCCGCGCGATGGGCACAATCGAGCAGCACCGAACCCATGCGCTCGAGCTCGGCTTTTAGTAGGCCAGCAGCGGAACCTGGACGGGTCGACTTAAACGAATTGGAGCAGACGAGCTCTGCCAGATGATCGGTATGGTGAGCCGGGGAGCTCACCTGGGGGCGCATCTCGCACAGCTTTACGGCAAACCCGCGGTCTGCCAGCTGGATCGCGCATTCCGAACCCGCCAGACCGCCACCGATAACCGTCACCTGATCGAACTGCATCTGCAAACACCTTTCTAATTGACACGTTTTCCATTGTGACCGAAGGGCGTCTGGGCGTGAAGGGCAAACTTGGAGGGCGCATACCTTCCATCCATCATGCGCTCGATAAGGCCCTCGAGTTCAAGCGAACCCAGGAGTTTGAGTACGCCGACAGCATCGAGCGAGACGAGCGCCGCGATGTCGTCGACCTTGAGCGGAGAGGCGATGAGCGCATGCATCACGGTCTGCTGTGTTGGATTCAGGTCGGCAATGCCGGGAGCATCGGGGCGCGAGTAGCGCAGGGTGCCGTAAATGCGTGAGATAGCCATCTCGATAGATTCCTCGTCGATGATGCAGCAGGCACCGTTCGCAATGAGGTAATTCGTGCCACGCGACTCGGGCGATAGGATCGACCCCGGCACGGCAAGAAGTTCGCGCCCCAAATCCATAGCAGCCTC
Organism: Collinsella aerofaciens; assembly: GCA_021641225.1. Lineage (GTDB taxonomy): Bacteria > Actinomycetota > Coriobacteriia > Coriobacteriales > Coriobacteriaceae > Collinsella > Collinsella aerofaciens_AJ. Next base: position 1,393 of record JAJWXI010000214.1, on the reverse strand, counting down.
GGCTGTAGAAAACGTCCCGGAAGGCATACCCGCCTCGGATACAAAGAGGGCTTGCGACAGGGCCGCGATCACGCGATTGCGGCGCGGAAAGGCAAACTTGCGCGGCCCCATGCCCCACGGAGAGATCGACACGACCGCGCCACCCGTATCGAGCGTGCGTGTAATAAGCCCCGCGCTCGAACGCGGGTAGACCACGTCGGCGCCCGTCCCCAGCACCACGACGTGTTTGCCGCCGGCGTTGACCGCAGCCCAACCCGAGGCCTGGTCACAACCGACCGCGCCGCCCGAAACTACCGTCACTCCCGCCTCGACCGCAACCTTTGCCGCAAGCTCTGCCACGGCAAGACCATACGGCGAGGCCTTTCGCGCGCCGATGATGGAGAGCGCGGGCGTCGTAAGCGCCTCAGGGTTGCCGCGCACATAGAGCGTCTGAGGTACATCAGAAAGCTCCAAAACGGTCTCGGGATACAACGCGTCGCCTGGATGCAGCTCGAAGGTCCCCTCGGCCATCATTGGTCCCTCCTTCCCTGGTACATCGCCGCCTCGAGCACGTGGTCCTGCGTCACTTGCTCGCTCTCGGCGACATCTGCGATCGTGCGCGCAATGCGAACCAGACGCACGATGCCACGCCCTGTGAGATGTGTGCGTTTGGACAGACCGAGTACGCATTTCTCGGCAGCATCATCGAGCTCAAAGGTCGAAACGACACCGTCAATGGACCGCGTCTCGTCATCCTCGGCCTCGGCATCCGCATCGTCCATACGGGATTCGCGCCAAGCGCGAAAGGCACGACCGCGCACAACGTAGTCACGTAACTCGGCCGACGACATACCCTCCGCACCCTCGATAATCACTTGGGGGTCGGGACGGGTCACATCGATTATCATGTCGATACGGTCGGCTAAAGGACCGCGCAGCTTAGCCCGATAGCGCTCGACCATCGCCGCAGAGCAGCGACACGGTACCTCGCGATCGCCCAAAAAGCCGCAGGGGCAGGGATTGCTCGCAGCCAGCAGCTGAAAGCGCGACGGGAAGGTAAAGGCCCCGTCGACGCGTACGATCCTCACGTAGCCGCGCTCGATGGGCTGACGCAGCGTCTGTAGCACGCCAGTGGGAAACTCTGCTAGCTCGTCCAAAAAGAGCACGCCGCCATGAGCCAGGCTAATCTCACCCGGGTGCACCGGGCGCCCGCCGCCGATAAGGCCTGCGGTCGAAATACTGTGATGGGGGCTTCGAAACGGCCGATGACCTGCCAATAAGCCATCGATGTTCTCGCCCAAGACCGAATGGATGCACAGTGCCTCCTGCTGATCCTCAACGGAAAGCTCAGGCAGGATGCCGATCATACGGCGCGCAAGCATCGTCTTGCCCGATCCCGGGGACCCGATCATAA
>JAJWXI010000213.1 GCA_021641225.1 Collinsella aerofaciens | reverse complement strand
GTTGAGGGCTGTTCCGGAAAGTGCATCCCATTCCAGGCGCGGATTCCGGGATGCAGTTTCCGTCAGAGGCTCAGGAGGAAAATGCATCCCATTCTGAGCAGCGATTCCGGGACGCAATTTCCGCTTGAGGGCCGATCCGGAAAACGAATCCCATTCTGGAGCCGAAATCTGGGATGCCGCCTCCGCTTCAAACAAAAGGCCCCGACTCGCGATGGAGCTAGGGCCAAAGGTGCAGCATATGCAGTTGATGTTGAGCGCGAACAGCCCGTCGGCAATGGCCGTCCGCGCCCTACCCTACCCGCGGTTGCGGACGCGGCTGTAGGGCGTATCCACCATGGGCAGATCGGGACGCAGCTTGCCGTCGAATGCGCGATAGGCGTTCTGCACGGCGGGCGCCGTGGGGATCGTTGCGATCTCGCCGATGCCCTTGCCGCCGTATGCCACAGGCAGCAGCTCATCCTTCTCCACGTAGATGGCGTGGATATCCGGAATCTCGGGCGCACGGAACAGCCCGAGCGTACCGTACCTCGCCTGGGGCACGCAGTCCTTGAGCGGCCAGTCCTCGGTAAGCGCATAGCCCATACCCATGAGCACGCCGCCTTCGATCTGACCCTGGATGGAGATGGGGTTGACCACCTTGCCGGAATCGTGCGCGGCATAGACCTCGCTCACGCGGCCGTCATCATCCAGAATGACCACATGCGTGGCAAAGCCGTAGCAGATGTGGCTCTTGGGATTGGGAACGTCGGCGCCCAGCTTGTCGGTCGGCTCCAGGTACACGTAGCCAAACTCGCATCCCTCGAGCGCCTTGATGGCGGCCGCGGGGTCCTGAGGATGCATGCCCTGGCCGGCGACGAGCTCCTGCGTGCGCAGCTGGTAGGCGCGGCCGTCGTCGTACTCGATCTTGACGCCGTCGCCATGCGCGCTCACAGGAGCGGCGGGCGCCGGCTTGCCGGCCTCGATGTCAAGCATGGCATCGCGCAGCAGGAAGGCGGCACCGCGCACGGCCTCGCCGGTCACGACCGTCTGACGCGAGCCAGACGTGGTGCCGGAGTCGGGAGCGTTCTCGGTGGAGCACTCGCCATTGGCAATGCGGCCCAGCGGCAGACCGCAGGCCTCGGCAACGTCCTGCAAAAAGACGGTGTTGCAGCCCTGGCCGATGTCGGACGTGGCGGCATAGGCCACGGCGCGGCCATCCTCGATGCGAATCTTGCAGCGGCCGGCATCGGGCAGGCCCACGCCCACGCCGGCGTTCTTCATGGCGCAGGCGATACCGGCGTGTCCGGGATGCGCATAGTAGGCATCCTTGACCTCGAGCAGCGTCTCCTTAAGCGCCGTGGAGCAATCGGCGATCTGGCCGTTGGGCAAAACCTCGCCCGGCTCGATGGCGTTACGGTAGCGGATCTCCCACGGATCCAGGCCGACCTTCTCGGCCAGCAGGTCGATCAGGCTCTCGAGTGCAAACTCGGACTGACAGACGCCAAAGCCGCGGTACGCGCCGGCGGGCGGGTTGTTGGTGTAGTAGCCAAAACCGCGAATGTCAGTGTTCTGGTACTTGTAGGGGCCGACGGCATGCGTGCAGGCGCGCTCGAGCACCGGGCCGCACAGCGAAGCGTAGGCACCGGTATCAAAGTTGATCTCGCAGTCCAGGCCGGTAAAGTTGCCCTCGGCGTCGCAACCCAGCGTAAAGGTGCCGTCCATGGCATGACGCTTGGGATGGAACGCAAGCGACTCAGCACGCGTGAGCTTGCACTTCACGGGACGCTGGAACTTATAGGCGGCGAGCGCGGCCAGGTGCTGGATGGACACGTCCTCCTTGCCGCCAAAGCCACCTCCCACGAGCATGGTCTCGACGACCACACGCTCGGGCTCGTTATCCCAGCCAAACATATGGGCGCACTCTTTGCGCGTATCGTAGGCGCCCTGGTCGGTCGACTGCACCTTGACGCCGTTCTTGTACGGGAAGGCCACGGCGCACTCGGGCTCCAAGAAGGCATGCTCGGTAAAGGGCGTGGTAAAGCGCTGCGTCACGGTGAACGCGCTCTCCGCCAGCGCCTTGGCGGCGTCGCCGCGCGTCACGTGACGGCTCTGGCACACGTTGTCCTTGAGCTCCACCGTGTTGCCAAAGGCAAAGAAGCTGTCGTGCAGGCGCGGGGCGTCGGCGGCCCTGGCCTCGGCAATGTTACGCACGGGCTCCAGCGGCTCGTAATCAATCTTTACGAGCTTCTTGGCCTTCTCGAGCGTTGCCTCGTCCTCGGCTACCACCAAAACGATGGCGTCACCCACGCAGCGGGTGATATCGCCCTGGGCGATCATGACGTCCCAGTCCTGGATAAGGTGGCCAACCTGGTTGACCGGCACGTCCTCGGCGCGCAGGATACCCACCACACCGGACAGGGCCTCGGCCTTTGAGGTGTCGATGGAGAGTACACGGGCGCGCGGATACTTGGAGCGCACGGCGCTGGCATAGGTCAGGCCCGGCTGATCGAGCTCGTCGATGTCGTCGGGATACTTGCCCTCGCCGAGCACCTTCTTGCGCACGTCGATACGGAAGGCGCGCTTGCCCACGCCGTAGTCGTCGCCGCGCTCCAAGTCCTCGTCGATCTGCTTTTCGCCGCGGAGCACCGCAGCAGCCAGCGAAATGCCCTCGATGATCTTCTTGTAGCCGGTGCAACGGCAGACATTGCCGCGAATGGCGTACTTGATCTGCTCCTCGGTGGGCTCGGGGTCCTCGGCGATGAGCGCCGCACCCGCCATGACCATGCCGGGGA
>JAJWXI010000035.1 GCA_021641225.1 Collinsella aerofaciens | reverse complement strand
AGGTTCTCACGATCTTGGCGTCGGCCAGGCGCGGAATGTAGCCCATGATGGCGCGACACTCAGCCGGCGCCGTAATGCTCGAGGTGGGACGGCCGCCAAACGCGCCGTTCGACTCCTCAAGACCCGAGCTGCCGCCAAAAACAAACGAGCCATGCGCCGTCTGGTGTCCGTAAAAGTCACCCGTGGCAACGCCGAGCATCTGCGGAAACATCGTGGGCTCGGCCTCGGTGACCAGGCACTCGATAAGCGATCCCGTCATGGGGATGTCGATACCCACGCTCGCGGCGATACCGCGGCTACCCAGGCCCGCCGCCAGCAGCACGTCGTTGGCCGTAAAGGTGCCGATATTGCACTCGACGCCCGCGACGCGGCCGCGCACTTTGCGCAGGCACTTGACCTCGACACCCGTCACGAAGCGCACGCCGAGCGCCTTGGCCGCGCGATAATACGCGAGCGTGGTGCGCATGGGGTTGGCATGCCCATCCGTGGGACACCACGAGGCGCCGATGACCTGGTCGGACAGGTACGGGTTAATCTCGCGCACCTCCTCGGGTCCGATCATCTTCATATCGAGCCCCAAACCCTGCGACATGCTCGCCAGTTTGCGAAGCGTCTGCAGGTGTTCCTCGGTCTTGCCCAGGCGCAGGTTGCCGCGTTTGACGTACTCGACGTCGGCGCCCAGCTCGTCGGACAGCGAAGGCCAAATGTTCTCGACGGCATACATGGCAAGCGGCAGCTCGCGGCCATCGCGGCCGCTCTGGCGAACGCCGCCGCCGTTGCGCGAGCTCGCGCCCTCGCCCACATTGGGCTCGCGGTCGAGCACCGTGACGCTGCGGCCCTTCTTGGCCAAGTTGTACGCCGCCGCGCATCCGATCACGCCGGCGCCGATAATGACGACATCGCAGGCGACGTCGGTGATATCTGCATAAGTTCCCGTCATGGCTACGCTCTCCCCTCTTCCCCGTTGCCGAGCACGCTCATCTCGATCGGGCGCATGGGCGCTCGCGAGGTCTCGGGCTCCAAAAGCGCTACCGCCGGTGTGCCCGCGAGCTCCGCGGCCATAATGCGGCGCACGAGCTTGGTGCAGCTCTGCCCCTGGCACAGGCCCATGCCCTGACGCAGATAGCGACGGATCTCGGTCATGGTGTACATGCCGTCGTGGATGGCGCGGCGAATATCGCCCTTGGTCACCTCTTCGCAACGGCACACGAGCACGTCGTCATCGGGCGCGGGCACGTAGGGCCCCAAGTCAATCGCCGCACGGTCAAGCGGCTCGCCCGGCTCCTTGTAAAAGTTCACGGCCTCACTCATGGCAGGCCACCTCCTCGGTCTCCTCAGCAGGCTTGAACATGCGCGCCGTCATGGCAAATTCCTTGGGCACGCTCATGGTCACGAGCGCCGTCTTGTCAAACGCCTTGACGCTGCGCACGCGCACCACCCGGGCATCGCACACCGACTCGCCCGAGCGGCTCAGTGCGCGTCCGTAATCGCCCACCTGCGGCAGCGGATAGAACTCGTAGGGCAGGGTAACCGTCGCGGTGCCGTCGCCACAATCCTCGTTGACCAAGAAGATCGACTGGCCCGGACAGCTGGCCACGCACATGCCGCAGTCGATGCAATGTGAGTCCTCGACCACGATCGGCAATGACGTAATGTGCTCACCGATGGAGATACAGCCCTTTTTGCAGGCATCCTGACACGGATTGCAGGGGATGTTCTGGGTGCACTCGATCACCGGATGCACGCCTGCCATATGCGTCACGCCGGGATAGCTGTCGAGCTCCTCGTCGGCAAGGTAGCCATGGCGCAGCAGATGCTGCGAGACCGGACAGCCCTCCTCCGTGGACTCGATCTTCTTGCCGCGGTTCTTGGGCGCGAACATACCCTGGCGAAGCGTGTCGAGCGAGGCCTCGAGCTTGCCCTCGGACTCGTCGGCATCCGCCGCATCGGTGTAGCCCAGGTATTCGGCAATCGCCACGCCCGAGATACGACCCTCGATCATGGCAGAACTTGCCTCCTCGATGCCCGCGACATCGCCCGAAACGTACACACCGGGCACGCTCGTGGCGCCCTTCTCGTCGCACACCGGGACATAACCGCCGCGCTTGGGGTCGTCGACCATCTCGCATCCGGCCATCGAGAGCAGCTGGCTCATGGGAGACAGGCCCACGGCCACGCAGATCGCGTCCACGTCAAAGTGTTTCTCGGTACCGGGAACAACCTGCCAGCGCGCGTCGACCTCGCCGATCGTCACACCGGTCACGCGGTCGTCGCCCTCGGCGGCCACCACGGTATGTGACAGGTAGAATGGCACGCCGCAGCGGGCCACCTTGGCCGCATGCACGCCATAGCCGCCCACGCGCGGCGCGGCATCGACGAGCGCGACCACGTCGCAGCCAGCCTGCAGCAGCTGAAACGACACGACCAGGCCAACGTTGCCCGAGCCGACCATGAGCACGCGGTCGCCCGGCTTTACGCCATGCAGGTTCATCATGGTCTGCGCGGCGCCGGCACCGATCACGCCGGGCAGCGTCCAACCGGGAAAGTTGAGCGTGTTCTCGGCCGCACCCGTGGCGACCAGAACGGCGTCGCCCTTCACATGGCGCACGGCATCGCCCACGCGCACCACGACTTCGCGATCCTCGTACAGACCGATCACCGTGGCATCGAGTACAACATTCACGCCCGCAGCGTCGGCCTCGGCAAGCAGCTCGTCACCAATGCGAAAACCGCGAACCTTGGCGCGGTGCTCTTTGGAGCCAAAGAACTTGTGAATCTGCTTAAACAGCTGACCGCCGGGACGAGCGTTCTCGTCAAATACGACGACGTCGAGCCCGCGCTTGGCGGCTTCGATGGCAGCGGAAAGGCCACTGGGGCCGGCGCCGACCACGACCAGATCATGACGCTCCATACTACTCTGCCTCCTTTACGGCAGCAGGGCTCGCGGCGGCCTCGGCAACCAGAGCCTCGGCGCGTGGGTCATCCAAATCGAGCGGGACGACGCCGTCCTGCGTGCGTACGTCCATACCGGCGACGAGCGGCGTCATGCACGTACGCACGTTGGGCTTGCCGTCCACGACCATGACGCAGTCGGTGCAACGACCGATAGCGCAAAAGATGCCGCGCGGCTCATGGCGCTTGGCGGTAAAACGATGAACCTCGACACCCGCGGCCTTAAGCGCCATGGCAATCGGTTCGCCCTCGTACCCTTCCATCTCAACGCCGTCATAGGTAAAAACGACTCGACTCCCCTTGCTGGGAGCACCCAAAATGGGATGTTCGACAATCCTGGACATGGCACCACCAAACCCCTCTCGTCTATCGGTTACCAACAGCGCCTATCCTACGATTGAGCCTGTTAACGAGCAGTTTCCGGTCGATTACCATTCAAACCGAAACAATGGGCATGAGACACAGACGTTCATACCGATCAAAACCGTCAAATATCCGTGAGCTTTGTGGTCCGTCAGCCACGCCCGTAGAACGAAAAGGACGCAGCCGGATGGGTTTCAAAACATAACCATCCGGCTGCGTCCATTTGCATATTCAATCTTTCAATCCAAGCACGTCGAGTCTAATCCAATGAGTCAGCACAAATAATCATGGACGAAAGAATCAGTCAGGGCGCTGCCCCCTCATGTCATCAACACGGGAATTCGAGGCGATCCAGTCAGCGGCAGTAGGATCAATCCTCTCAGCGACCCAACGGAGGCTGGCAGAGAATCCATTAAGCATTACTATCTCATCCCGGGGATTCTCTAGAACCAAGTGCTCTTGATGGGAGCATCTGTTTCGTAATCTATAGATTTCCGCAACGTGAGCCTCAAAATCAGCTCGCTTCGTTCCCGGATAAAACGGCATGCCGCCATTCGCCCGTGAGCGCAAGGCGCGCCACACCGTGGGTTCCAAGCGGCGGACAAGCATGAATCGCCAAACATCAAATGTCAAAGCGGCGACGACCCTGTCATAAGATGGCACCTTGCCTTCATGGCTCAAACGAACCTTGGCCTTCTCTATCGAGGAAACCGTTGATGCATTCAAGCCATACAGCCCTGGATAATCGAACCATCGGCAGTCGTGACGTGAGGTACGGCTCTCGCAATCCCGAGCAAGCCTATGAGACATAAAATTACGCAACAGCACCTCGACGTGAGCAACATCCTCTAGATATGCCTTTGCGAGTCGGACATCCCAAGCATAAAGTGCAGCAGGGTCCTTCGCCGATGCATAACGCGACAAGCGCGCCGTCGAGAACCAGGTTCTCAAGTCATTTATGTCGGCGCCCTTGAAATTCATAGCCATTGCGGGGTACCATCCTAGATGAAAGCCCCGGTAGGTCACTCACGCGAAATATCGTGATACCCCGGGGTTCTTGCTATCTATAGCTTTCAGAATATCACAATACCAAACATATGTTCCTATCGATAAGTCTAGATTCGCCCTCTGCTATCGTCGCGAGGATTCCAGATAAATAAAGCGCCGCTGGACGATCTTCGTTTTCGGATCGTCCAGCGGCGCACTTCGTTGGCACCTTTATTTCAATGCGACCTACGCCAGCGCGGGCGTATCCCAGAGCTTGAGCTCCTGACCCAAACCCATCTCGACTGCCTTGCGGTAGATCGTGGTGCCCCAGCTCACGTCCTCGGTGTTAATGCCGCCAATGCTAAAGAAGTAGATGTCGTCCTCGCTTGTGCGGCCCGGGTCGACGCCGCGCACGATGTCGCCCAGATCAACCACGCGCTCGCGCGGCAGCATGCCGTAGTCGACCATGTCGACCCACTCGTTGCCGAGCGTACCGCACACGTCAAAGCGGCCGATCTCGTCGTGCCAGTCCTCGTACATGGGATACAGGTCGGTCACGCACTTCCACTCGCCCTCGATGAACGGCTCGCGATCGGCGTACAGATCGCTCGGAGCGCAAATGAGCGCACCGGGCTTAACCCACTCGCGCTTGACGCGCGGATAGGTCTCGATGCCGCCGTTCTCGTTGGTGGCGACACTCACCAGGTCGCTATCGCGGATGGCCTCTTCCTCGGTGTCGACGATCTGCACGTTTTTAATGCTCGGGAAGTTCTGATGCACGTAATCGACGTAGGACTCCAGTGAGTGGCGCCCACGCCCCTTAACCTTGACGGTCTCGATATCGGGGCGCTCCATCAAAAACGAGCGCAGCGTGGTCTTGTTCATCACGCCCGGACCGATAATGCCCACCGTACGCACGTCCTTGCGCGCCAGATAGCGCACGCCCACGGCGGGCACGGCAGCGGTGCGATAGCTGCTGATAAGGTTTGCGCTCATCAGCGCCAGCGGCGCACCCGTATCGGGATCGTTGAGCATGAGCGTCAGAATCGAGCGCGGCAGACCCTTCTCGCGGTTGTCGACGTTGGAGCCGTACCACTTAAGGCCGCACATGTTGTAGCTGCCGCCCAGATAGGAACACATGGCCATAAAGCGGCGGTCGGGGCCGGCAACGGGCATGTTGGGAAACGGCGAGCTCTCGGGAAAGTCCAGAAAAGCGCCGTGGCTGTTCTTGTTCTTGCCGCTCATACGGTAGTCGCCCAAGCTCAGCAGCTTAAACTGGTCCTCCATCACATCGATGCAGTGCGCCATGTCGGTCGCGCCCGCCTTGATGATATCGGGCTCCGAAAGAAACCTAAAATCGACTTCGGTCGAATTGCTCATATCGATCTATCCCTTCAGATTCGTCCAGATCTTGTCGTATTTACGCAGCACCTTGGGCGGCAGCGCCTCGGTGCGGCGACCGTGCTTAAACACATCGGAAGGCACGTTCTCGACCGGGTTGTTTTGGAAATCCTCGTCGAGCAGCTTGATGGCCTCGGTGTTGGGTTGCACGTAGGGGTAGTCCTCCGAGACCACCTTGGCCACCTCGGGGCGCAGCATGTAGTTGATAAAGGCCAGCGCGTTGTCATAGTGCTTGGCGCCTTTGGGGATACACCAGTTATCGGTGCCGATGCCGCACCCTTCGCTAGGAAACGCAACCTGGATCGCCGGATTGTCGCGCTGCGCGAGCGCGATCTCGGCCGTCCAGATAATGCCGGCGATGCAATCGCCCGACACCAGCGCGTTGCGGGGGCTATCGGAGTCGTACAGCTTAAAGTTCGGTTTGAACTTCGCGGCCTGCTCGGCGATCTTAGCGATGCTCTCGTCGTCTTCCTCGTTGCCGGTAAGCCCCACCGTCATGCCGGCGACGGCAAGCACCTCGCGAAAATCGTTGAGGGTCACGATATTGCTGCGGAACTTCTCGTCGAGCATATCGGTAAAGCTCTCTGGCTTATCGACCTCATCCTCGTTGTAGGCGATGGCGGTGGCGCTGCCCATAAACGGAATCGAATACTTATTGCCGGGATCGAACTCCTGGTCCATGTACTGCGAACCGATATTGTCCTTGTTCGTGAGCACCGAAAGGTCGAGCGGCTCCAGCAGCTCCTGCGCAATCAGGCTTTTGACCATATAGTCCGTGGGCTGCAGGATATCGTAGGTGCCTTCGTTTTCGGTCCTCACCTTGGCAAGCATGTCCTCGTTGGACGAGTACAGATACTGGTTGATGTGGATGTCCGTCTCTTTCTCAAAGCCCTCGAGCACCGAATCGGGCACATACTCGGTCCAAATGAAGATGTTGAGCTCGTTGGGGTTGTCGGACTTTCCGCAACCCGTCAGACCACCCGCGGTGCCAGCCGCAAGGCCGGCAGCGGCCAGGCCCAGCGCCCCGCGCAGAAACTGTCGGCGCGAAATCCGCTGCCTGTGGAAGGCCCCCATCACATCGAAGTCATTCATGTCCTAGCGCCCCCTTTCCTGGCTCAGCTTGGCTGCGGCGCGGCGCTCGCGCCACTTGTCGATCATGCCGCTCTGGGTAATCACCACGATGGCAACCGTTCCCAGCAAGATCAGCGTGGACAGCGCGTTGACGTCGGGCACCACGCCGCCCTTGATGGACTGCATCACCTTGAGCGGGAAGGTCAGATCCTGGCCGTAGACAAAGTAGGACACCACGACGTCGTCGATCGAAAGCGTAAAGGACAGCAGCGCGCCGCCGGCAATGCCCGGGGCCAGCATGGGAAGCGTCACCCTAAAGAACGTGACTAGGCGGTTGGCCCCCAGATCCATAGACGCCTCCTCGAGCGACGGGTCGTAACCATCCAGACGAGCGCGGACGTTAAAGATCACAAAGCTCACGCAGAAGGTGACGTGCGCGATGATCAGGCCCACCATGCCGCGGGGTACACCGACCTTTACGTAGACCAGCAGCAGCGAGATGCCCATGACGATCTCGGGGATAACGACCGGGATGTACAGCAGGCTGTCGATCAGATTGCGCCCGGGAAACTTATAGCGGTACAGGCCCACGGCACCCAGCGTGCCCAGTGCCGTCGCCAGCACCGTCGTGGTGATAGCGAGCAGCATGGTGTTTCCAAAGCTTGCCAGCAGCGGACCGTTCTGGAACAGATGCACGTACCAGCGCAGGCTAAAGCCACCCCAGCTCAGATACGGCTTCTCGGTGTTGCCGTTAAACGAGTTGGCAATCACGATCACAATGGGCAAAAACAGAATCGCATAGATTAGGGCGCAAAAGACGATGCCCGTCCCACGGCTCAGCTTATGCTTGGTTTGACGCTTGATCGCCATGGTCTACACCCCCAGGCTTTCCATATCGCCGCCGGCCTTTTGATAGATCTTGACCAGCAGCAGCGTAATAGCGATGAGCAGAATCGAAAGCGCGGCTCCCAGGGGCCAGTCGTTGGCGCTTTGGAACTGGCGCTGAATGAGGTTGCCGATAACGTCGGCATTGCCGCCGCCCAGGATGTCCGAGATATAGAACGCGCCCAGGCTAGGGATGAACACCATGATGCAGCCCGAGAAGATGCCGCTCATGGTCTGCGGAATCACGACTTTAAAGATCGTGGTGAGCATGTTGGCGCCCAGATCAAAGCTCGCCTCGATCTGCGACTCGTCGAGCTTTTCGATAGCGGCGTAGAGCGGCAGCACCATAAACGGAAACATGTCGTAGGCCATACCAAAGACCGTGCAGGCCTGGTTGTACAGGAACTGGATGGGCTCGCTCGTCGCACCAATCGCCATCAAGAACGTGTTGAGCTGGCCGGTCGCCGAAAGAAACGTTCGCCAACCGTAGATGCGCACCAGCGAGTTCGTCCAAAACGGGATGATGATCATCATGTACAGCAGCGTCTTTTTGGACTTAAACGTACGGCTGATCAGGTAGCTAAACGGATAAGCCAACACCAGGCAGATGACGGTGGAGATGGCAGCGATCAGGATGGACTGCCCGTAGATCTTGAGGTACTCGGGGTCCAGCATGGCCTGGAAGTTATCGAGCGTAAAGCTGTAGACCACGTTGTAGTACTGATCGGTGGAGCAAAAGCCCATGATCAAGATGTAGAGCAGCGGCACCGCGATAAACGCGAGCAGCCACAGGGTGACGGGACCCACGGTGACCAGTGCCGGCAGTGTGTTGGAGCGAAAACGACGATGACGCTCGATACGGGCGGCCTCGACGTCGTGCTCGGTGGCGGCAACGGTCGCCGCCATAGTTGCGGTATCGGACATAGCTGTCGCCCCCTAACGCATCTCGGCGTTCTCGAGTGCCGAGAAAAAGACCTGGTCGAGCGTTTTGATCGTGCGGGCATCCGCCGGATCCCAGTACAGATAGACCGGACCGTTCTCGGGCAGTTCGTCGCCGGCCAAGCGCTCCAGACGCACCTCCTGGCCATCGGGCAGCACCACGATCGCCTTAATCATGGAGCCCACGTACACCTGCTCGCGCACCGTGCCCATAAGCGAGAAGCCGTCGCGCGGCTCGAGCGCAAACTGCATGCGCTCCGGACGCACCGACACGGCCACGAGCTCGCCAAAGTGAAAGCCCTTGGCATCGGAGCGAATCGTGCCGGACTCGAGCGAGATCTCGAGCCCATCGGGCGTATCGGCCGAGACCATGCCCTCAAACAGGTTGGTCTCGCCAATGAACGTGGCGACGAACTTGCTGGCCGGTGCCTCGTAGATCTCCTTGGGCGTACCGATCTGCTCCAGTACGCCATCGTGCATGATCGCGATACGGTCGCTCATGGTGAGCGCCTCTTCCTGATCGTGCGTCACGTAGAGGAACGTGATGTTGAGCTTGCGCTGGAGGCGCTTGAGCTCGAGCTGCATCTGCTTGCGCAGCTTGAGATCGAGCGCACCCAGCGGCTCGTCGAGCAGCAAGATCTTGGGTCGATTGACCAGGGCGCGGGCGATAGCGACGCGCTGCTTTTGGCCGCCGGACAGCTGGTCGGGCTTGCGCCCCTCAAAGCCGCCGAGCTGCACCAGATCGAGCATTTCCATCACGCGCTCGCGAATCTCGTCCTTGGGAACCTTCTTCATCCTCAGGCCGTAGGCGACGTTGTCGAAGATGGTCATGTGCGGAAACAGCGCGTAGCTCTGGAACACGGTGTTCACGTCGCGCTCGAACGGCTCCTTATCGGCCACATTGGTGCCGGCAAGCAAAATCTCGCCCGTCGTGGGCTGCTCAAAGCCGGCGACCATGCGCAGCGTCGTCGACTTGCCCGAGCCGGACGAGCCCAGAATCGTCAGGAACTCGCCCTCCTGCACATCGATGGACAGGTCTTTGACCACATGGTTCTCGCCATAGAACTTGTTGATGTTCTTAATCTGGACGAGTGGTTTGGTACCAGGCATGGCAATCGCCTTCTCTCGATCCATCTACCTACAGAGCGGCGTTGCCACGCTCGCCGGTACGGATACGCACGGCATCGGCAATATCGCGGATAAAGATCTTGCCGTCGCCCACGCGACCGTCGGCCATGCGCTCGCGAACGGCCGAGATAATGGTCTCGACATCCTGGTCGCGCACGACCACACTCGCCTGGATCTTGGGCAGCAGGTTGATGTTGATCTTGAAGCCGCGAATCTCGTTGACGCCATCGGTCGAGGCGCCCTTCTGCGTGCCACAGCCCATAACGGACGAAACGGTCATACCGCCGCAATGCACCTCGTCAAGAATGGCCTTCAGGCTCTCGAGCATCTCCGGGCGAATGATGAGTACCAGTTCCTTCATGGTTTTCTCCCCTCTTCGGTGGCGGTGAGCGCGCCTGTGCGCGTTCGTTGTTGGGGATTATGCGAGCCAAAATCGCCCGTTTTATTAACGGAGTGTTTTGAAACACGGGTGACGCTGAGCGTTTACGCCTGTGCAACATAGGTCGCAAGCTGGCAATATGCTCGAAATACAAACGAAACGCCGGTCGCATGGGAACCTGCCCGTACGACCGGCGTTCTTTAATTGCATGAATGGGGCGCTTACCCGGCGGCCTACGATGCGCTTGCGAGGTTCACGATCACCACGCCCGCGACGCACAGGCCAAGACCCACGAGCATCATGGGGCTCAGGCGGTCTCCAAAGACCAGCACCGAGATGACCGAGGTGGCGACGATGCCCGCAGCGCACCATGTGGCATAGGCGCTCGCGAGGTCGAGCACGTTAAGCACGAGCGAAAACAGGTAGAAGCTCAGACCGTACAGCACAATTGTCGCCACACTGGGCGCCAGCACGGTAAAGCCATGCGTGGCCTTAAGGGCAGACGATGCCCCGATCTCGCAAGCAATGGCTATCGCCAGCTGCACATATGGCATAACGCCCTCCTATGCTGCGGCGCATACGCTGCCGAGCAGCTCGCGCAAGGGAGAGCCGATGCCTTCCAACAGCTCGGGCGCGATGATGGCAAAAACGGGAACCTCACCGGCACCCACGGCGGCAGGCACCTTTCCCTCCGAGACAATGCACCCGTAGGGAACAAAGCCGTCCTCGCCGGCATCGAGTACGGCCATGCGACGGGCAAGCTCGCGCGCAAAGCCTGCCGTATCGGCATCGCCGATCGCCAGGACAAAGTCCACGCCCTCATCGGTCGCCAGGGCTACGGCCTCATCGACCAAATCGTCTCCCCCGTCGCCGCCGACCGAGCCGCAACGAAAGAGCACGCGTTCGAGCAGGGCGCGATCGAGCGAACCAAGTGCCGCCGAGACGAGCTCGTCACGCGTATGCTTGTCGCCTCCCAGCACGACCAGTGCCTTGGTGCCGCCGTAGTGGGCGACCAATCGTCCGCACCAGCGAGCCACGTCCCCATCCGCAACCAAGCGCGTCGGCATACCAAACCCATAGTTGACCATTATCCCCACAACCCTTCCGTGCCTGTAGGTAGCATTAATCGTTAGGCTCATGCTACGAAGCAAGCTTTTCCGAGCTGTTTCGCACTCTTTAGGGCTGCGTTAAAAACCGATGCAACTTTACGGAGGGCAACCAAGCAGTCAAAGCGCCAAAGCCCCGGCGACAAGATGCACAAACAGGATGAGCCAGGCAAACGAAAGGCAGAAACCGCCCAGTACATCCGAGGCATAGTGCACGCCCAGATAGATGCGGCTAACGCCCACCGCAAAGATGACGCACGCGAGTGCAACCTCAATAGCCGCGCCAAACGGAAGGCCATGCGTACCGCATCGCACCAGCCATACCCCATAGCCATAAAACGCCATGGCCGCCATCGAGTGTCCCGAAGGAAAGCTCAGCCCCGGCGCCTCGACAAGCCGAAATCCCTGGGGACGAGGCCGGCGCACAAGAATCTTCAACAGCTGGTCTATTGCACTGATGGCGCCAACATTGACGGCGGCCAAGATAACATGGGGCCGACAAGGCACCCACAGCATTGACGCGACCAGCACGCCGACAATAAACGGCACCGACGCCAGATTCGATATGCCTCTCATCGCAATCGTCAGCACCGGTGACCGAAGCCTCTCAACGAAAACCAAGTGCCCCAGTTCATCGATTCTCATGGTCTTACCCTTGAGCACTTTGATTAGCAGATAAGCAAAAACCACAAAACACAGCGCGGCCAGCATCAAAAGTGCAGGATCATCCATATCGACGCCCATCAATATCCCTTCAGCACATTCAGCACATCAAGGCTACCAGCCCATCGTAAGCACGATGTAAACCCGCCAAAAAGGGACAGGTTTTGACGATGTCCGGGCGAGCGGGTATTATCGAACAAGCATTCGATAGGAACATGTGTTTGATGGAAGGATACGGATGGCGCACGGGCAGCACACCTATATCTGCATCGACCTCAAGACGTTCTACGCCAGCGTCGAATGCGTCGACCGTGGGCTCGATCCGCTCACCACCAACTTGGTCGTTGCCGACGAATCGCGCGGACGCACGACCATCTGCCTCGCTATCACCCAAGCCATGAAGGACCTCGGCATCCATAACCGCTGCCGCCTGTTCGAGATCCCCGATGGCATCGACTACATCAAGGCCATGCCGCGCATGCAGCACTACATGGAGGTATCGGCGCAAATCTACGGCATCTATCTGGAATACGTCAGTCCGCAGGACGTGCATGTCTATTCCATCGATGAGTGCTTTATCGACGTGACGCCCTATCTGGATCTCTATCACACCGATGCCGAAGGATTCGCCTGCATGCTGCGCGACGAGGTCTTGGGACGCACCGGCATCACGGCAACGGTCGGCATCGGCCCCAATCTATTCCAGGCAAAAGTGGCGCTCGACATTACCGCCAAGCACGTGTCCAGCCGCATCGGCAAGCTCGATGACGAAACCTTTCGCAAGGAGATCTGGCCCCACCGCCCCATTACCGATATCTGGGGCATCGGCCCCGGCGTGGCGGCCCGCCTCGAGAAGTACGGCGTCTACGACCTGATGGGGGTCGCCGCGCTCGACGAAAACCTGCTCTACGACGAGCTCGGCGTCAATGCCGAGTATCTCATCGACCACGCCTTTGGACGCGAACCAACGACCATCGCCGATATTCAGGCTTACCGCCCGCAGGCAACCTCGACCACCACGGGACAGGTGCTCTCGAAGGGCTATGCCTACGAGCAAGCCTATACCGTTTTGCGCGAAATGGTCGATGCCGCCGTGCTGGACTTGGTCGATAAACACGTGGTGTGCGACAGCATTTCGCTCTTTGTGGGCTATGCGAGCGAGCGCGCCGACATCCGCCGACTCGATGCCAGCGGCACGGCGCAGTATATAGACGGCTGCGGACACCTGCGCTCGAGCACCTCGGGCATCGAGCCCGCAGCGACCGACGGCCCCGAACTCGCGCCCCGTGCCCCCAAGCCCGTCCAACGCGATGACGAGCGCAGGCGCTTGGTGCGGGAGGCGCAGGCGATTGACGGCATCTTTGTGGGCGAGCACGGCGGCAAGCCGCGCGGTGGCTATGCCGCGCTCTTTGCGCACTCCAACGCCTCGCGCAAGCTGCCCGAGCGCACAAATTCGTTTAAGAAGATCATGGGGTATTTCGATGACCTCTGGGCACAAACGGTCAACCCCAAGCGACCGGTCAAGCGTATCAATCTGGGCTTCGGCAACCTCATGCCCGAGGAATTTGCCACCATCGATCTGTTTAGCGATGTCGAGGCCGATGAGCGCGAGCGCGACCTGGCGCGCGCCGTCCTGGCCGTGAAAGG
>JAJWXI010000212.1 GCA_021641225.1 Collinsella aerofaciens | reverse complement strand
CCTTTTGCCCGTGCAGGTTAAAGCTACAGTGGTCGGTCGCAATCGTATCGATCTCGCCGGCCACAAGCGCCTCGCGCAGTGCCGCACGGTCGCCGGCATGGCGCAGCGGCGGACTCATCACGTACTTGGCGCCCGCAAAGCCGTCCTCGCCCTGCTCCAGATAGCAGGTGTCGTCGAGCATCAGATACTGAGGGCATGTCTCGACATAGATGTTCTTCTGCCCGCGCGATTTGGCAGCGCGAATGGCCTCGAGCCCCAGCTTGGTCGAAAGGTGCACCACGTTGACCGGAGCGTCCCCGGCCAAGTGCGCCAGATACAGCAGGCGGCTCACGGCCTCGGCCTCACACACGTCTGGACGGCTGAGCGCATGGCCCTCGGGCCCGTGGATACCCTGCTCAAACACGCGCTTCTGCAGCGCGTTGACCAACGTGCCGTTCTCGCAATGCACGCACAGGATACCGCCCACGCGCTTGAGCTCCTCCAGCACCTCGAGCGTCTCGGCATCGTCCAGGCGCAGATGGTCGTAGGCAAAGTAGGTCTTAAACGACGACACGCCCGCCTCGCGCATGGCCGAAAGATCGGCGCGGTTGCGCTCATTCCACTCGGCAAGCGCCATATGGAAGGCATAGTTGGCGGTGCAGGTGCCGTCGGCGCGATGATGCCACTCGACCAAGGCATCGGGCATGGTCACGCCGCGATCGGCCGTCGCGTAGTCCACAATGGTCGTCGTGCCGCCGCAGGCAGCCGCGCGCGTGCCGGTCTCAAAGCTATCGGCTGTCCAATCCATGCCGGTCCAGCACTGCATGTGCGTGTGGCCGTCGATAAAGCCGGGAAACACCCAACAGTCGGTGGCGTCCTCGACGGTATCGCCCTCGCCCGGCTCGATTGCCGCGGCAATCCGCACAATCTTGTCGCCCTCCATGGCAAGATCGGCGCGGCGAAGCCCCTGGGGCGTCACGAGTGCGCCGTTTTTGATGATGATCATAATTGCTCCTAGTTTTGGATAAAGTCCGCCACACGATCGAAGTACGAACAGGCAGCGATATGCTCCGTTATGCGACGCTGCCCCTTGGCGGTGTCGACATCCCACAGCTCGTAGGCGCGCGCCTCGACCAGCGCAACCTCGTCGCAGCCCTTCAGAATCGAACCCCCGCCGTCTTTGCCCTCAAGGCGCATGAGCGGGGCAAACAGATGTGCTGGAAAAAGTACCGGGCTCGAGGGCTCGCCATTGCACGCCAGGCGCACCGGATACTTGCGGCCGCCTTCGTCAAAGACCCGTATCATCGCCTCAAACGATTCCTCGCTCACCAAGGGCTGGTCGCCCGGCAGGAACATGCAGCCCCTCCAGCCGCGGCGCTTTCCCCACAAAAGGCCGGCCTTGATGCTTTGACTGCGCAGCTCACCGTTGTGCAGTACGCACGGGCAATGCTTGTCCTCGCAAATCTGCGCGACCTCTGGCCAACGCGTCGAAACCACCATGTCAAAGCCCCTGGGAACCGAATCGATCGTCCGCGCGATCAGCGGCTCGCCATAAATGTCGGCGAGCATCTTGTTGGAGCCAAACCGTTTGCCCTCTCCCGAGGCCATAATCACGCAACCGAGTTTCATCTCCGCAACCCTCCCCTGACTGCGTTGGACATCAACGTTGCTATACCCACCATACCAAGCTCGCACTCCATCGGGGCAGGCTCGCGCCGGTTTTTACCGGCGACCGCCCCCGCACGAGCTCCATAGCACAAAGGAGGGCACCCCGCGACGCAGGGCACCCTCCTCAATGGTGCAGATATGCCTACTCAGCGTCGCCGGTAAACGTAGTACCGGTCTTGCCGGCAAGACCGTCACGCGCCTTCTCGAGCAGCGTGATGAGCGCCGTGCGACCCGGCTTGCTCTCGGCAAACGTCGAGGCAGCCTGAACCTTGGGCAGCATGGAGCCGCGACCGAACTCGTTGGCCTCGGACAGACGCTTTACGTCAGCCGCGGTCAGCGTGTCGAGCCACTGCTCGTGATCGGTGCCAAAGCCAATGGCAACCTTCTCCACAGCCGTCAGGATAATCAGGGCATCGGCATCGAGCTGCTCGGCGAGCTTCTCGGCCGCAAAGTCCTTATCGATGACGGCGGCAGCGCCCTTAAGGTGGTTGCCCTCGGCCTTAGTGACGGGGATACCGCCACCGCCGCAGGAGATCACCACGTGGTTGGACTCGACGAGCGACTTAATGGTGTCGAGCTCGACGATGTTCACGGGCTTGGGCGAGGCAACCACGCGACGGAAGCCCTGCTTCTCGTCGTGGATGAACTGGTAGCCGCGGTCGGCTTCCAGCTCCTTGGCCTCGGCCTCGCTCATCCACGGGCCGATCGGCTTAACGGGATCGGCAAAAGCCGGATCGTCCGCCGCAACCTCGACCTGGGTCAGCACGGTGGCGACACCCTTGTCGATATTGCGGTCGAGCATTTCCTCGCGCAGAGCGTTCTGCAGGTCATAGCCAATGTAGCCCTGGCTCATGGCACCGCAGACGGACAGCGGGCAGGGAATGTACTTCTCGGGGTTAGAGCGCGTGAGCTCGGCCATCGCGTTGGCGATCATGCCCACCTGGGGACCGTTGCCATGCACGATGACGACCTCGTTGCCCTCCTCGATCAGATCGACAATAGCCTTGGAAGTCGTCTTGACGGCCTCCATCTGCTCGGGAAGGTTGGCGCCGAGGGCGTTTCCGCCCAGGGCGACAACGATACGCCTAGCCATTTCTCAGCCCAGCTTTAGGCCTGGAACCAACGGGCGGTGTTGCG
>JAJWXI010000211.1 GCA_021641225.1 Collinsella aerofaciens | reverse complement strand
CAGGTCCGCAACTCCATCGGCTACCCGCATCTCAACGTCAAGATCGGCGCTACCCACGCGGGCATCTCGGTGGGCGAGGATGGCGCCACGCACCAGTGCTGCGAGGATATTGCGCTCATGCGCACGATTCCGGGCATGACGGTGATTGTTCCCGCCGATGATGTCGAGGCTCGCGCCTGCGTGCGCGCCGCCTACGAGTTTGAGGGACCGGTCTACATGCGCTTCGGCCGCCTGGCGACGCCGGTCATCAACGACCGCGAGGACTATGAGTTCAAGATTGGTCGCGGCGTGGTCGTGCGCGAGGGGTCCGATGTGACCATCGTCGCCTGCGGCCTTATGGTCGCCGAGGCGCTTGCCGCTGCCGAGGCGCTCGCCGCCGATGGCATCGATGCCGAGGTTATCAACATGCACACGATCAAGCCGCTTGACGAGCGCCTGGTTGTCGCCAGCGCAAAGAAGACCGGTCGCGTGGTCACCGCCGAGGAGCATTCGATTATCGGCGGTCTTGGCGAGGCGGTTGCCTCGGTGCTTGCCGAGCAGCATCCGGTGCCGATGCGTCGCGTTGGAGTGCGCGATGTGTATGGCGAGTCTGGCCCCGCGGTCGATTTGCTGCACAAGTACGGTTTGGATGCCGACGGCATCGAAGCCGCGGTCAGGTCCGTGCTGTAAGGAGGGTTTTTCATGGGATTTGTATCTGCCAATCAGGTGACAATCGGACACGCCGCCGCCTCGCGTGAGGATGCTCTGCATTATTTGTCCGAGCAGGCTGTTGAACTTGGCTTTGCCGATGACGCGTCTGCCGTAGAGGCCGCCTTTATTGCTCGCGAAAATGAGGCCGAGACCGGTCTTGTCGCTGGCTTTGCCGTTCCGCATGCCAAGAGCGATGCGATTCATACGCCGGGCGTGGCCGTGCTCAAGCTGACCGAGCCTGTTGAGTGGCCAAGCTTTGATGGCGTGCCCGTCGATGTGGCGCTCGCGCTGTATGTTCCTGCGGGCGAGGCTGGAACCACGCATCTGCGTCTGCTTTCCAAGGCGGCCGTGATGCTGATGGACGCTGGTTTCCGCGACAAGGTGCGCGAAAGCACCGACCCCGTAGAGATTGCCGAGCTTATCAACGCCGGCCTCGAGGGCTAGAACGGGTTCTCCGTTCCATTAATCGATCCTTCTCCAAGGAAAAGGGCTGCGACGCCATAAGCGCCGCGGCCCTGCTTGCGTTTGCCCAGATAAAACCTGCCAAAATAAACCTATAGGTTACGACGTTTTACAAACGGCGTAACTGCTTGGCGCTGTGCAGGCCCCGGGCACGGCAATCTGACGTTCAACTTCACGGGCGCGACCAAAAGGTCAGCGCCCGCTTGTTTCACGTCACCTTGCCGCACCCGGAACTCGCTCGCTCACTTATGCTCAACCTGAATTAGTTAATTTAGGACGGGGCTTTTTTGACTAGTTGGGCAACTAGGCTGGCGCAAATAGGCAAAAAGTCCCGTCCAAAAAGACCGATCTGGTGTCGCGCCACAAAAACGGCCTATCTACTACGTTTGACCCGCACCGGTCGACCATGGCCGTGTTTTCTGAAAATCGGTAAGCCGTCTACCTGCGGTTTTAATTTCGTGTTTTTCGGCATGGTCGAGGGTGGCCAGCGAAACGTAGTAAATAGGCCCATTTCGTGGCGAGCAGTCCGATTCACGGTTCAAGGCAACCGGCTTCGAATGATCATTTGGAAGTTGCGGTGGAATAGTTCCTGGATTTGCCCTTGGGACCGCAGGGCAGGAACTATTTCACCGCAACTTATTGGGGCGTTGCCTATTGATTCATGTTGCCGTGGATGTAGGGGGTTACCTCGGGGGAGATGTGGCCGCAGCCTAGGTTGCGTAGGGCGGATTCGATGGCGGTGGGCAGCGGAGTTTTGCCCTCGGCATCGACCGCGGCGCCGCCGAGGGCGGCAATCTTGGCGACATCGGACGGGGCTGCCTCGATATGCATGCAGCCACCGACCAGTCGCGCGCGGACCTGCGACAGGTCAAGATCGTGCAGGTAATCCTCGCAGGCGCGAATCAAGTCGACCTTTTCGCGCGTAAGCTCCTCGCCCGTGGGGATGCGCGTGGCAAGGCAGGCGCCGGCGGGCAGATTCCAAACGGGATAGCCCCATGCACGCAGCAGCTCGCGCTCCTCGTCCTTGGTAAAGCCGACCTCCATGAGGGGCGAGCGCACGCCGAGTTCCTCGGCAGCACGCATGCCGGGGCGGTAGTCGCCACGGTCGCTTGCATTGCTGCCGTCGATAACAGTGGGAAATCCTAGCGATTTGGCGTGGTTGACGATGGCGGTGAAGCCTGCGCGTTTGCAGTGATAGCAGCGGTCCGCGTCATTGCAGGCAACCTGCGGAAGCTGGAGTTGGTCAACCGAAAGATTGAGCACCGGAAGCTTAAAATGCGGGCCCTCATCGGCTTGTCCGTCAACGGATCGCTCAAACGAAGCCTGCTCGGGCGTGCCGATGAGCGGTGTGGTGAGATGGACGAGGAGGGTGTTGGCGGGCATGATGCGAGAGCAGACGGCGGCCAAAAAGCTGCTGTCGACGCCGCCGGAAAAGCCGATGGCGACGCGTCCATATGCCATAAGCAGCTGCTCGAGCGCTGCGAGTTTGTTCTGAAGCTCCTCTGCGGGTGCGGTGGTGTCTGAAAGCATGAAACGTTCCTTACAGTTAAAAGCTCGGACGAAACTATAATCCTACCGAGCCGCTCGCCATAAGACATCTATCTATGTAACGAAAGTGCAATATGTATATACG
>JAJWXI010000210.1 GCA_021641225.1 Collinsella aerofaciens | reverse complement strand
GGCGAGCTCGACGAGGGCCTCGCCGTAGCTTACGCGCGTGGCGATTTTCTTGACGTCTGCCATCCTAGAGCTCCTCTCCGGCGGCCGTGAGCTCCGCCATGGCCTGCTCAAACTGTTCATCGTTGGGGGCCTTGCCGTGCCAACCCACCTGGTTCTCCATAAAGGACACGCCCCTGCCCTTCACGGTCTCGGCGATAATCGCGGTCGGCGCACCCTTGGTGGCGCGAGCCTCGGCAAAGGCGGCGCGAATCTGGTCGAAATCGTTGCCGTCGGCGAGCTCCACCACATGGAACTTGAAGGCGCGGAACTTGTCGGCGAGCGGCATGGGGTCGTTGACCTCCTCGACGGGGCCGTCGATCTGCAGGCCGTTGTGGTCGACGATCACGCAGAGGTTGTCGAGCTGCTGGTTGCCGGCAAACATGGCGGCCTCCCAGACCTGGCCCTCCTCGCTCTCGCCGTCGCCCAGCAGGGCGTAGGTGCGATAGTCGTCGCCCCAGTGCTTGGCGGCAACGGCCATGCCCACGGCGGCGGAGATGCCCTGGCCGAGCGAACCGGTGGACATGTCAACGCCCGGGGTGTCGTTCATGTTGGGGTGACCCTGCAGATGGCTGCCGATGTGGCGCAGCGTCTCGAGATCCTCCTTGGGGAAGAATCCGCGCTCGGCGAGCACGGCGTACAGACCAGGCGCGCAGTGACCCTTGGAAAGCACGAAGCGATCGCGGTCGGCCTTGCGGGGGTCGGCCGGGTCGACGTTCATTTCCTCAAAGTACAGATAGGTCATGATGTCGGCAGCGCCGAGCGAACCGCCCGGATGGCCGGACTTGGCAGCGTGCACGCCGGTGACGATGCCCTTCCTTACCTCGTTGGCAACCTTTTTGAGCTCTTCGTCGCTCATTGTGCCTTCCTTTCATCCTCTTAAGACAAGATGCGCACGGCACGGAAAGGTAGTCCCAACACAGCCGCGATGCACGTACGTCATTCATTATGCTGGAAACTGGAAGCTTTACCAGAGTATTTATCATTATTTGAGCAATTGAGCAGGCAGAACCGCTGATGAAACGGTTTATCAATGTGAACGTCTTTTGGATGGAACGCAGTCGGCCCTACGCGTTAATGTCCTTGAAGCCCTCACCGAAGGTCTCCGTGACATCGGCCACCGTCACGATAGCATGCGGGTCGCGCTCACGCACAATAGTCTTGACCGTGTTGAGCTCGCGACGGTTCACAATGACCATGATCACCGGTTTCTCGGCGCCCGAGTACATACCGGTCGCCCTAAACTTGGTGCAGCCGCGGCCCAGGCCATACATGATGTCGGCCGCGATATCGGGAAACTTGTCCGAGATGATGAGCACCATACGGCGCCTGTTGCCGCCGTCGACCACGGCATCAATCACGTAGCCGCTAATGACCATCGAAAGGCCCGCATACAGCGCGTTTTCGACCGAGAAGACTGGAGCCGACAGCGCGCACACGGCAACGTCGATCGCCATGACGGTGGAGCCCACCGGTAGTGACGTATTGCGCGAGATGATCTGGCCGATCGTGTCGGAGCCGCCGGTGTTGGCACCGGCGCGCAGCACCATGCCATAGCCGATGCCCGTGATAATGCCGCCCCACATAGCGGGCAGCATCAGATCGGCATGTGCCAGCGGCGCCACAAACGGAGCGAACAGGTCGGTGAAAAAGCCCAGCAGCACAAAGCCCGTCGCGGTCTGCACCACGTAGAACATGCCGCCCGCGCGCATAACGACCAGCAGCAGCAAGGCATTCATCACAATGGTCTGGATACCGACGGGAAGCGATATGCCATGCGAGGCGCCGACCGCCTGAATAATGGTGGCGAGGCCCGTGACGCCGCCGGCGGCAAGGCCGTTGGGGATTAAAAACAGGTCCGTCGCGATAGCAGCCAGAGCGCAGCCAAACATGATCTTGGGCAGATCGTGAAAGAAGTTCATCGAAAGAATGCGCTTGATGTCCAGACGATATGCCATGCTGCCTCCCTCAAAAAAGCGCACCCAAACGAGTGCGCTTTGAACTTCTTGCTGTATTCGATTCTACCGATTCACCGGGCAAATACCACCCCTGCGAAGTGTTTGCATCGACCCGGAGCCAATCATGTGCCTAGGCGTCCGAGCCTTCCGCATCGGCGTTGCCGGTTGCCCAACGATGGTAGCCGATCACAAACGGATCCAGATCGCCATCGTCGAGAACGGCCTCGACGTTGCTGGTCTCCACGCCCGTGCGCAGGTCCTTGACCATCTGATACGGGTAGAGCACATAGCTGCGAATCTGGTTGCCAAAACCGATCGTGGTCTTGGGTCCACGAATCTCGTCGAGCGCCTCGGCGCGCTTCTCGAGCTCGATCTCATACAGACGGGCCTTGAGAATCTGCATGCACGCGGCCTTGTTTTGAATCTGGCTGCGCTCGTTTTGGCAAGTGACAACGATGCCGCTGGGAAAATGCGTCACGCGTACGGCGGAGTCGGTGGTGTTGACGCCCTGGCCGCCCGGGCCGCTCGCGTGATACACGTCCACGCGGATATCGTCGGGACTGATCTCGATGTCGATATCGTCAGGCAGCACAGGGATGACCTCGACGCCGGCAAACGTGGTCTGGCGGCGCTTCTTGTCGTCGGTGGGGCTAATGCGCACCAGACGGTGGACGCCGGCCTCGGCGCGCAGCATGCCAAACGCGTCCTTGCCCTCGACGGTAAAGGTCGCACGGTCGATGCCAATGACCTCAGCCGCGGGGCAGTCGTTAATGGTGACCTTCCAGCCGCGACGCTGG
>JAJWXI010000034.1:2456-13663 GCA_021641225.1 Collinsella aerofaciens | reverse complement strand
AAGATACGTGCGACGGGGGCGAGGCGAATGGCTGAACGGTATCGATATGCGGGTTTAACGGCATATCGACCACATAGATTTTTAACTTGCATTTCTACCCGCCTTTTTCGTAGAGTCGCCGATACGTGCTTAGCGCACCCTCGGCGCGTCCGGCAGGCTTTGCGAAATGGGATCCGGGAGACTTCGGCGCAGCATCATCTTTCGGAATGCTTCTAATGAGCTTCCCATCCCTCAAAAACAGAATCTCATCGCACAGCCTATCGACCGAATCCAAGATGTGGGATGACATGATGATGCACGTACCGGAATCGGCCAGCTTCCTGAGAATCCCGGAATGCAAATCCACCCTGCCGGGGTCGAGCGCGTTCATGGGCTCATCCAATAGGAGGTACCGCGCACCCGTCGCATACGCAATCGCCAAGGTAAGCTGCTGCTTCATACCCTGGCTCAGAGTACGGACCCTCATCTTCGCGAACTCGCCTATCTGCGTTTGCTCCACTATCTCCTCGATATCGCGAGCATGCGGCCACATATCGCAAACCATCTTGAGGTGATCTTCCGCACGCAATCCGGGATACAGCAGCGTCCCCTCGCCAGGTGCATAAAAGATCATAGAACGGACCTCTCTCGCACCCGCACCCTGTACCTCATCCAGAACGATGCTCCCGTCCACGCGAGGACCCGGCAAACCTGCCATCGCACGCAGCAACGTCGTCTTTCCATGCCCGTTCGGAGCGACGAGACCGTAGACCGTACCCGGGGCAAACTCAGCGTTCACCGAATCTACGAGCACCTTCTTTCCATAAGAGATCGTCAGCGTTTGAAGGCCAATCATCGAGACCGCCCCCTTTCGATCTTTGGAACACTCAGGCGCACCACCGACGGAGATACGGCGCCCAAGACCACCAGTAGAGCGCCCGACGCGCAGGCGACCTCTCCAAAAGGCATCGCGTTCGTCCCTCGTCCAAGGAACCCAATCGTCCCCACCTGGGAAGCGGGATCAAACGAGGCGAATGGAGCCAGCAGCGCGGCGCCCACGCCCGCGCTTTCAACATGGGCGCTCAACGAACCCAACGCCAAGAGAACCGCACAAACCACTCCGGTGACAACGGGGTTGCGGCTAATCGCTGCTGCCAACGCAGCGGCGACGGAAATCACGCCGTATGCCATGACCAGCAACGGAATGCTACGTAACACCGCCTCCCCCACCGTGGACGTTGTCGGAGCTCCCGCTCGAATGAGAGCGACGGGATACTCCAATCCACCCGTGCCGTTCTTAATCGCGGACACAACCGCAGCGGGGACCATCGACACCAAAAGCAGTGCCGAGCCAAGCAGGAGAGATAACGCAACAGCCGTTAGAAAACGCATATGCGCTGTTGCGGGGACCTGTAGGAGCAGCAGGGAGCGATATTGCAAATGGATGCACGCGAACGACACGACAACCACGGGTAACAGCCAGAACAGGGAAGGAAGCGCTGCCTGGAGATACGATAGAAGGATTAATGGGGGCATCTTCGTACTTAACTCGTAAACCTTGGGGTCCGGCAAGCTCGCGATCGACTCGAGCAGAAGGGCGCGCGCCTCCGCACGAGAAGGAGTCTCCGGCTCGATTCCGATCGATTGCAAGAGGGTCGCATCTGCCGCGCCCAGATCGCCTCGAGCGCGCTCGTACGTCGCGAGGCTTCGGAACCCCTCCGCAGGCGTGGGCGCGTACACGAAACCCGAAAGAGCGTATCGCATGTCCTCCAGAGCCGCTTTCCCCTCGACGTCCATATTCGCAGCGTTCTGCTCTAGATACCGATCTATTGAACGGAGCTCCCCATCCCTATACCGAACAGCGGAAACGTTATCAGCGTCAGGAAACATCTCGACCAGAGCCGGGGCCAGCATCGTCGTCGACATTGCAATCGCGCATACGGCGAGGGTAGGAGAACGCAGGAGCAGTTTCCCCATCGTTCTTACGTATGCAACGGCGGAGGCACAAGCGCTCGAACGAGTTGCCGTTCTCGATGCAGTGAAGGAACCTCTCTCAAGACAAATCGGGGATATCGGGCACGCGCAGCCGCTCTTTCCAGCAACGCAAAGCAGGCTAATTGCCAGCACCTCGATCCCGATTGCGCATACGAGGGCAATCGCGCCACGCTCGAAGCAAAGTCCAGGCAGATTCACTATCTGCGTTGTCGGGTACGGGCTATAGGCGCCGACGGTCAACTCAGTGTTCGCATACGTAAGGGGATTCAACAGGGCGAACTCACGTAAAGCGATGGATCTTCCGTAATACCCGGGAACCATCGTCACCCCCATCAGGGCACATACGAACACGATTCCAAGCGTAGGGTTATTGGCAATCTTCACGGCAAGGTGAACGACAAGCGAGATGAACGCTGCCACCAAGAATTGCAAGATGGCCGTCTGCGCGAACACCAGCCAAGCCGGTTTGATAACCGGAGTCGCATATTGAATGTAGCCTATCGGATAGAACGGCGAGCCCGGGCCATTCTTCACAAGCGCGGCGATTATCCCTGGAAGATTGATGGCGAGGACGGCAAGCATTGCAAAAACACTCGCCCATACGCTCGATGCAACAAGTCTACCCAGCTCGCCCATCGGTGCCTGGATGATGAGCTTTTCACGTTTGTTAAGACGCGCGGCAAGGAACGAGACGGCAACGGCCGTTGCGACCCATAGCAAGTACTCCTTCGATCCGTCATAATAGGTGTACTCTCCATCCGATATCTGCAGAAACGGAAGTAGGGGAGAGAGCGGTGCCAAGATAAGACGTCCCGCGGCAAGAGGGTACAGAAGCGCGGGCATGCTTGATGAAGAGGTATAGACACCGTCCTCCCCCGCATTCACAAGCGCATCCGCATAGGATGCTGACAATTCCTGCTCAACACGGGTTATTCCCGACTCGAGGTATTCGACCCGTCCGTCGATGCCAGCCGCGCTCCTGAAGACGGGCAGAGCACAAAGAACCATCAACGCAACAACGACAACACAGAGCGACCTGGAGGAGAGAAGCGACCTAAAGATCGCCTTCGAGATTTTGAGCATATTCATCGCCAACCTTAACCTCATCCAGTCGGAACAGAGGGGCCGAACAAAATGCTCGGCCCTTCCTCGCATCTAGTAGGTGCTATAGACAAATTGCCATTTATCAGTTGTGCCAAGAACACCACAGGAGCACATTGCAGCGAGGCGGGATTCCCTATGATGCGCGGATCGGCGATAGCCATTTCGGTAGGAGATCGTCTTGTAAGAGATGTTGAACATCGAGATGCTGTGCCCGCTTACGCCGCGAGGACAGCTGTAGCTCCAGTAGGTATCGACGACGTCGTCCGTATACCCGAGGGGCTCAACGAGGGCACACTGGCTGCTCTCCTGGGAAGGAGGCATCGGGGTATCCGCAAAAGCGGGGGCTCCCGGCAGCAACAGACAAAGAGCGAGGCCGAGGAAAACCAAGAGCTTACACGACTTAACAGTACTGAACATAATCCTCTCCAATCTAGAGGGGTTTCGGTTGCAGCATGCTGTGATTACTTGCCGGCAAAGTCAATTTAACATAAACTGTTAAAAAGTAACCTGAGTTTTTTAAATTCTTCGGAGGTTATTATGAGTTCCGACAATCGCACTCCCCGGCTTCATTCCTTCCGCATCGCATGTGCGATAGCCTCTGCGACCCTTTGCGCCACCGCCATCGCACAAGTGGCGTTCTCCTTAAAGCCAGCAATCGAAGTGCTCGACAACCCTGTAATTGCAGACTCCCCCGCGTATCCAGCCCTTGCGATCTCGACATTGGTCCCTGCCGTCATCGGTATCGCTACGACCATCCTCAGCGCCGTTCTCGTGTGGACGATCAAGAGCGGAGACCCCTTCAAGAAAGGGTCTGCGACATGCTTGAAGGTGCTCGGCATTCTCTTCGTTGTTCAAGCTGCCACCAGCCTCTACGCCGGCTCACTCAAAACCTCCGTTTCGATGTTTGGCGGCGAGGGGGCCGTCGGCGCCCAAGAGATCGCTTCATCATTCGATTGGACCTCTCTGGTTCTCGGCATCGTCCTGTTCATGCTTTCCCAGCTCTTCTTGTACGCCCGAGAGCTGTACCTCGACTCCGACGAGATTGCGTAAGGAAACGCCATGCCCGTAATTGTTCGCCTCGACAAGATCATGGCCGAGCGAAAGATTTCCTCGAACGAACTTGCCGAAAGGATTGGAACCACGCCCGTGAACCTGTCCCGTATTAAAAAAGGGCATATTCGCGGCATTCGCTTCAACACACTCGAGCAGCTATGCCTCGCCCTTCGTTGCCAACCCGGAGACCTTCTCGAAGTCATGAGCGAAGAAGATGCCCGAAAGGAGTTCGGACTCGATTGGTCCGCCGAGGATTAGAGGGCGGTCGTACTCGCCCTGCACACGGGGATGCGAATCGGCGAGGTCTGCGGCCTTCGGTGGTGCGATGTGGATTTCGAGACGGGCCTGATCTCGATCAGACACTCGGTGGCGTACGCGAAGGGAATGGGTTCGTTCATCAAGGACACCAAGACCCATGACGCCAGGGGTATCCCCATCGACCCGGTCGACCTACTCCCCTTCCTGAAGGAGACCCACGAGATCGACTGCGGAAAGCTGCGCTTGCGCGGCCTTACCGGGGCGGTCGAGATCGGGGACTGCTACATCCTGTCGGAGCCGGGCGCGACCTTCGCGACGACAAGCTATATCCGCAGGGCATTCAAGACGTTCTCGGAGACCAACGGCCTCATGGGCACCAACGACGAGCTGACCACGTTCCACGGCCTTCGCCACACGTTCGCAACGCAGTGGATCCGCCAAGGCGGCGATATCAAGGCGCTCCAATCGATCCTCGGCCACAAGGACGCCATGGCGACGCTCAACGCCTACGCCGACATCGAGCCCATCTCCAAAATCCATAACATGCTGCGCGCCACGCCGTGCCTTTGGCGCGGGCACCTCGGGCCGAGGGTCGATCCGGGTCCCATGTTCCAACAGAGGATCCAGGAGTCCATCGAGACGCTCCAGGCGTTCGGCTACGGCATCACCGAGCCGGACGACCGAAATATCGCCATACGCGACGTGAAGACGAACAGTTGGCTCTAGCTCACCGAGTACGCGGCAGTGCTGGGCCCATCCCAACTGAGGTCACGGTGGTCCGATAGGGGCGCCGCCCGCGGCATGCGCCGCGGAGCGGTATCCCCTACCGAAGGGCGGGGATGCCCTCCGCTTCCAGTTCGGAATCAGCCGTCGGAGGCGTTCGGCTGACTGCGGGAACGGCCTGTCCGCTCAATGTGTTCGGCTGAGATCGGAAATCAACCCAACACGAGCCGGACACGCGCCAGACGGCTCTTCCCCGTACGGCCTTCCCCCTTACGCTCATGTTGCAGACGTGTAACGCCGCAGCAAGCACACCCCTTTTGGCGCCAGACAGGTACAATGATGACCACTGTACCGCAGCGGAGCGCCCCGCGCGCCGCCAACACGCGAAAGGGTTTCCCATGGCCGAGATCTCGTCCTCCCGTATCGTCATCACCGTCCTTGGCAAGAACCGCCCCGGCATCGTCGCCGGCGTCACCCGTGTTCTGGGCGAGGCCAACGTCGACATCCGCGACATTACGCAGTCCATTATCGAGGACATCTTCACCATGACCATGCTGGCCGACACCGCAGAGTCCAAGCTCGACTTCGCCGAACTCCAGAAGGCGCTTGCCGAGGCCGGCGAGCTTTCGGGCGTCAATGTGTCCATCCAGCGCGAGGATGTCTTTAACTTTATGTACCGCCTGTAGCGAGCTGCCGCCCGGGGACAGGCTGGCGCGTCTGCGCCTAAGCGCGCCGTCCCGACACGGCACAGAGAGGAGCGCGCATGGCCTACGACGCCAAGAAAATCTACTACCGCTTCGATGACCACCTGAGCCGTCTGGTTCTGGATTACGAGGCGAGCCGTCAAATTTCGCCCGAGAGCGAAAACCTCTATCATGGCCTTCCGACCGATCCTTATGACGAGGGCCTGTTTGTCGAGCACAATGTTAAGCGCGGTCTTCGCAATGCCGACGGATCGGGCGTGGTCGCGGGCCTTACCCGCATCTCGGACGTGCACGGCTACAACAAGGTCGACGGCAAGGTCGTGCCCGACCAGGGCAAGCTCACGCTGCGCGGCTACAACATCGAGGATCTGGTCAACAACGCCCAGGCCGAGAATCGTTACGGCTACGAAGAGGTCGCCTACCTGCTCATCACGGGTTCGCTGCCCAACAAAGAGGAGCTCGACGGTTTTTGCGAGCGTCTGGGTGCCTTTAGGCATCTGAGCGACGAGTACGTCAAAGAGTTCCCCATGACCACGGTGTCGGCGAGCATCATGAACGTACTCCAGCGCGCCGTGTTGCTGCTCTACGCCTTCGACGCCGAGCCCGACGTGATTACGCCCGAGCACGAGATCGACGTCGCCATCTCCATGCTCGCCCGTCTCCCCCGCATCGCCGCATTCGCGCATATGGCATCAGTCGCCAAGCGTCGCGGCTCAGAGGTGCACGTGCCGCACCCGACGCCCGGCCTTTCCACCGCCGAGACCATCCTGCAGGTCCTCCGCGGCGGCATGGCGTTCACTCACGACGAAGCCATGCTGCTCGATGTGATGCTCATGCTGCACGCCGAACACGGCGGCGGCAACAACTCCACCTTCGCCTGCCGCGTGCTGTCCTCTTCGGCTACCGACCCGTACTCCGCCTACGCCGCGGCTATCGGCTCGCTCAAGGGCCCGCGCCACGGCGGCGCCAACGCCAAGGTCGTGTCGATGCACGAGGACATCCGTGCGCATGTTTCCAACTGGGAAAACGAGGACGAGGTCGCAGCCTACCTGGGCAAGATCCTCGACAAGCAGGCCTTCGACGGCACGGGGCTTATCTACGGCATGGGCCACGCCGTCTACACGCTGAGCGACCCGCGTGCCGAGGTTTGCCGCCATTACGCGCGCACGCTGGCAGCCAAGAAGGACCTGGGCGAGGAGTTCGCGCTCATCGAGCGCATCGAGCGCCTGGCCCCGCAGGTCATGCGCGACCACGGCATGACCAAGCCCATCTGCGCCAACATCGACCTGTACACGGGCTTTATCTACAAGATGCTCGGCGTGCCCGAGACGCTCTTTACGCCGCTGTTCGCCGTCGCGCGCATGGCGGGCTGGTCGGCGCACCGCATGGAAGAGCTCTTCTGCGCGCACCGCATCATCCGCCCGGCTTATCGTCCGGTGATCGAGCCGCTGGAGTACAAGCCGCTCGCCGACCGCTAGGACGCGGACCGTTATAGATCCAGAGCGTGGCCAGGGTCCCAAGCCCTCGGCCACGCTTTTTATGTCTCTTGGAAAGGACCACATCAGATGATCGTGTTTTCCGATATGGATGGAACGCTGCTGACGAGCGATAAGCAGATGAGCGACGCCACCTGGGCGATGCTCGACGAGCTCGCACGTCGCGGCATTGAGTTTGTCCCTTGCACGGGCCGTCCGCTGTCGGGCGTCTTTGAGCCGATCCTCGCCCACCCCGCCGTGCACTACGCGGTCTGTGCCAACGGCGCCAGCGTCTGGCAGCTCGATGACGATGTGCCCACCGATGCCTCGCGCGCCACGTGCATCCTGAGCCGTCCGCTCGATCGCTGCATGGCCCACCGCATTCATCGCATTGCCGCCGGCCACGACGTCACCTTCGACATTTTCGCCGACGGCAAGTGCTTTCTCCCCCGCTCGCTCTACGAGCGCCTGGACGAGTTCTGCGGCGGCGACCCGCACATCGCCGGATCGCTGAGGCGCACGCGCACGCCCATCGACGTCGACGTCGACAGCAAGATCGACGAGGTCGAGACGCTCGAGCGCATCGCCATGTACTGGCATGACCCGGCAGACCGCGACGCCATCGCGGCGGCGCTCGACACGCTCGACGGCATCGAAGTCACGCGTTCGTACGCCATGAATATCGAGGTCATGGGCGAGGGCGCCACCAAGGGAACGGCCCTCACGTGGCTATGCGAGCACCTGGGCGAGTCTCTCGCCGACGCCTGGGCGTTCGGCGACAACATCAACGATATCCCCATGCTGCAGGCGGCGGGCCACGGCACGGCTATGATCAACGCCGAGCCCGAGGACCGCGAGGCCGCCGACGCCATCACCGAATACGACAACGACCACGACGGCGTAGCCCGCACCATCATGGCCGCCCTCGCCTAGTCATCGGGGACGTTCTTAAACGACTAGTCGTTGGGGACGCTCTTGAATGACTAGTCGTTGGGGACACTCTTCGCGAAAACCGCAAGGAGTGTCCCCATCTGCCGGCAGAAAGGGAACGTCCCTAACTGCCGGATCAGGCGAGGCTCTGCAGCACGTGGCGGAGTTCTTGCTGGACGGCGTGATCGCGGTTGCAGCCCACGACGCGGTCGGCGACCGCTTTGAGCGCAGGACGTGCATTTTCCATCGCGCAGCCCGTGCCGACAAAGCGAATGATCTCATAGTCGTTCATCGAGTCGCCAAACGCCATGACCTCGTCGCGCTCAACACCATAGTGCTCCATGAGCTGCTCGATTCCCGACGCCTTCGACACGCCGGGCTGCATGGCATCGATCCACGCGTTGCCCGAAGGCGCAAAAGTGAAGAGCTGACCAAGTTCCCGCTGCAGTACGTAGGCGCTGTCCATAACGGCACCGTCATCGCAAAAGATACTCGCCTTGATGATATTTACGCTGGGATCGGGCAGCTCCCAAATGCGCTCGGCATTGGGAAGGTCCTTATCGACCTCGCGCACGAACTTGCTCTCGTCATCGAGCAGGAAGGACTTGGTTCGGTCAAAAAGCGCAAGATGCAGATTGGGAAACGTCGCGACGGCCTGGGCGAGCTTTCGAATCGCCAGGTGCGAATACACCTCGCGGTCCACCATCTTGCCATCGGCGTAGACCTGGGCACCGTTAGCAGCGACAAAGTCCATCTTGTCGCGAACAGGCGCAAAGAACTCGCACAGGCGATCGTAGCGGCGACCTGACGATGCAGCAAAATGCACACCATGCTCGCGTAGCGCCAGAATCAGTTCGTAGGTCTCGGGAGGCACCTGGCCATTTTCGTCAAGCAGCGTGCCGTCCATATCGGATGCAATCAGTTTAAACATAGAAAAGCTCCCTTCGGGCTTGATGGAATCGGACGTATATCCGATTCCAACGTACCCAAAGGGAGCTCAGATAAGACTCCGCGGACGTAAACGTTACAAGGACCTAGCAAATAGCTCACACGCGCCAGAGGTCCTACGGTCACAGCGTCAGGCGACACGCCAAAGAGTGTCCCCAACGGCTAGTCGTTTAAGAACGTCCCCAATGACTAGTCGGCGTAGGTGAAGGTCGTGACGTCGAACATGCCCTCGGGGCGGATGCGAAGCGTCGGGATCACCGGCAGGGGCAGGAAGATGATGCCCATGATGGGGTCGAGCGGCGGCTCGATACCCATGGCGCGCGCCTTGACCATAAAGTCGTCGTGCTGCGCCGCGACATCCTCAGCCGTTCCATCGCTCATCAGGCCGCCGAGCGCCAGCGGAATGCGTGCCACGACTTCGCCGTCGCGCACCAGCACATGACCGCCCTGGCCCACGGCCTCAACGGCAGCCATCATATCGGCCGCGTTGTCGCCCACCACGCACACGTTGTGCGAGTCATGGCCGATCGTCGAGGCGATAGCGCCGCCCGTGATGGTAAAGCCGCGCACCCAGCCGCGGCCGATGTGCTTGCCGACCAGGCCCAGACCAGCGGGGCCGTCGCCATCGGCGCCCTCGGCCTGCAGCGATACGCCACGGCCATGGCGCTCGATCAGCATAATGCGGCGCAGGCCCTCGGCGCTCTCGGGGCGAGCCATGCCCGTGATGGCCTTACCCGGCACCACGTCAATGACGGCCTCGCCCGGCTTAAAGGCATAGTCGAATACGTCGAGCGAAAGCTTCGGCAGCTTAACGGAGGCGCGCAGCTCATCGGCAAGGGCCGCGACCTCGGCCATCTCGGGTGCGATCTCGCCCACAAAGGTGCCGTCCTGCGCCACCAGAGCACCGGCGGCATATACGCGATGCGGAGCCGTGGCGAAGGTCAGGTCGTTGAGCACCAGCAGGTCGGCACGCTTGCCCGGAGCGATGGCGCCACGCAGCTCGTGCGGGTCACGGCAGCCATGGTCCAGGCCAAATGCCTCGGCCGTGGACAGGGACGCCATGGAGATGGCAACGACCGGGTCAATGCCAGCCTCGATAGCCACGCGACAGGCATTGTCGATCATGCCGGTCGAAAGCGCATCGGAGGGAGCGCGGTCGTCGGTCGCAAAGCAGCATCGACGGGCGCGGGCGGGGTTTTCCAGTAGCATCGGCGACAGATTGGCCAGGTCATGGCTGCACGTACCCTCGCGCAGCATCACATACATGCCGCGGGACAGCTTGTCGAGCGCCTCCTCGGGAATCGTCGACTCGTGGTCGGCGATAATGCCCACTGCGGCGTAGGCGTTGAGGTCTTTGCCCGCAACGAGCGGCGCATGACCGTCGACCTGCTTGGACGGCGTCTGGTTAGCGGCGTCGATACGAGCGCAGGTCTCGGAATCGGCCATAAAGACGCCCGGCAGGTTCATCATTTCGCCCAGGCCAAAGACATCGCCCGGATGCTCGGCAAAAAACGCCTGCATGTCAGCGGCGGTAATCACAGCGCCTGCCTGCTCATCGGGCAGCGCGGGCACGCACGAGGGCATCATGTACTTGATTGAAATGGGCGCGCGACGGCCGTCCTCGATCATAAAGCGCAGGCCGTCGAGCCCCGCCACGTTGGCGATCTCGTGGCTGTCGGCAATGGCAGTGGTGGTGCCGCGCGTCGCCGCCATGCGCGCATACTCGGCAGGGCGAATGTTCGAAGATTCGATATGCAGATGTCCGTCGATAAAGCCGGGGGCGATGTAGCGGCCCTGGCAGTCGATAACCTCGGCCGCCTCGTAGGTGCCGGCAGCGTCATCACGGCCGTCGTAGAGCACGCCGACGATCACACCATCCTTGACGGCAACGCTGCCGGGCGCCACGCGCTGGCCGTACACGTCGACAATCTGCGCATTGGTAAACAGCGCATCGACGGGCACACGGCCCTCGGCAGCCTCAATCACAGACCTCATGACCTCAACGGACATACATACTCCTTTAACCGTAGAAAAAAGC
>JAJWXI010000034.1:0-2356 GCA_021641225.1 Collinsella aerofaciens | reverse complement strand
CACAGACCTCATGACCTCAACGGACATACATACTCCTTTAACCGTAGAAAAAAGCCGCGGAGCGAACAAACCTTCACCGCAGCAAGCCAATAGCCATTGTATGCCCAAAAGGAAGCCCCGCTAACACCCCTTCCGCTTAACGGCGCCGCCAACTTGGTGCAAAGAAACCTGACCCCATTGCACCAAACCCTTGACAAGGAGTGTCCCAGAGTGCCGGCACAGAAGGAACGTCCCCAAGTGCCAACCAAGACAACGCCGCAGGTGGAGGACGGACAGCGAGCGGGCTCCAGAGCGAACAAATTGGCATGAAAAGAGGACGGCATAGACCTTCTGGTCATGCCGCCCTCTTTGAATGACAAGTTGTCGCTCTGGAGCCCGCGCAGCGTCGAGTCGTTACGCGGTTTGGTAAAACCGCGTAACTAAATCAACTTAAAGCCCTTGCGCTTGCCCACGGAGAGGGTGTCGCCCAGTTTGAGGACGCTCGGATCGATGTTGTAGCTCTTGGGAGCCACAGCCTTGCCGTTGATCTTGACGCCGCCGCCGTCGATGTCGCGGCGGGCCTGACCGGCGCTGGCCGAAAGGCCCAGGTCCTTGAGCAGGCCGGCGAGGTAAATCTGGCCCTCGTCGTTGACGGTCAGCTCAACGTGCTTCTCGGGGAAGTCGGCAAGCTGGCCCTCCTTGAACACACGGTCGAACTCGGCCTGGGCCTCGTCGCCGGCGCCGGCGCCGTGGTAGGTATCGCACAGGTCGCGGCCCAGAGCGCGCTTGAGCTCGTAGGGGTCGGCAGAACCGTCGGCCAGGGCGGCGTCGATCTTGTCGACCTCGGCCGGAGCGAGCGAGCTGGCCAGACGATAGTACTTGCCGATCATCTCGTCGGGGATGGACATGGTCTTGCCGAACATATCCTTGGGAGCGTCGGTCAGGCCGATGTAGTTGCCATAGGACTTGGACATCTTGCGCACGCCGTCGGTGCCCTCGAGCAGCGGCATGGTGAGCGCAATCTGCGGCTCCATGCCCATCTTCTCCATGAGCTCGCGACCAGCGAGCAGGTTGAAGAGCTGGTCGGTGCCGCCCATCTCCACGTCGGCCTTGATCTGAACGGAGTCGAAGGCCTGCATCACGGGGTACAGGAACTCGTGCAGGGCGATCGGCGTCTGAGACTGGTAGCGCTTAGTAAAGTCGTCGCGCTCAAGGATGCGGGCGACGGTGAACTTGGAGCACACCTGCAGCAGACCGGCCAGATCCATCGAAAGGATCCAGTCGCCGTTGTGCACAATGGTGGTCTTCTCGGGATCCAGGATCTTCATGGCCTGGCTCACGTAGGTCTCGGCGTTGGCCTCGATCTGCTCCTGCGAAAGCTGCGGACGCGTGGAGTTCTTGCCCGAGGGATCGCCGATTAGCGCGGTGCCGTTGCCGATGATAAGGGTGACGTTGTGGCCCAGGTCCTGGAACTGGCGCATCTTGCGCAGCGGCACGGCATGGCCCAGGTGCAGATCGGGGCTAGTGGGATCGACGCCGAGCTTGATGTTGAGGGGCTCGCCCTTCTCAAGCTTCTTGCGAAGGTCGGCCTCGGGAACGATCTGCGCGGCGCCCGAGGTGATGATACGCATTTGCTCGTCAACAGACAGCATTGGGTATCCTCCTTTTGCTATAGCACCCTCACCGGATACGGCGGTGCTGGAAGTTCATAAACTCTCTTATGATAACCAAAACGGCGCAGCCGAACACCTACGACAGGAAAATCCTCGTCCTGCCGCACGCGTCGATAACGACCGGCAAACGCGTGCCGTCACGT
Organism: Collinsella aerofaciens; assembly: GCA_021641225.1. Classification (GTDB taxonomy): domain Bacteria; phylum Actinomycetota; class Coriobacteriia; order Coriobacteriales; family Coriobacteriaceae; genus Collinsella; species Collinsella aerofaciens_AJ. The sequence goes on along the minus strand of JAJWXI010000034.1, from coordinate 561 downwards.
TCGACCAAAAAGTGCGCCCGCTGACGGCGCGAGCAGTCACGGCAACGGATCTGCCCCGTTGCATCCGTGGCGCAGGCGCCCTCGGCAGTCAGCAAGCAGTGCTCGCACACCATGAGCTCGGAACGGTCGGCATCGACAGGCCCCAAGACACCGGGACAAGCGGCAAGCTCGGCAACACGCTCCGCATCATTGCCGAGCAACTCGGCCGACAAGTACACCCGCCCCGCCCCGAGTCCGCGCAGCCAGGTAAGCGTGACCCGATTCGCGCAGAACACCGGCGCCGCCACGTCAAACGTCATGCCCAGCTCGCGAGCGATCACCACCTGTCCCAGGTTGCGGCAGACGACGCGCCCGGCACGCTGCATCAGTGAGCGGGTCCGATCAGCGTCACCCGTGCGGCACACCTCGTCCAGCACCACAACGGCGTCGGACAAATCGCGTTCTCCGCGCGGATCGGCATCCATCAGCTCCCAAGCAAAGACCATACAAGCAAAATCCTCGCGCTTTGCCGGCCCCGCCGACCCCGCCAACTCCGTCGACGCACCGCCATCCACCGCAGCG
>JAJWXI010000033.1 GCA_021641225.1 Collinsella aerofaciens | reverse complement strand
ACGAGATGTTCGCCCAGGCAACCGAGATGGCAAAGACCGCCGATGCCAAGCTCGAAGGCTCGCTCTTTGGCGATAGCCGCGAGAAGGCAACAGCCGACCGCTTTGCCGCCACGGGCAACGAATATGCCCAGGGCCAGCTCAACCTGATCATCATCGTGCCCGAATGGCAGGGCAAGGGGCTCGGCCGTGCGCTCATCGACCTTGCGCGCGCCGAGCTCGCCAAAGCCGGGTGCACCAAATTCTTCCTGATGAGCGACTGCAACTCCGATTGGCAGTTCTACGAGCACCTCAACATGAAGCGCATCCTGGAGGATCACAGCCAGGACACCGGCGACGGATTTATCGTCTATATGTACGGAGGCACGCTCTAAGTACCCCTTCAATCAAGGCGAGCCGGGCACCCGGCCCTTGGCCTCTGCCCAGGAATAACCCAAGGGGCCGGACCGCCCGTCCCTAAACCTGTCCGACAGCGCGATATCTCGTCGCCCGAGCGCGCCCCTCTTTAACGAGTGCGCCTTCCTCAAGCAAACCGTTGATAACCCGCAGCGTCACGTCGCGCCCAGTCCCCAGAGCGTCCGAAGCATCCTGGCGCGTAAAACCGCGGGGCCGCTCAAGGGCAAAGCGAATCAAGGTGCGAGCGTATCCACCACGTCGCTCGTCCGAGACATCCTGTAGCATCGCGGACGCCTTGCACGCAACATCAAAGCCAAGCTCCTCCACGAGCTTGGCACGCACCTCGTGGCCGCAGTCGCCATTCATCGACACGCGCCCCTCTCGCTGCGCTCGCACGGATGCAAACGCCTGCGAAACATCGGGCGGCAACGCCCCTTCCCGCTCGAGCTGCTCATAATCGCTGTAATCCCCACGCAAGTTGGGACCGCTATTGCCACGAGGCGTCAGATAGGAATTGCGCACGGCGTTGACGTTGGGCAGCGACAACCTAAACATTGCAGGGTAGGCGCAGACCTCGGGTTCCAACCCTTCTGCCTCATAGAGCGCACGGATCCCCTTGAGGCCCGTTCCAAACGCCTCAACCATCCCCAGACGCAAAAAGAGCAGTTGCAGCTTTGGATTCCGAGCGTCCGAGCCGCCCGCAAGCGCCTCCTCGACGCTGATGTGCTGCGGCCCTCCCGCATTGGTAAATTCAAGCGCCGTACGGCTCATCTTGATAAGAGACGCCACCGAAGATTCGTAGTCGCGATGGATAAACAGGTTCAGAATTCCCTCTCGAACAGCCTCGCGGGGATAGTCGTCCTTATCTATGCGATCGAGCCTTCCCGGCACAAAGTACATACGCGTTGCGTTCGATATATTGAGGAACCGTTCGATATCCTCTATCTGCCTGAAGATCGAGCCCTCGCCATCCTGACGGTCGATAAACTCGGTATACGCATCGTCGTTGAAGAGGCCAGCGCGGACTGCAAAGGGGTTTTGGTCAGAGACCAGCAGTGCCAAATTGGTGTAAAAGCCCAGCTCATCGATAAGGCCGAGATTCTTTTGAGCGGTTTGGTCAAACGTAATCTCCGCGCGCCTAAAGACCCGCTCGGCTTCAAAAAACGTCAAGCTCTGTTCATGAGAGCGCGCGGTCTCAAAATAATCGCCGTCGGTGCGCTTGATCATCGAGCGGATCTGGGCCATCTCGATGGGCACGTTTGCAGGACCTAGGCGCCGATATACCCCGGCGGGAACAAATCCCTTCGAGCACAGGCAGTACGGCTTGTGAGGACCCGCTTCCACCTCGATTTTCACCAACGCTACGCCATCGATGTCCAATGCGGAGACCGTCGTGATTTCAGAAACGTCGGGATACACGCCATCGGTTATTGCATTAGAGCATTGAAGCATGGTGGCATCGATATCGTCCACGCCGACGATGCTGCCAAAATCGTCGATTCCGATATACAAGGTACCGCCATTCGAATTGGCAAACGCCACCACAGCTTTGAGCAGCTTAGGGGTAAATGTGCACTTGAACTCCACGGTCTCACTTTCAACAAGCTGCATGCTACCCCCTATCATCGACTATCGACGATTCTAGACTAACTATCGACGATAAGCAAGGCCCCTGGTACCCTCGCTTAGACCCGAGTGCCCGCGTGCAACGCTGCCCGCCGCACGCAAAAGGGCCCGCCAGCGTGTGCGCCAGCGGGCCCCAGGTCATATCGACACTACCCCGTGTGCCTGCAACCGCCTCTACTTGCAGCGCGCCTTGGGCTGCTGCTGGGTGATGCAGTGGATGTTGCCTCCGCCGTAGATAACCTCGCGAGTCATGATACCGATGACTTCACGGTCCGGATAAGCAGCCTGGATATCCTTGAGCGCCTGGGCGTCATTGGGATCGCCGAACTGCGGTACAAGCACTGCGCCGTTGATGGGCAGGAAGTTGAGGTAACTCGGCTCGAAAGCGTCCTCGGGGGTACGCGGCAGCACGCCCTCGACGGGGTCAATCGTGCTGGCCTCCTCTTCGGTCATATATACCGAGGTCGCAGGCATAATCACCTTGTGGATCTTGAGCTTGCGGCCACGGGCATCCGTCGTCTCGGAAAGCGTCTTATACGCCTCTTGGCACTCCTTGTAGAACTTATGGTTGGGATCATCGGTCCACATGCAGCAGACCTCGCCGGGCGCACTAAAGCATGCGACGTCGTCCACGTGCCCGTTGGTCTCAAACGGGTCGATGCCATCCTTGATCCAAATGACCTTCTCGATGCCCAGGTACTCGGCAAGCTTCTCCTCGATCTGCTCCTTGGTGTACTGGGGGTTGCGGTCCTCGTTGAGCAGGCACATCTCGGTGGTCACCACGGTGCCCTGGCCGTCGCAGTTAAACGAGCCGCCCTCGAGGATGTAATCCTCGGGACGATAGCGGTTAACCTGCTCAAGCTGCGCCACCTGCAGGCCAATGGAAGCGTCCTTGTCCCACGGGAAATACAGGCCGTCAATGAAACCGCCGTAAGCATTAAAGTGGAAGTGCGAAAGAGCAACCTCACCATTGTCATTAACAAGGAACGCCGGGCCGGGGTCGCGAATCCAGCTGTCGTTGTACTCCATGTGGATAACGCGCACGTTCTCAACGCCGTCGAAGATCTCACACACCGCGGGGAAGTCTTCAGTGTTGACGCCCACAGTGATGGGCTGAAAACGTGCAACGGTCTTGATGATCTCGGTGAAGACCTTCTGCGCCGGCTTGGCGCCGCAGCGCCACACGTCGGAGCGGTGCGGCCACAAAATCCAGGTGCGCTCCTGCTCCTCGTACTCGCCGGGCATGTAGAATCCGTCCTTCTTTGGCGTAGACTCGCTCTCGTAAATGGTCTTCATGTTGGCTCCTAACGATATGGACGACCCTTTGTGATGACGGCCCCATTGTGCGGCTCCGGAAGCCCACTCTCAATGGGCCTAGGGGACCCTTTCGCCACCCAAAAGGACACCGTTCACTGACCTAAAGTTCTAGTGGCGCGCGAGACGTGTCATACTGACAAAGCCGCATGAAAGGACATCCATGACCAATACCACGCATACCCGCTTTAACCCCGATGAGATCCACGGGGGCCGCTGGTCCGCCCTCAACGAATGCGCCTTATGGATTCATGGCTGCGGCGACTTCGCCACGCTTCAAGCCGGGCTTCTTGATAGAGTTAATCAGGTGATATCGCACCGGGCCTCGATGTTTGATATCGCACGCGCCGGCACACACGGACAGACAGAATTCGTAAGCCCCGTTGCCCGTGGCATGGCAGAAGACCAGCTCGAGAGCTACTACGAACGCTATGCCGCCTTTGACTACACCCTTTGGAGCTTTGACGTTCACAACGTGCATGTTTATCGCGACCTGGACCTCGTGGATGTCGAGCGCCGCAACGCAACGCCCATCTATCAGGAGTGGATGAAGCCGCTCGGCATCTACTATGGCTGCACTGCCACGCTCGCGCACGGGGGCACATCCCTGGGGTCGCTCACGCTGTTTCGCGCACGAGAAGCGGGGGATTTTTCGGACGAAGAGCTCGAAGCCCTACGCCAGCTCGCGCGGCACCTGAGCCTGCGCCTGTACGAGATCCTTGCGCAGAGCACCGCACAGCAAGCTTGCGAGAACCCCTTAGAGGCGCTCATCAGCGAGCTCGAAGTCCTCCCCCGCGAGGCAGAGGTGCTCAAGATGATGCTTGCCGGCAAGACCAACCGCGAAATGGCCGAGGAGCTCTATATCTCGGAGTCGACCGTAAAAAAGCATGTCAACGCCCTCTATCACAAGCTCGGCGTCAAAAACCGCCTGGGCCTCATGACATTGGTTCGAGAACAATCATAAGCCGGCCTCTAATTTGAAAGTAGCGCTGGTAGATTGCCTATTTGAACCTCGCTGCAAAGAACCGCCGCAGACGCCTTGGGAGCATCTGCGGCGGCTTACATTAAACAGTCGCTGTCATGTGTCGCAAGCGCGCGTTGGCTACGCGGGAAGCCCGCTCAGGCGCTTGGACTCGTGCGCGGCGAGCGCAATGGAGATGATGCCGGTAATGGCATCGGCCACCACCAGGGCGATCCACACGCCCTCGACACCCATCATGTTGCCGAGGAGGTACATAAGCGGCACCGAGCAGATCACATAGCGAAGCAGGCCCGTAAATGTGGCGACACCCACCTTCTCGACCGCCTGGAAATACATCGACATGGTCATGGCAAGATAGCCCAGGGCAACAGCCAGGATGACAGTACGCGTGGCATTGGCGGCAACCTCAACGAGCGCAGGATCGCTGCCGGCAAAGAAGGCGCACACCGGGGTGGCGGCAAGCCAGAGCGCGACGGTGACCAGCGCCAGCGTCACAACCTGGTACTTAAGCGTGCAGGAGAGCGTCTCCTTAAGGCGTGCCCAAGCCTTTGCGCCGGCGTTGAAGGCAGCGATGGGCTGCAGACCGTAGGAGAAGCACTGGGCAACCATCATGGTAATGTAGAGGATGTAGCCGTTGATCACGCCAAAGGCTGCGATGTAGAGCGAGCCCATGTCGCCACCGAGCGAACCCAAAAGCGAGTTGGCAACGGTATTAAAGATAAAGGTCGCGCCCTGGACCAGGAAGAACGGGAAGCCGATCTTGAAGATCTGGCCGCAGATGGCGAGGTCGAGCTTAAGGTCGGCAGGGTTAATCTGGAGCTGGGACTTTTTGCCCCCGATGAACCAGAAGATACCGATGGCCCAGATGCCGATGGAAAGCCCGTAGTACACGCCGGCGCCCATAACGCCAAACTTGAGCACAAACGTGGAAAGCGCGAGCCAGCAGATGGCGACGATAGCCGAAACGGTCATAAGGTTGGCCTGGATCTGAACCTTCTCGTCCACACGCATCACAGCGGTGATCATCTGGCCAATGACCGTGAGCGGCAGCAGCACGGCGAAGGTGCGCACGCCGGCAACGGTATCGGCCATGATGTCGGGCGTGGCGCCAAAGAATGCGCAGATGGGCTCGGTAAACACTGCCATCACCACAGCAAGCAGCACACTCACGATCGTGGTGAGCCAAAAGCCCTGGCTAAAAGCCTTGCTTGCGCCCTTGATGTCGCCGGCACCCAAAAGGTTGCCCACCACGGCGGGCACGCCGGTGCCAAACAGGTTGCCAAAGGCCAGGTTGATGTACTCGACCGACATGATGATCGAGACACAGGCCAGGCCGTGGGCACCCAGGCCCCAACCCATCACGAGGCCCTCGAGGACCACCATGATGATCTGGGCGAGCATGCCCTGGCCGGTGACGATGGTGTACTTACGCACCAGGCCGGGAATCGGTTGGGAGGCGAGCTCGCGCTCCTCCTCCACGGCGGCGGTTACTTCTTCTGCCATTGTTCTCCCCTTTCCTTGAGAGAGTAGTGCTGAATGGATGTCAGGCGGCTGACAACTGGCACCAAGCCGCCCAATCAAACGATGGCGCTATGCCTCAAAGACCACCTTGCCGGCGATCATCGTGAGGGCTGCGGTAGCCTCGAGCACCTCGGCCGGCTCGCAATCAAAGAGATTGCGGTCGAGCACGCAGATATCTGCCTGTTTGCCGCACGCGAGCGTGCCGATGCGGTCCTCGGCATGCATGGCGTAGGCGCTGCCATAGGTGTAGGCGCGCAGAGCCTCGGCCATGGTAATGCGCTCCTGGGGGAACCAGCCCTCGGGGTTGGAGCCGTCCTCGAGCATGCGGAAGACCGCGCCGTACACCTCCTCCATGGGCTCCAAGCCCACAACGGGGAAGTCACTGCCCAGGTGCACCACGGCACCGCTGGCAAGCAGGCTATGCAGGGGCCACGAAAGCGCAGCACGCTCGGGGCCCACGGCATCGTCCTTGGCAAGGTCAGCCATATCGAGCAGCATGTGCCACGGCTGCATGCCAGGGCATATACCCAGCTCGGCATAGCGCGGCAGATCCTCGGGCTGAACCGTCTCGTTGTGCTCCATGGAGTGGCGACAATCCCGCTTGCCATGCAAGCGCTCGCCCTCCTCAAAACAATCGAGCACAAAACGCACCGAGCGATCACCAATCGTATGGATGCGCGTGTCAACGCCCCATTCCTGCGCCCTGAGGATGGCAGCGCGGATGCGCTCCGGCTCCTCCGCGGGCTCACCACAGGTATCGGGCGCGTTGCTATAGGGCTCAAGCATCCAGGCGGTATGGTCGGAGCACACGCCATCAAGGAACTGCTTAAAGCCGTGCCACTCCACCTGCGTACCCGGGAAGGCATATTTCTCCTTGATCTGCTCGAGCGTCAAGGACTCGTTTTCGAACAGGTCGGTGTACAGGAACACACGCAGCGGCAGGTCGCCCTTGGCATTAAGACCTGCCAACACCGCATACGGGTTTTCCATGCTCACAAACGTAGGATTGACCATGCCGACCGTAGTGATTCCCAAGGCATTGGCGCGCCGGGCGGTTTTTGCAAACGACGCGTCAACAACCTCGGGCGCCGGGTCGTAGACCTCGTCCATAAAGAAGACGCCGGCGTTGTTGGAAAACACGCCCGTCAGATTGCCCTCGGCATCCTTAAGGATCTTGCCGCCTGCGGGATCGGGCGTCTGCGAAGTTACTCCCACCTTGTTGATGGCGCAGGTATTGGCACTAAAGGTATGCAGGTCAACCTGCTGCAGAAAAACCGGGCGGTCAGAGATGTACTCATCGATCATCGCGGCTGTGGGCATCTCGGGGACATCCCACTGGAACTGGATAATCTGGCAGCCCAGAATCCACTCGTTATCGGGATGGTCGGCCGCAAACGCCACGACACGTTCCATCGCCATCTCAAAACTGGTGCAGTCGATGAGGTTGACGGCAAAATCGGGGTCGGTCATGAACGCGCCCTGGGCAAAATGCGTGTGCGAGTCAATCAGGCCGGGCATGACGAGCTGGTCGCCAAAGTCGCGCACCTCGGTATCGGGGCCGATAAACGGTGCCAGGTGGGCATCGTCACCGCAGGCAACGATTTTATCGCCCCGCACGGCAACGCCGCCCTTAAACGGCTCGAGCCCATCGCCGGTAAAGACGGCGTTGCTCTTGATAACTACATCAGCCTTGTCCATGTGAGCCTCCTCAGGCATCTTTGGTTGCAACGCGGACGCACCGCCCGCGTGGGCACTCGGTTGGGAGCGTAGCGCTCCCGCATCGGCGCGTGCCTACAAGCCGTGCTCGGACGTCTGTCCCACGTCCGCGGCTTCGCGCTACACCCATTGATACACAGGGGCAAATCCGTGCCAAGGCCAGGGACCGCAAACGGTCAGTTTAAGCAGGTTTACACGCTTTACCTGCAGGTTTATTGTCTGAGATTATTACCGCTTCATTACGCCCAACGGTATGGCCGCCCACACGGCAAGACCCGCATGCGAGGAAGAATGGGGCTAGGAACGCCAAAAGGTATCTATGAGGTCATCTCGGTTGGAGACACCGCTTTTAACGTAGATGCGATGCAAGTGCGCCTTGACCGTGCCAGGGCTGATGACCAACTCGCTGGCGATGTTTTGGGCGTCGTTGCCCTTCAGCAGCAGCGTGAGCACCTCCTGCTCGCGCCGCGACAGCTTATGGGCATCGGCATAGATCACCACACGCGATGCGAGGTCGTCCTCAGAGCTTGCGCTCTGGGCCGCCACGTCCTCATCGGCACGCGGATGACGGGCATACACGCGCAGGATATGGCTAAACTGGCAAAAGAGTTGGACCGCGCATACCACGAGCAGCACGTTTTCGGAGATATTGCGCTCGGACAGATACCACAAAAAGAGGCTGATGACGGGGTTTTGAGAGTCGGGGCGGCAGAGCAAAATCATGTAGGTGTCCTCGGCGATTACGCAAAACGCAAGAACGAGGGCCACCTTCCAAAAGAGCTTTGAGCGGTCGAGGTCGAGTTTCTCAACACGCGTGGCTCTGTACCGGTAATGCCAGGCGGCATAGGCAAGACATCCTACATTGCCCAGGTCACGCGTGAGCCAAAAGAGATACTGCTGCATCTCTCCGGCAGCGCCGCTGCGAGGCACCAGCAGCAATTGCAAGATTGAAAACGGCACGATAGCGAGTACGAGCATGCGCGACGTCGGCCTTTTGCGCAAGCGCGCAAACATCCACAGTACCACGCAGGCATAGATGGCAATACCGAGCACGCAGCGCAGCAAGGGGTGCTGCAACGGCTCGCTAAAGGTAACAGCGTAGTCGTATTTGAGCCGATTGTACTCGTCAAAAAAGATAACTGACATATCGAGCATGTAGAGCAAAAAGCCCGCCGCGGCCACCAGGCTGTCGCGACGGCGCGTCATGAGCCAAACCACCAATGCCACGGCACTGGTCACCAGAGCCACACCCATGACAATCGTGGTGTAGATATAGAACGCGAAACTCATGCCCGCCTCCCCTGTCTAGATGCTGTGAGGATGTTGACAGATTCTTTGCCGCAAGATTAGACTCACCGATTAAACGTACTGTATCGTTTAGATAAACAAGCTGTGTCTCACCGATGAAAGGAGATGCCATGACACCGATCGCTCCGCTCAAGATGCTCGTCGCGCCCGCCGCCAAGGCCATCACCCGACTCGGTTCTTCCATGACCTACGACGATGTCCCCTGCGCCGTTGAGGCGCGTTCGGACAGCTGCCCCTACCTGGGCCACGTCCCCTACTTTGCACCCAAGCTCGCATCTGATCCCGAGCAGCGTGAGCAGTAATCCAAGATGCAGCCAGCGCCGCACAACTCGCGGCGCTACTGTTTTGGTGCGAAGCGACCGGTCCCCCTTGCGCCAACGCCGGGATTATCGACACTGCGGCCGCGGCGCGATATGAGGCGCGAAACCTCGCCCAGCAACACGCCGATCACCACACCCATGAGGATCGGCAACTTTGACATCTCGGCGGGCGAGCTGTTAAGCGGCACGATTGTCGCAACAATCGAAAGCACGAGCTCTACCACCGGCACCGCAAGCGCTACCGCAAGCACCTTGCCCTCGAAGGGCGCGCGGAACACACGTGGGCGGTCGTCGTATTTACGCAGGCGCCAAAACGCCGGGAACATCGGGATATAGCTCATGAGCAGAAAGACGACGTTCATCGAGAAGAAGACCCAAAAGACGTCGGAACCTTCGCCCAGCGGAATCTGAAGTAGCAGCACCAAGCTGGCAAAACAACCGTTAATGAGTGCCGAGCCGTTGGGCATGCCGGTCTTCTTGGACACCAGCGCAAAGGGACGCGGCATGTTGCCATGGCGCGCGGCATAGCTCGCCACGTTGTTGACGCCAAAGCTCCAGCAGATCATGTTGGCGAACAGCGTCACCAAAAAGGCCACGCCCACGACCATCGTCAGCGGGTGAGCGCGCCCCACCATGGCGGCGACCGCGTCCACAATGCCCGAATCGAGCGAAAGCTGCTCGGTAGGAACCGCGGCTCCGATGCCAATGCCGCAGATGATGTAGATTGCCGCAATGGCCACGCCACCGGCGATAACCGCCTTGGGGATATCACGCGAGGGGTTCTTCATCGTGCTGGCAAAGGTCGCGACCACTTCGAAGCCCATAAAGTTGAATAGGATGATCGACAGGTACGTCAGTGAATTGGTATCGCCCAGATTGGGAACGAAGGTCTCGAGCGACATATCGTTGGCAAAGCCGTTATTGCAGGCAAACCAAATACCGACGACACCCACCACAGCGGTAATGAGCACTTTGATGACGGCGCCGCCGTCCATGACCCAATCGGCCTCGGCCACCGGCTGCATCGCCATGAGCGTGACACCCCACACAAAGGCAAGTTCGATGGCGATCCGAGCGCCGAGCGAAAACTCAGCACCCCATACCGCGTTGATAACGCTGGGAAACATGCAAGCGATGCTTGCCACCCACAGCGGAAAGTTGACCCAGTAGCACCAAGAGCAGCGGGCGCCCCAACGGTCGCCCAGACCCAGGCGAACCCAGTCGTACAGGCCGCCCTCGGAATCGAATGCCGTGCCCAGTTCGGCCACCACCAGACCATAGGGCAGCAAAAACGTAATGATAAGGAAGATCCACCAGAAGAACTGCACGTTGCCCATGACAGATGCCGGAGCCGCCGCCTCGATGGTAAACACGACGCAGATGACCGAGAGGATGACCTCGAAGAGGGAGAACTTTTTACCTGCCATGGCACGCTCCCCCTACAGCAAAAAGGATGGCATCTGTACCGAAGGCGCAGCCCAAGGTAGGGTTGCAGGCCGCGTCACCGGTACAGGTGCCATCCCAAAGAGAGGAGAGGATGCAATTGTTGGACCAGCGCTCGCGGAACAGGCGCGTGTAGATAACGATACGCTGGTACATAGATACTCCGATCAAAACGGCCGCGCTCGCGACCGGAATCTTTTGGCAATTGAAGACGCGTCTGACCTGGGATATTCAAGCGAACATTTGGCCTAACCCGCAAAAAATCCCAGGTCAGACGCGTACTCAATCAAAGAAAAAGGGCACCCCAATGTGGAGGCAAAGGAGTGCCCAACGAAATCCCAGCCGACCATAACATTGAGCAAACTGGTGCCGTGCCTCGGGAAGACAGACAGTTACGCCGAGGGTTCCTGCTGGGTAATGCAGTGGATATTTCCGCCGCCGAAGACGACCTGCTCGGACTGAACGCCGACGCACTTGTAGACGCCCTCGCCCCAGACCTCGTCATAGATCTTCTGGAGCGTGTCAACGGCCAGTTGGTCGTTCTCGTCGCCGTACTGCGGGACGATAACGCCATGGTTGGTGACCAGGTAGTTCATGTAAGAAGCGATCAGCGGCTCGTCGGCAACGCGCGGCTCGGCGTTCTCGTCGGCGTCGATGGTATCGCAGGAAGCCTGGTCCATGAACAGCGGGTTCACGGGCATGCAGAGCTTGTAGACCTTCATCTTGCGGCCCTTGGCGTCAACGGCGTTGGAGAGGGTCTCGTAGGCGGCGTGGCACTGCTCGTAGAACGGATACTCGGGATCGTCGGTCCAGATGCAGGCCATGACGCCCGGGGCGATGAACGTAGCGACGTCGTCGATGTGGCCGTTGGTCTCCTCGGGGTCGATGCCCTCCTTGACCCAGATGACCTTCTCGACACCCAGGTAATCCTTGAGGTGCTCGTCCATGTAGGCGCGAAGCTCCTCGCTCCAGGGCTCAAACTTCTTCTTGAACTTGGGCCAGATGGACTCGGGATCCTCTTCCTCCTCGAGCACCGCAGAGCAGGTGCGGCCCGGGGAAAGCAGGCACTGGTCGGTCACGACAAGGGTGCCCTCGCCGTCGACGGTGATGGAGCCGCCCTCGAGGATCATGTCATCGGGACGATAGCGACGGCAGCCGGAAAGCTCAGCCATCTTAAGGGCGATCTGCTCGTCCTTGTCCCACGGGAAGTAGAGGCCGTCAACAAGACCACCGTAGGCGTTGAAGTGCCAGTGGTTGGCGCGCTTCTCGCCCTTGCCGTTGATGACGTAGGTGGCGGCGGTGTCGCGGAACCAGGCGTCGTCGGTGGTCATCTCGATAACGGTAACGTTCTCGTCTTCCTCAAAGACGGCCTTGCAGTTGGCGTAGTCGGCCTGGTTGGCGCACATGGTGACCGGGGTGAACTCGGCGATGGCGCGAGCGATGGCGGCATACTGCTTCTGAGCCGGCTTGGCGCCGTGGGCCCAGGTGTCGGTGCGGTGGGGCCAGCCCATCCACACGCGATCCTGCGGGGCGAACTCAGCGGGCATAAAGAAGCCGTCGGCCTTGGGGGTGGACTCGGACTCGGTGATCGTACGCATAAGATTTCCTCCAAATCGAACGATCGCTTGCCGCGGGCGGGTTACCCGCAGCCTAAAACCAAGAGAAAGGTGGGCGCCCGTTCCCCGGCAAAGGTCGGGGCGCCCGGGGCCGGTTTGCACGGAGTCGCACCGGCGAGCGACGACGTAACCAGGCGCGCGGAGACAAACGCACGGAGGATACGGAAGAGGGATTGGGGCAGGCGGTGGTTACCGGAGCTATCGCTCACACCCGCCCCAGGGAATGGTTAGCAAACCTGTCGCTTGGGCACGCCTCCGAAGAGGCTAGAGTGCCCGGAGTCGGGAGCGACAAGCCCGACGAAGCGTACCTTGGTACGCGAGGAGGGTTGGAGCCCCGAATCCGGGTGCTCTAGTTCTCCTCGGCCTCTTCGGCTTCCTCAGCCAGACGCTGAGCAGCAAGCTCGGGGGTGAGACCCTTGTACTCGGTCTCGCGGCCCTTAGCGCTCACGACGCGGACGACCTCGCCGATGAGCACGAGCACGATGAAGATAACGATCATCGGGAGCTTGTCGCCAATCTCGGCGGCGGAGAACGGCACCAGCGTTGCGACGATGGCCAGGACCAGCTCGATGCAGGGGATGGCCAGCATGACCTTCATCATGGCGCCCTTAAACGGGAACGTGAAGATGCGCTCGCGGTTGGGGTCGTTCTTACGAAGGTTGAGGAACGCCGGGAACATCGGGATGTAGGTGAGCAGCAGGAAGACGACGGAGGTGCCGAAGAGCATCCAGAAAACACCGTTGGAGATGGCGTCGATGGGAACCAGCTGCAGGCACAGCACCAGGGAGGCAACGATGGCGTTGACCAGGTTGGCGCCGTTGGGCATGTCGTCCTTGGAGATCATCGAGGCGAAGACCTTGGGCATGTTGCCGTGCTCGGCAGCATAGCGAGCGACGGAGTTGACGCCGAAGGACCAAGCGGCCATGTTGGCGAACAGGGTGATCAGGAAGGCGATGCAGATGACCTTGAAGATCATGGAGTCGCCCACCATGGTCTGGACTGCAAAAATCATGCCGTAGTCGGGGTCGATGGAATCGGCCGGCACGGCGGCACCGATGCCAAAGCCGGCGAACAGGTAGATCACGGCGATGGACAGGCCACCGACGATGATGGCCTTGGGGATATCGCGGGCGGGATCGGCCATGTCGTCGGTCATGGTGCAGATGACCTCGAAGCCCATGAAGTTAAAGATGATGATCGACAGGTAGCCGAGGGCGTTGGTGTTGGTGAGCTCGGGCAGGAACGTGGTAGCGGACATGTCGTTCGCAAAACCGTTCTCCATGGCATACCAAATGCCCAGAGCGCCGACGATAACGGCAACGGCGACCTTGATGATGGCGCCACCGTTAAGGACCCACTCGGAGTCGGCCGCCTTGGAGCGACCCATGAGGTAGACGATCCACACAAAGGCAAGATCGATACCCATCTTGGCGATCAG
>JAJWXI010000209.1 GCA_021641225.1 Collinsella aerofaciens | reverse complement strand
TGCTCGTAGCCGGCGGGCTTCATGGTAAAGTCGCCCGTGCCGCGCGTGATAGAACGCAGGCGCGTCGAGTAATCCGTCAGCTCGGCGAGCGGAGCCTGGGCGATGACCACGGTGTCGCCGCGCTCATCGGTCTCCATGCCCGTCACGCGACCGCGCGAGGCCGAGATGTCGCCCATCACGGCGCCGGCGTAGCTCTCGGGAATGGTCACGGTGATCTCTTCGATGGGCTCCAGCACCACCGGGTCGGCATCGGCGCACGCTTTGCGCAGGCCAATGCGAGCCGCCGCGCGGAACGCCATCTCGTTGGAGTCGACACTGTGATACGAACCGTCGTACACCGCGACGCGAATGCCCGTGAGCGGATAGCCGGCGATAATGCCGTCCTTCATGGTCTCCTGAACGCCCTTGTCCACGGCGGGAATCAGCGAGCGCGGAATGCGGCCGCCCACGACCTCGTCCACAAACTCGTAGCCGTCGCTCGTGCCGTCGGGCCCAGTGAGCGGCTCCACGCGCAGCCAGCAGTCGCCATACTGACCGGCACCACCGGTCTGCTTCTTGTGACGGCCCTGGGCACTCGCCGTGCGGCGAATGGTCTCGCGGTACGGAATGCGGATCGGCACGCTCTTGGCCGCAACCTTGGTGCGGTCCTCCAGACGGTTGAGCAGCACCGAAACCTGTGCCTCGCCTACTGCCGAGATGATGGTCTGGCCCGTCTCCTCGTCGCGGTCGATGCTCATGGTCGGGTCGGCCTTGCATGCCTTCTCGATAAACGTGTAGAGCTTCTCCTCGTCACCGCGATTCTCGGCCTCGATGGCAATGCGGTACTGCGAGTTGGGGAACTTGAACGCCGCTGCCTCGACCTTACCGGTAATGGAGAGCGTATCGCCCGTCTCGGCCGCCAGTTTGGGCGCCACGATGATATCGCCGGCGTAGGCGTGACCGACCTCGGTCATGTCGCGGCCGCACATCACATACAGGTGAGCCAGACGGTCGCTCTTGCGCGTGCGCGCGTTGATGAGCTCAAGGCCCGGCTCAAGCGTGCCCGTCAGCACCTTGATAAAGCTAATACGACCCTGCTGCGGGTCGGCCAGCGTCTTAAACACAAACGCCACCGGGCGGTCGTCATCGCTCGAAATCTTGAGCGAATCGCCATCGATGAGCGGCATCTCGCCGTAGTCCGTCGGCGCCGGGAAGTACGTGGCGATGTCGTCCATCAGCGAGTTGACGCCCTGCTCCTTAATGCAATCGCCCGCAAAGACCGGCACAAAGATGCGCTCGGCAATCGCCTTGGACAACAAGCCCTCGAGCTCCTCCTGCGTCAGCGTCTCCTCGCCTTCCAGGTACTTCATCATCAGCTCGTCGTCGGCCTCGGCCACCAGCTCGCACAGATGGTCGTGGGCCTCCTCGGCCTGGGCACGATACTCCTCGGGAATCTCCGACTCAACGGCCTCGGCGCCGTTGCAGTGGCGCGCCTTCATGCGCACCAGGTCGATGATGCCGTCAAAGTCCTCGCCCTCGCCCCAGGGAAGGGTTACGGCGCCCAAACGCGTGCCGAAGCGCTCCTGCAGCAGCTCCATGGTGGTCGCAAAACTGGCCTCGGGACGCGACAGGCGGTTCACGAACACCGCGCGCGCCAGGCGCAGGTCCTCGGCCGCATACCAAAGCTTGACGGTCGTCGGCTGCGGGCCGGCCTCGGCGTCGACCACGAACAGAGCCGTCTCGCAGACGCTCATCGCGGCAAAGGCGTCGCCGATAAAGTCGGGGTAGCACGGGGCATCGAGCACGTTGATGCGGGCGCCCTTCCAGTCAATCGGCGCAATGGTCGTCGAGATGGAGAAGGCACGCTTGACCTCTTCGGGGTCATAGTCAAGCGTGGGCTTGGTGCCGTCGTGGCCGCCCAGACGGGCGGTCTTGCCGGAAAGGTGGAGCATGGCTTCGGCGAGTGAAGTCTTGCCCACCCCGCCTTGGCCTACGAGCACCACGTTCCTTACGTTGCCGGTCTTGGGAGCACCCATGATGACCTCCTTGCAGGGTCGCGCGCAATGCGCGACGCCAACGGGGAGAGTTCGCGGTCGGTGCCGTCCCGGGAGCAGCATGGTCGGCAGCCGAGCCGACTCACCCTCCAAATGTCCTATGCCACCACCCTACCCTTGCAGCCGCCTGTCCATGCATACCTTTCGGCACGCGTATGAATACGGGCGGCGAGAGGAGAAAGCGGGCATGGAAGGCGATTGTTGGGCCCCACCGATGCGAATAAAAACCGCCGCAGACCATAAGACCTGCGGCGGTTTCATCTCAATTAATACCTGAGCCTATCCCTCGATACGACTCAAGAACTCGCGCGTACGCTGCTCGCGCGGATGGTCGATCACCTGCTCGGCAGGGCCCTCCTCGACAATGCGGCCGCCATCCATAAAGACCACACGGTCGGCAACGTCGCGGGCGAACTGCATCGCGTGCGTCACAATCACCATCGTCATATTCTGCGCCGCGAGGTCCTTGATGACACGCAGTACCTCGGCCGTCAGCTCGGGATCGAGTGCCGAGGTCGGTTCGTCAAAGAACAAGATTTCCGGATCGAGCGCAAGGGCGCGGGCGATACTCACGCGCTGCTGCTGACCGCCCGAAAGCTCGCAGGGCACTTTGTTCTCATTGCCCGTAAGCCCCATCTGCGCAATCAGCTCGTGTGCACGGGCCTCCGCTTGCTCGCGCGGGCGCTTGAGCACGCGAATCGGCGCGTCGGTGATGTTTTTCATCACGGTATAGTGCGGGAACAGATTGTAGTTCTGGAACACCAGGCCAAACCGCGAGCGCGCCTGCTTGGGCACATCGCCCTTCGCATAGACCGCGCCCGAGCCC
>JAJWXI010000208.1 GCA_021641225.1 Collinsella aerofaciens | reverse complement strand
AGAGCTCGCTCGACCTGGTCGATGGTCACACGCTGGCCCTTGCCTGCAACGAGGCTCTGGCGCGCCAGGCATTCGATGCCGGCTTCGCGACCCGAGCCATCAACATCAACGACGCCCGAGCCATCTGCGACCTCATCCAAGACCATCTTTAGGCTTGACGCTGCGCCGGCCCCAAGCACCCCATCTCGCCCCTCAAGCCGTCGCTCGCGTACCAAAGTACGCGTCGCTCCTCTTTCGGGGCGACCTGGGGCACTTGGAACCGGCTCGCTACGTCGCCATATCATTGGGCCACCACAGGCAGGCACCTTTGTGGTGGTTTTTGCTTTGGTAGATATTTGGGACATGCCTTAAAATCTACCAAGTAGTTCATCCGGGCGAAGACGGAGAGAAGGAGCTCGATGCGTCCTTAACGTTGCATACGGAAAGATTGAGTCGATGGTCGGCGGTCAATGCCCGCGGCCCGTATTCGTATGCAACAAGGAGCGCCCATGTCCCTATCTCTAATCTCAAAATCCCAACCGTCGTTGTTTGCTCAGGCCAAGCGCCTGGTGGCAATGCGCTTTCTCATCTACACCGGTTTTCAGACCAGCTACTTTATCGGCGTCATCGGAACGCTCACCTATGCGGACGATGCCTCGGTCGTCGCGACATCGCTGGCCGTCCTGTTCATGAACGTTTTCGTGATCCTGGGATCCTTTGCGGGTGGCGCGGTACTCGACGCCTGGGGTCCGCGCCGCCATTTCTTGTTGAGCATCATCGGCGCTCTCGCAACTGGCACGGCAATCATCGCCTTTGGTAGCGCGACCGGAACAGTCCTTGCCGGCGCGGTACTCTTGGGCTTTGTAATGGGGTTCGCCCAGCCCATCGCCACGTCCTATCCGGCCTACCTCACCGACGACCCGGTCGAGCTCAAAGACATCAACTCGGCCATCACCATGTTTTCCAACGTGAGCATCATCGTCGGCCCCACGCTGGGCGGCTTTGTTGCTGCGGCAGCATCGTCACGCGCGGTGTTCGTGCTCATGATACTGTTCACCCTGCTCGCGCTCATTGCTGGCTGGGGCTTTAAGCCGAGGGCAAGTCGCGTCGTCGGGCGTGCGGGCCAAAGCTCCGACCCCAACACATCTTCCCGCGCCACCTTCGCGACCAGCATCAAGACGGTCTTTACCAACAGCGTCCTCGCGCTACTTTTCTGCATCATCTTCCTCTCGAACTTTGGCTACGGCGCCTTCGACCCGCTGGAGTCGTTCTTCTACCGCGATGTCCTGCACGTCGGCGTCGAATGGATGGGCTGGCTTTCGTCGGCCTGCGGCGTGGGCGCAGTGCTGGGCGCCGTGGTCGCGCTCCGCATGCCGCCGCACCTCGTCAGCCTTAAAACGCTGCTCGTGGCGCTTATGTCCGTAGGCCTGGGAAGCCTGCTCTACGTGGGCACGCCGTACGTGGGCGTGGCGCTCATCGGCCAGATCGCCCTGGGCGTGGCCTGGGGCGTCGTCAACCCGCTCCATAACACCATTGTGCAAACGACGGCCCCGCTCGAGCAGCTCGGCCGCGTCAACTCGGTCATGGGCTTTGGCAATATGTTCGCCGGCGTGGCCCCGCTGGCGATTGCCCCGTGGCTGGCGGCGACATTTGGCGTGCAGCAGACGCTCGTTGGTGCGGGTATGGTCGTGACGGCGGTTCCCGCGGCGCTGCTGTTGTTTGGCCGCCGACACTTGGATCGTGCCGTAAAGCGGTAAGAAACCATCACAACATTCGATGAAAATCGCGATTTTGCCGAAAAACATCGAATGTTGTGATGGTTTGCGCCTCGGGCCAGGCCACCCTTCGGGTCCGGCCACCACAAAGAGGACAGACACCTTTGTGGTGGTTTTTGCTTTGACGGGCCGCGCCTGTGCCTTGGTATACCATGTACGCCATTCACGAATGCCCCCCACACCGCCGCACAACCCAGAAAGGCCCCCATGGACACCACCTTCAGCCACATTAAAGCCGTGTTCTGCGATATCGACGGCACGCTGCTCACGAGCCGGCACACGGTGTCCCCGCGCACCGTGGCGGCGATCCGCGCCCTGCGCGAGCGCGGCGTGCTCTTTGGCCTGTGCACCGGGCGCGACGCCCACGCGACCGAGGCCATGTACGAGCTCTGGGGCATCGAAGGCCTGGTGGACGTGCTCGTGGGCTGCGGTGGCGCCGAGGTCATCGACCGCGCGCACGACATCAACGAGCTGAGCTACCCGCTGCCGGGCGAGACCATCGCGCGCATCTGCAAGCATATGGCGGACCTTCCGGCAACGCCCGTCTGCCCCCGAGACGGCGTGTTCTACGTGCCCGAGAGCAACGCGTGCGTCGAGCACCTGTCGCGCGTCGACGGCGTGCCCTACCAGGTGGTCGATTTTGCCGAGTTTTTGCGCGAGCCGCAGCCCAAGGTGATGTTTACCATGGCGCCCGAGGTAATGCCGCGGGTGATTGAGCGGGCGTCGACGTTTGCCGATGACACTGTTAAGGCGGCGGCTCTGCAAACCACGCAGCGGCTCTACGAGTTCATGGATCCGCGCGTGTCCAAGACGCGCGGCCTTGTGCGCGTGGCGGAGCTCAACGACATGGAGCTCCAGAACATCTGCGTGTTTGGCGATGCCGATAACGACACCTGCATGGTGGCCGACGCCGGCGTGGGCGTGGCCATGGCAAACGGCAGCGAGGCCACCCGTGCCGCCGCCGACTTTGTAACCGCCAGCAACGACGAAGACGGCATCGCGACCTTTATTCAGGAGCATCTGCTTTAGCGATAGGGCAAAAACCACCACAATGGGGACAGGCACCTTTGTGGTGGTCGGGCTTCCAAACCATCACAACATTCGATGAAAATCGCGATTTTGCCGAAAAACATCGAATGTT
>JAJWXI010000001.1:50065-59511 GCA_021641225.1 Collinsella aerofaciens | reverse complement strand
TGGCTTTGTAAAGCCGTTTGTCTCCACCCGCATAGCGGGTGGGTTGAAGCTGGCCACTGCGCGGCCAGCAGACTAAAGTCTTGAAATATTAGTGCGGGCGCCTTCGTTCGAATGAACGAAGGCGCCCGCACTCTTTTTTATTCAGCCCTAGTCATCACGCAAAGCCCCTTCGGCAGCACACGGTGCACTCAAGTCACCGAAGGCCGGGGCGGAGGGGGCCGAGCTTCCCACTGAGCGACTCTGCTTGCAGCCGGAGCGAAGGGGGAAACTCGGCCCCCTCCGCCCCGGCCGACCAGGTCACATTACACCGTGTGCTGTGGCAGGTCCTGCAGGGCGATGACGTCCATACCCATGTCGTTGGCGCTGCCGTGACCCTGCTGGTCCTCGCGCACCGCCTCGATGGCACTCACATACGTGTTGGCGGCAGACATCGCGGTCACGCAGGTCACACCGCGTCGCACTGCCTCGGTGCGTAGCAGGTAGCCATCGCCGCGCGAGCCCGGACCGTACGGCGTGTTGATGATCACCGCGATCTTGCCATCGGCGATGAGGTCGCCGATGTTGGGACGCTCGCCATCGTGCGGGCCGCTAATCTTCTCCACGATCTCGCAGGTCACGTTGCCTCCACGCAGCACGCGCGCCGTACCCTCGGTGGAGCAGATGTCAAAGCCCAGATAGCGCAGGATACGCGCGACCGAAAGGATGTGGCGCTTGTCGCGGTCGCACACGCTGATGAATACCTTGCCGGCGCTCGGGTCGGGCAGCTTGTAGTCAATCGCCAGCTGCGTCTTGGCGTACGCCTCGGGATAGCTCTTGGCGATACCCATGACCTCGCCCGTCGACTTCATCTCGGGCCCCAGGATAACGTCGGCGCCCGGGAAACGGCCCCAGGGCATAACGGCTTCCTTCATGCAGAACCAGTCCAGCTGACGCTTGTCGCTCGGCAGGCCCAGGCTCGCGATGGAATCGCCCGCCATGATACGCGCCGCGCACTTGGCCAGCGGCACACCGGTGGCCTTGGAGATAAACGGCACAGTACGGCTGGCGCGCGGGTTGGCCTCGATCACGTAGACGGTCTCGCCCTTGATGGCATATTGCACGTTGACCAGACCGCGGACTCCCAGCGCCATCGCGATGCGGCGCGTGGTCTCGCGGAGCTTCGCCTGCAGGCTCTCGCTAAAGCTGAACGGCGGGATGCAGGTCGCGGAGTCGCCGGAGTGAATACCGGCTTCCTCGATATGCTCCAGGATGCCGCCGATGTATACCTCTTCGCCATCGCACAGGGCGTCGACATCGGACTCGATTGCGCCCTCCAGGAAGCGGTCCAGATACACCGGGTAGTCGGGGCTGATGCGCGCAGCCTCTGCCATGTAATCGCGCAGATGCTCGGCATCGTAGGCGATCATCATGCCGCGGCCGCCCAGCACGTAGCTCGGACGCACCAACAGCGGGTAACCGATGTGCGCGGCCACGGCCTCGGCCTCCTCAAACGAGGTGGCCTGACCCGCCGGCGGGTACATAATGCCCAGTTTGTCGAGCAGGGCGGCAAAGCGCTCGCGGTCCTCGGCAAAATCGATGGCGTCGGGCTTTGTGCCCATAATGTTGACGCCGCTCTCCTCGAGCATGCGCGCCAGCTTAAGCGGGGTCTGGCCGCCGAGCGTCACCACGACGCCGTCGGGGCGCTCGACATCGATAACGTCCATGACGTCCTCGTAGGTGAGCGGCTCAAAGTACAGACGGTCGGACGTGTCATAGTCGGTCGAGACGGTCTCGGGATTGCAGTTGACCATGATAGTCTCGAAGCCGCGGGCCGCCAGCGCGTAGCTCGCGTGCACGCAGCAGTAATCGAACTCGATACCCTGGCCAATGCGGTTGGGGCCGGCGCCCAGGATCATCGCCTTGGGCTTGTCCGCCGGCGTGGTCTCGTCGGGAGCCACGCACTTCTTGGCATCCGGGCTCGTGCGGTAGATGTTCTCGTACGTCTTGTAGTGGTACTCCGTGGCGCTCGAGAACTCGGCCGCGCAGGTATCGACCGTCTTCATGCTGGGAACCACGCCCAGACCCTTGCGATAGGCGCGCACAAAGCGCTCGTCCGAGCCGGTCAGCGCGGCAATCTCGGCGTCGCTCGTGCCGTACTGCTTGAGCAGGCGCATCGCGTCGGCGTCGATATCCTCCACACGCAGGCCGCGGATGCTCTCCTGGACCTGCACCATGTCGTTGATACGGTTGAGGTACCACGGATCGATGCCGCAGATGGCATGGATGCGGGCGATGTCCCAGCCACGGCGCAGGGCCTCGACCACAAAGAAGATGCGGTGCTCGGTCGGGGTTGCCACGGCCCGAGCGAGCTCGTCGTCGCTCAGCTTGTCGGCACCCTCCTTGCCACCGGCGCA
The DNA here is from genome assembly GCA_021641225.1 of Collinsella aerofaciens. GTDB lineage: Bacteria > Actinomycetota > Coriobacteriia > Coriobacteriales > Coriobacteriaceae > Collinsella > Collinsella aerofaciens_AJ. Next base: position 57,118 of record JAJWXI010000001.1, on the reverse strand, counting down.
GATGCCCTGGTGACCGTCCTCCAGCGAACGCATGGCCTTGCCGAAGGCCTCCTCAAAGGTGCGGCCGATCGCCATGATCTCGCCCACGGCCTTCATGCGCGTGGTGAGCGTGGGGTCGGTACCCTTGAACTTCTCGAAGGCAAAGCGCGGCACCTTGACCACGCAGTAGTCGATCGTGGGCTCAAAGCAGGCGGGCGTTGCCTTGGTGATGTCGTTGACGATCTCGTCGAGCGTGTAGCCCACGGCCAGGCGAGCGGCGGCCTTGGCGATGGGGAAGCCCGTGGCCTTGGAGGCCAGTGCGGACGAACGGCTCACGCGCGGGTTCATCTCGATGACGATCAGGCGGCCGGTCTGGGGGTTCACGGCAAACTGCACGTTGGAGCCGCCGGTCTCGACGCCGATCTTCTCCAAGATGGCGAGCGACGCGACACGCATGCGCTGGTACTCAAGGTCACTTAGTGTCTGCGCCGGCGCCACGGTGATGGAGTCGCCGGTGTGCACGCCCATGGGGTCGAGATTCTCGATGGAGCACACGATGATGCCGTTGCCGGCGTGGTCGCGCATGACCTCCATCTCATACTCTTTCCAACCCTCGATGGACTCCTCGACCAGCACCTCATGGGCAGGCGAGAGCTCAAGGCCCTGGCTCACGATGGAGACGAGCTCCTCGTGGGTATGCGCGATGCCGCCGCCGGCGCCGCCGAGGGTAAAGCTCGGGCGCAGTACGCAGGGATATCCCACGCGCTCGGCGATAGCCTCGGCGTCGGCCACGCTGTAGGCATAGCCCGAGCGCGCGACCTCCAGGCCGATCTCGGCCATGGCCTCGTTAAAGAGTTTGCGGTCCTCGCCGCGCTCGATAGCGGCGAGGTCGCAACCGATCATCTCGACGCCGTACTTGTCCAGCGTACCGTCTTTCGCCAGCTCGACGGCGGCGTTCAGACCGGTCTGGCCGCCCAGCGTGGGCAGCAGCGCGTCCGGGCGCTCCTTCTTGATTACGCGCTCGATAAACTCGGCAGTGATGGGCTCGACATAGGTGCGGTCGGCAAGACCCGGGTCGGTCATGATGGTCGCCGGGTTGGAGTTGACCAGGATGACCTCAAAGCCATCCTGCTTGAGCACCTTGCAGGCCTGGGCGCCGGAGTAGTCGAACTCACAGGCCTGGCCAATAACGATGGGGCCCGAACCAATGACGAGGATACGCTTGATGTCAGTACGTTTAGGCATATTTAAAACCTCCTAGAGAGGCTGACTCAATGTTTTGGAAAAGTCAGCGAGGGTGCAGCTGGTGCATCAGGTTGCCGTGATGCGAGGGCGCGCTGGGCTTATGCCCGCGCGTCCGAAGCAGAACGGCAAGATGATGTGCCAGATGCAGCCGCAGCGTCGACCGGTCCGCCGTTCGGTAGAACGGCGGAACCATCGTCGGTCTCGGCGAAATTCCAGCCCTGCAGGCGGTCCTTCGCGGTGTCGATGTCCAGGTAGTTCTCCTCGCCGTCCATGAGTCGCGTAAAGGCGGTAAAGAGATAGTGGGCATCGGTGGGGCCGGGCGAGGCCTCGGGGTGGTACTGGACCGAGAAGCACGGCGCGTCGAGCAGCTGGATGCCCTCGGCAGTGCCGTCGTTGAGGTTCACGTGCGTCAGGCGAATGCGGCCGAAGCGCTCGTTCATCACGACCGGCGCGATGCCGCGGCGCACCCAGGCACGCAGATCGCCATCGGCCGCATGCTCGGTCTCGCCGCCGGAGAGCTCGGGGATCAGCTTGCCCAAGCTGGGGAACAGCAGACCAAAACCGTGGTTTTGCGCGGTAATCTCCACGCGACGGCTCACCAGGTTCATAACCGGCTGGTTGCCACCGCGGTGGCCGAACTTAAGCTTTTCCATCTGAGCGCCGCAGGCCAGGCTGATCATCTGGTGACCCAGGCAAATGCCAAAGACCGGCACCTTGCCGATCAGCTGCTGCACCTGCTCGTAGGTCTCCACCACGGCATCGGGGTCGCCGGGGCCGTTGGACAAAAAGACGCCGTCGGGATTCATGTCGAGGACCTCACTCGCGGGCGTGTCCCACGGCACGACGGTGAGGTCGCAGCCAGCGCGGACGAGGCCCTCCAGAATGCCGTGCTTCACGCCGCAGTCATAGGCGACCACTTTGTGGCGGGCAGGAGTGGCGGCCGCGAGCGCAAAGTCATGCGTAGCGGGCAGATCGGCGGCTGCGAACTCGTGAGGCTCAGGGCAGCTCACGGTCTTGACCAGGTTCTCGCCCACCAGCGTGGGTGCTGCGGCCAGACGCTCGGCGAGCTCGTCGACGTCGAAGATCTCGGTCGAGATAATGCCCATCTTGGAACCGTTGTCACGCAGGTGGCGCACCAGGGCGCGGGTATCGACGCCCTCGATGGCGACGATACCGTGGGCGCGCAGATACTCCGGCACGCTGACAGCCGAGCGCCAGTTGGAAGGCGTGGCGCACATGTCGCGAACGATCATGCCGCGCATGGCAGGAGCGCTCGCGGGACGAGTGGCGTCGCCGGGGAAGGCCGACTGAACGTCGGTCTCGTCGATGCCGTAGTTGCCGATCTGCGGATAGGTCATGGTTACGATTTGGCCGGCATAGCTCGGGTCGGTCATAACCTCAAAGTAGCCCTCGAGCGATGTGTTGAAGCAGACTTCGCCGGTCGCGGTGCCCTCGGCGCCACATGCACGTCCATAAAAAATGGTCCCATCCTCAAGGTACAGGATGCAGGGACCGCAGGTGCCCTTGCTGGTTTTGGCCAGCATGCGCTGGCAAAGCTCGCTGGGCGCGAAGGTGCGGGCAGCAATGCCCGCAGTATGGTTGTTCGCCATAATGCTCCTTCCCGGTCTCTCCGGACCGGCTTAAAGGTTGGTAGTTAGGCCTCGCGGTATTGTAACCGCAAGCATGCGCTATGGCGTTAATTTCATTGAAATGTTTACGAAATGATAATTATGACTTTCTATGCATAATGATTTTTCTGGGACGGGGATGAAAAATCATCCCGCGGGGCCTTTGGCTCACGCGGGATGATGGCGTCTTATTTGTCCTGCTCCAGCAGATCGGACGGCGTGCGGTCGGGCTTGCCGCCGCGGAAAATCTCGCGGCCGTGCAGGCGATGCTCCAGGTCGCGCTCGGCCTTCTCTTCCGTGATCTTGGTCTGGCTCACCGCCGGGTCCTCGATCAGCGACGACACCGAGTTCACCTGTTTTTGGATGCGCTCGGCAATCGTATCGTCCATGCTCACGATACGCATCTTCCAATCGATGCTCGTAGCGTTCGACGAACTCTTGGTCCACACGAACGTCAGGATGGCGCTCTGGTGACCCTGCGCGGGAAACATGCCAAAGAACGAATCGTGCTGAATGTTGCTGTCCTCATCGATATAGGCGTGCACGTTGTACACCACGCGGTCGATCTTATCGTTGAGCAGCGCGTTGGTCGCGAGCGCCGCGGCTTGAATCTGCCCGTTAGACAGCAGCTCGAGCTCGTTGGCAGACGACGTGTCCAGCACCGTTACCTCGACCGTGCCCGTACGCTCGTCTGCCTCATCGACGGAAAAGTCGAGCGGGAACTGCGTAAAGCCGTTGCCCCATTCGAGCCCGCCCTTCAGCGCCGTGGAAACGGTATCCACCGAAACGCTCTCGGACAGGTTCGCGGTGTTCAGACGGCGCATCACGCCGTAGCCAATCTGCATGCCCACAATCAGTACCAAGATGGTAATGACCACGGCCATGGCGGTCTTCGTAATGGTATGGCTCACCTGCGAGCCCGAGGGGTCGTCCTCGGACAGCGGGTCGATATGTTTTGCCTGACTCGCGCGATCCTCGCTGCGCAGCCGCGCCAGCGTCGCCTTGTCGCCGCGCTTGACCGCCGCCTCTTTCTCGCGCATGCGCTCGGTGCGCTTTTTGGCGAGCGTAGGATCCAAGACGCCGGATGCGTCGATTTCGGAGAATAACTCCGTCACTTCTTCCGGAGTCAAAGGGTTCTTATCAGCCATAAACTTCCTGTCATATCAATCAGTCGAGCTCGTGCGCACGCGCACCTTCGAACTGCATTCGATAGTAACGGGCATAGGTGCCGCCACGTGCGAGAAGCTCCTCGTGCGTGCCACGTTCCACAACGCGACCATGCTCAACGGTCGCAATCTCGTCGGCATGCTTAATGGTCGATAGACGATGGGCGATGATGATCGTGGTGCGGCCGCGCGCCAGCTCCTCAAGCGACTCCTGCACCGCCTCTTCGCTCTCATTATCCAGAGCGCTCGTCGCCTCATCCAAGATAAGGATCTTGGGGTTCTTGAGGAACACACGCGCGATGGCGACGCGCTGTTTCTGGCCACCCGAAAGACGACTGCCGCGCTCACCCACCACGGTGTCGTAGCCCTGCGGCAGCGATTCGATAAACGCGTCGATGTTGGCACGGCGGGCGGCTTCGGCGATTTCCTCGGGCGCGGCGTCCGGCTTGCCGTAGGCGATATTCTCGCCAATCGTACCGTCAAACAGATAGACATCCTGCTGCACCAGGCCGATGGCGCGGCGCAGGCTCTGCTGCGTCACATCGCGTACGTCCTGGCCGTCGATGCTGATGGATCCGGCAGCCACGTCATAAAAGCGCGGCAGCAGCGAGCAGGTCGTGGACTTACCGCCGCCAGAGGGGCCGACCAGCGCGATGGTCTGACCAGGTTTGATGGACAGGTCCATATGGTCGATCACGGGTCGCTCATCGGCACCGGCCTCGCCAAGTTCAACGTCCTCGTAGCTAAAGCACACGTCGCGATACTCAACAGCGCCGGCGGTCACCTGCAGGTCCGCGGCGCCCGGCTTGTCCTGAATATCCGGCGCGGTCGAAAGTACCTCGTCCATGCGCTTAAACCCGGCAATGGCCTTCTGATACATCTCGGCCGAATTGACGAGTGTCTCGAGCGGGGTGCAGAACAGCGAGATATAAAGTGCGAAGGTCGCCATGTCGACCGCCTGCAGCTCGCCCTGAGCCACCAACCAACCGCCCAATAGCACCACAATAACGTAGAGCACGCCCGAGAGCAGGCCATATGTCGCGGTGTAAACGCCCATGGCGTGGTACATGTTCTCCTTGGACGAGAGATAGCGATTGTTGGAGGCGCGGAACTTGGAGCGCTCGGTCTCCTCATTCGCAAAGCTCTTGACCACGCGCATGCCCGCCAGCGAGTCCTGCAGTTGCGCATTGATGCCGCTAATCTTTTTGCGGTTGTCACTAAAGACCTCGCGCATGCGCATGTTCTGCCAAAACATGATGACCGCGAACGCCGCCGTCACCACAGCCATGGCAAGCGCCAGCGCCGGCGCGATGGTAAAGAGGATCACAAACGAGCCGATAATCTCGATGCCGCAGATGATGATCCACTCGGGCACGTGATGTGCCGCCTCGCAGATGTCGAACAGGTCGTTGACCACGCGGCTCATCATGTCACCCGAGCTGTTGCGATCGAAGTATGCAAAGCTAAAGCGCTCATACTGATCGAACAGGTCCTCGCGCATCTTGGACTCCATGCGCGCGCCCATCACATGGCCCCAATAGCTCACAAAGTAGCGGCAGGCACAGCGAATGGCATACATCAGCACCATGCCCACCGCGATCATACCGAGCGCCTGCATAATGGCAGCCTGACCTTGGGTAAAGAGCCCGCCGGTCAGATTGCGCAGAATGATAGGGAACGCCAGGTCAATGGCAGCAAGCACCAAAGCACAAACAGTATCGGCAACAAAAAGCCCCATCTGGGGCTTGTAGTAAGACAAAAACCTCTTCAGCATAATCACCTTACGCGGTTTACCAAACCGCGTTTCGTCTCGACGCTGCAAGTGCTCCATTTGGACAATCTGGCCTTCAATCGTCGGTCGCGTATATCCATACGCTTCCCTCCTCTTTCAGGCCACCTTGCCTCAAATGGAGCACTTTCGCTGACTTATACAAACCTGCGAGGTTACCTCGCTCGCTACAGCTCCGCGCCACCTAAACGGTGCGCAATACTGTCGCAGGCCAAGGCGCCCACGACGGTCTTGGCGTCTTCGATCTTGCCGTCGAGCACGGCATCGATCAGCTCGTGTAGCGGCACCAGGTCCACGTTGACGAACTCGTCGTCATCGGGGTTGGGCGCATCGAACTCGAGCTTCGTAGCCAGGTAGATGTGGATGATCTCGTCACAGAAGCCACAGGTCGTGACAATCGATGTCAAAAAGCGAATGCGACCGGCCCTAAAGCCCGTCTCCTCGTGCAGCTCGCGCTTGGCGCAATCGAGCGGATCCTCGCCCGGATCGAGCTTGCCGGCGGGAATCTCGACCGTCACGCGATCGATGGCGGTGCGGTACTGACGCACCAGCACAATCTTGCCGCTCTCGGTAAGCGCCACAACGGCCGCCGCGCCCGGATGGCGAATCACATCGCGGGCACTGCGATGGCCGTTGGGCAGCTCAACCTCAAGACGGTGGACGTCGAGGATCTTGCCCTTCCAGGCGCACTCCTCCGAAAGAATCTTCTCGTGCAGCTCGGCATCGTGCGGGTCGTCGTCGCCCAGCACCAGCATCGGCTCATCGACAACCTCGCCACCGGGCTCGCCCTCGGCGTGCCCATACGTGCGACCGTCCTGCTCGACGATCTGCGCGTCCACGAGCTCTTCGTTCTTCTCGTCCATCCGTCTCATCCCTCTCGGACTTTAGGCATCCCAGGCGTCGCGGCCGCGCAGCGCGCGCAGACCAATGTCGTGGCGCAGGGTCTTGCCCTCAAAATCAATCTTCTCGCAGGCCTCGTAGGCAAGGTTACGAGCGTTCTCGAACGTGTCACCCAGAGCGGTCACGGCGAGCACGCGGCCACCGTTGGTCACCAGCTGGCCGTCCACCGCAGCGGTGCCGGCATGATACACGGTCACGTTCTCCATGGCCTCGGCGTCCTCGATACCGGTGATGACCTTGCCCTTCTCGTAGCTGCCGGGGTAGCCCGCGCTCGTCAGGACAACGGCCACGGCCCACTCGTCACGCCAGTCGAGCTCAATCTGATCGAGCTCGCGGTTGGCGCAGG
>JAJWXI010000001.1:35867-49965 GCA_021641225.1 Collinsella aerofaciens | reverse complement strand
GCCCACTCGTCACGCCAGTCGAGCTCAATCTGATCGAGCTCGCGGTTGGCGCAGGCCAGCATGACCTCGACCAAGTCGTTCTTAAGGCGCGGCAGCACGACCTGCGTCTCGGGGTCGCCAAAGCGGGCGTTGAACTCCAGCACCTTGGGGCCGGCGGGCGTGAGCATAAAGCCGCCGTACAGGCAGCCGCGGTAGTCGATGCCCTCGGCAGCGAGCTCAGCCACGGTCTGCTCCATGACCTCCACCATGGTGGCGTGCTCCTCGTCGGTCACGATAGGCACCGGGCTGTAGACGCCCATACCGCCGGTGTTGGGGCCCTTGTCGCCCTCAAGCGCACGCTTGTGGTCCTGCGAGGTAGCCATGGGACGCACGGTCTTGCCGTCGGTAAAGGCCAGCAGCGAGCACTCAGGGCCAACGAGCATTTCCTCGATAACCACGGTGTTGCCGGCGTCACCGAAGGTGCCGCCAAAGCACTCGCGCACGGCCTCCTCGGCCTGCGCAAGCTTGGTCGCCACGATAACGCCCTTACCCGCGGCCAGGCCGTCAGCCTTCACGACCAGCGGAGCGCCCTGCTCGCGCACATAGGCAAGCGCCGAAGCCTCATCGGTAAACGAGCCGTAGGCAGCCGTCGGAATGCCCGCACGCTCCATGAGCTGCTTGGAGAACAGCTTGGAGCCCTCCATCTGGGCACCCTCGGCACCCGGGCCAAAGCAGGGAATGCCCGCCGCGCGCACGGCATCGGCCACGCCCACCACGAGCGGAGCCTCGGGGCCAATCACCACGAGTCCGCATCCGTGGCTCTGGGCAAACGCCGCCACGGCCACAGGATCGCAATCGTCGAGAACAACGTTCTCGCCACAACTCGCGGTGCCGCAGTTACCCGGCGCGATGTAGAGCTTGCCGGCGCGCGGTGATGCTGCGAGCTTTGCTGCCAAAGCATGCTCGCGGCCGCCGCTGCCCAACAACAGGATGTCGATGGTTTGAGTGTCCGCCTTCAAGGGTGCCTCCTCTATGGATGAATGGCCCGCTCCGCGCGAGCCCTTTGCAAGCAAATATACCCCTCGGCCGCCCGCTTGGGCTGCAAAGGGGTATATCGCAATAACCAAATAGTCCCGATTACTTCCAGAATCGGTTGATGATCTGCTCGCGACCAGCGCCAACGCCAATAAACGTCACGCGGGTGTGTGCCAGATCCTCGATAAACGCCACGTAGTCCTGAGCCTCTTGCGGCAGCTCATCAAAGCTGCGGCAACCGGTGATGTCGCACTTCCAGCCAGGGAGCTCTTCGTAGATGGGCTTGGCATGCTCAAAGCGCACCTGATGCTCGGGCACGCTGGTGTAGCGCTCGCCATCGACGTCGTAGGCCACGCACACCTTGATGGTGTCGAAGGCCGAAAGCACGTCGAGCTTGGTCAGGGCGATATCGGTGAGGCCGTTGACGCGCGAGGCGTAGTTGGCGATGGGGCCGTCGAACCAGCCGCAGCGACGACGGCGACCGGTGGTCACGCCGTACTCATAGCCCTCCTCGGTCAGCGTGTGGCCGGCCTCGGACTCATAGGAAAGCTCGGTGGGCATGGGGCCCGAACCGACGCGGGTGATATAGGCCTTCATGACGCCCAGCACGCGGTCGACGTTCTTCATGCCCACGCCAGAACCGGTAATGGCGCCGCCGGCGGTGCAGTTGGAAGACGTCACGTACGGATAGGTGCCGTGGTCGATGTCGAGCAGCGTCGCCTGGGCGCCCTCAAACAGCAGGTTCTTGCCCTCATCGATCATGTTGTTGAGCAGCAGGCTCGTCTCGGTGATGTAGGGACGCAGGCGCTCGGCCATCGGCAGGTACTCGTCGCAAATCTGGTCCACGGTGTAGGTGGGCAGATTGTAGATGAGCTCGAGCTCGGGGTTCACGCGGGCGAGAGCGGTCTCCAGCTTGTCGCGGAACAGCGCCTCGTCCAGCATGTCCTGCATGCGCAGACCAATGCGGGCCATCTTGTCCTGATAGCACGGACCGATACCGCGCTTGGTGGTACCGATGTTCTTCTTGCCGAGCTTCTGCTCAAAGGCGCCATCCAGATCGATATGGTACGGCATGATGACATGCGCGTTGCCGCTAATCTTGAGGTTCTTGGTGGTGATGCCGTCGGCCTCGAACATGTCAATCTCCTCAAGGACAACCTTGGGGTTGACGACGCAGCCGTTACCGATCACCGACACGTGGTCGGAATACATGATGCCGGAAGGCACCTGGTGCAGGCCGTACTTCTTGCCGTTGACGACGATGGTGTGACCGGCGTTGTTGCCGCCCGAGTAGCGCACGACGGCATCGAAGTCACCGGCGACCAGGTCGCAAATCTTACCCTTGCCCTCATCGCCCCACTGGGCACCGACCAAAACGGTTGACGGCATGTTTACTCCTTACATTCATGGACTGTCTACGCGCCACGCCGGCACGCAGAAGCACAAAACATTCCCAGTATACCCGTGCAACGGGCGCCTGTCCTACTCCTCGGCATGTGCCCCATCAAGCTCATAGAACTTGGTGGATGCCGGCAGGAACATCAGGTCGACGTCGCCGATCGGGCCCGAACGGTTCTTGGCCACGACGATACGCGTAACGCCCTCGTCGGGTCGATCGTCGCGCGAGGCTTCGGCCTCGTCGGCGGAGCGGTCCAAGAACATAACGATATCGGCGTCTTGCTCGATGGAGCCCGATTCACGAAGGTCGGAAAGCTGCGGGCGCTTGCCGGTACGGGATTCGACCTGACGCGAGAGCTGCGACAGCGCGATGAGCGGGATCTTGAGCTCCTTGGCCATGATCTTCAGACCACGCGACATCTCGGAGACCTCGACGGTACGGCTCTCGGAGCGGCGTCCCGGCGGAGGACTCACCAGCTGCAGGTAGTCCAGGATGATGATGGCCTTCTCCTTGTTGTGGAGCATGCGGCGGCTCTTGGCGCGAATCTCGGTCACTGTGGTGCCGGGCGTATCGTCAATCAGAATATCGAGCTTGGACAAGGTCTGCGTGGCCTCGTTGATATTGGCCCACTGCTCGGGGCTAATGCGGCCCATGCGGAAGTCACTGATCGAGATCATGGCGTAGGCGCAAATCAGACGCTGGGCAATTTCCTTGCCCGACATCTCCAGAGAGAAGAAGCCGACGGTATAACCGGCAGCGGCAGCGTTGAGCGCCAGATTCAGAGCGAACGACGTCTTACCTACAGCAGGACGGGCGCCGATAATGATGAGCTGACCCTCGCGAAAACCCATGAGCATGCGGTCGAGCGACGGGAAGCCCGTGGGCACGCCCGCGGCCTGGCCACCGGCCTGGCACACTTCCTCGGCCTCGTTATAGGCCTCGACCATAAACTCGGTCAGCGTCTTGTAGCTCGACTTGACCTCGCGCGCCGTGACCTTGAGCAGCTTGCTCTCGGCTAGCTCCACGACCTCTTTGGTGTCGGTGGGGGCGTTATATGCCAGCGCGTTGATCTCGTTAGTGGCGCCGATCAGCTCGCGCAGCATCGAGTCGCGGCGAACGATGGCGGCATGGTGCTGCCAGTTGACGAGCGACAGGGTCTGACCCATCAACTCCAAAATGTACGCTTCGCCGCCCACGGCATCGAGCTTGTTGATGCTTCGCAGGTAATCGATCAGCGAGATGGAGTCGATGGGAATGCGGCTGTTGTACATATCGACCATCGCGGTATAGATGGTCTTATGAATGGGCCGGTAGAAGTCATCGGGCTGCAGCTCGACCTGGGCCTCTTCGACCACCTCGGGCGATAGCAGCATAGCGGCCAGTACATTGGCCTCTGCATCTTGGTTTTGGGGAAGACCCAACTTTGAGCCGCGGTCCTCGACCGTCAGCCCGGTCTCCCTATCGTCATATGCCATGAGCATCCTCATTCATATCGCTTGCGAGCATCCATAGTATCAGCCACGGTCCCAAAACGCGCCGCGCGCCGCCAATCATCACCGAACCAAACGGATGAACGGTCCTGTATATAGGACTTCGACGCAACGTTCACCATGACACTCACTCAGCGCAAAAAACAAAAGGGCGCCCTGGTTTCCCAGAGTGCCCTTCTTAGAACAAGATTGTTGCGTTGCAGCAAATGCTACTCGGCAGCAGCCTCAGTCTCGACCTCGGCGGTCTCGGCCTCGGCGACCTCAGCGGCCTCCTCGACCTCAGCCTCGGCAGCGAGCTCCTCGGCGGTAACGCCGACGAGAACGACAACCTCGGCCTTGATCTCGCGGTACAGCGAGATGGCAACGGTGTGGGCACCGGCAACCTTGATGGGCTTACCGAGTTCGACGCGCTTGCGGTCGATGTCCATACCGAGCTGAGCCTTGATGGCGTCAGCGATCATAGCGGCGGTAACGGAGCCAAAGAGGATGCCCTCGTCGCCGACCTTGACGTCAACGGTGACCGTCTTGCCCTCAAAGGCAGCCTTGGTCTCGTTGGCGGTAGCCAGACGGACGGCCTCGCGCTTGGCGATGTTGTTGCGACGCTCGTCAAGCTGCTTGAGGTTGCCCTTGGTAGCGGCAACAGCGAGCTTCTTGGGGAACAGGAAGTTCTCAGCGTAACCCTGAGCGACCTCTACGACGTCACCCTCGCCGCCCTTGCCCTTGATTTCATCGAGAAGAATAACCTTCATGATGCGTCTCCCTTCTTAGCCGCGGTCGCGGTTGCCACGAGAGGAAACCACGGGGACGGTGTACGGCAGGAGAGCCATCTCGCGGGCGCGCTTGATGGCGTTGGCGATGTCATGCTGATGCTGCGTGCAAGCGCCAGTGACGCGACGGGGCTTGATCTTGCCACGGTCGGTCATGTACTTACGGAGAAGCTGAGTGTCCTTATAGTCGATGAACTCAGTGTTCTCCTTGCAGAACTGGCAGTACTTACGACGCGGCTGACGTGCAGAAAAATCATTAGCCATGTCAAAATACCTTTCATTTGGCAACTTCGGCGAACCGAAGCCGCCTCTCACTCAAAAATAGGTGAACAACCCTTAGAACGGGATGTCCTCATCGTAGACGTCGACCGCGGGCGGCGTAGCCACCGGTGCGGCAGGACGTGCTGCGGGCGCGGGAGCTGCGGGGGCGTAACCGCCCTGGTCGTAGCCACCCTGGCCACCACGGGAGCTCATAAACTCGATCTCATCGACGATGACCTCAAGCTTGCTCCGGCGCTGGCCGTCGCGCTCCCAAGAGCTGTAGCGCAGCTTGCCCTCGATCGCGACCTTGTTTCCCTTTGCCAGGAAACGGCTCACGGCCTCGGCGCGGGTGCCGAACATAGTGCAGTCGACAAAGTTGGGATAGTCCTCCCACTCGCCAGTCTGCGCGTTGCGGCGACGATCGTTCACGGCGACGCCAAAGGACAGAACCTGGGTTCCGCCGGCGGTGGCGCGCAGCTCGGGATCGCGGGTGAGGTTACCGGTGATGTTCACTCGATTGATGCTCATAACTCACTACTTCCTCTTGGGGCACAAGCCCAGTCCAAAACGACAGTCTTACTCCTGGTCGTCGCGACGGACGATCATGTGGCGGACCACAGCGTCGGTGATGCGCAGGACGCGATCAAGCTCGGCGATCTGGGTAGGATCTGCGTGGAAGTTGATGAGGGTGTAGTCACCATCGGTGAGGTCGTTGATCTCGTAGGCGAGCTTGCGCTTGCCCCACTCGTCAACGGAGTCGACCTTGCCAGCGCCCTCAGCGATCGTGGTATCGATACGCTTCATAACAGCGAGACGAGTCTCGGGGTCGAGCGACGGGTCAACAAAGAACAGCAGTTCATAAGCCTTCATATTGTCACCTCCTCTGGGCAAATGTGGCTTCAGGTCGTGAAGGTGCGCCTGAAGCAGGAAAAGACTTGGTAATAATATCTTTCAACCTCCCAAGCCGCAAGAATATGCAGCTACAACCTCATGACCTCCACATATGCCCATGCTCGCACCACGTTTCATGCGCATTCCAACCAAATGCCGACCAAGAGCTTGACGGATTTGTGAACAAGATACGGTGCCGCGGGGACAAGCTGAGCCAAGCCGCAGGTCAACGGGCACAAGGCTGTGGTCGCAAAATGCATACCAGTGGTCCACAGCACCACCCAAAGATTTTTAAATTCATTGCCAAGTCGCTTATGAATACCCCTTTTGAACAATTGAGTTGATCAACCACGCTGGTCGGAAGCCGTTTTTTGGCACCTCAAACCCCACTGCAACGCCAAGCGCGGCCGAGCGTTTTAAAAAATGCCAACTTTTCTGTTTGCACTTTGCGATTCCTCGTGTATACTGACTTTCGCATTTAACGGAGAGTTGTCCGAGTGGCCGAAGGAGCACGATTGGAAATCGTGTAGGCGTCAAAAGCGTCTCCAGGGTTCAAATCCCTGACTCTCCGCCAGTTAATTCCAAAGCAGGCCTTCGAGCCTGCTTTGTTTTTACCCCACGCGGAGGGGTGGCAGAGTGGTTGAATGCGGCGGTCTCGAAAACCGTTTGGCCTGTATAAGGTCACGAGGGTTCGAATCCCTCCTCCTCCGCCAGTCGACAGTTACACGAACCCCCATCAGGGCCTTCCTGGTGGGGTTCGTTCTTTTTTCGGGCCCCGTCGAACGCGAACGACAGGCGCAGCTCGCCGCGCTCGCGGTCTATCACCGCGCGGTCCACGAACAGGCGCACGGCCTCCAGCGGGTCGGTGCGGCCCATCAGGCGGCGCACCCAGAACTCCGCCTGCTCGGGCGTGTACAGATCGGCGGCCTCCTCCATCTCGGCAAGCGACCCCTCCAGCGCGGCCTTCTCGCCCGCCAGCTCCTCAAGCTTCGCCGCCACGGCGTCCACCGCGCCCGTCTTCGCCGCCAGCTCAACCATGTTGGACTGCTCGCGCGCGTTCTGCGCCAGGCGCTTGCGCGTGGCCTCTATCGCCGCCACCTGGTCGGCCATCAGCTCTCCCTGGGCCTGCATGGCCATGGCCACGATGGCGTCCACCGCCGCGTCGTCCGCCGCCAGCACGTCGGCCACCGCCGACGCCGCTGCATCCTCCACCACGTGCTGCGGCACCTGATGGCCCGTGGCCGGGCAGCGGTAGTAGGTGTACTTGCGCCCCGACTTCCCGTGGCCGCTGCTGGACTGGTAGCGGTGGCCCTCCGCGTCGAACAGCTTGCCCGTCAGCAGGTACTCCGCCGTGTCCCTGCGCCTGCGCTTGCGCTGGGACAGCAGCCCCTGCACGCACTCGAACAAATCCGCGCTCACGATGGCCGGCATGCCGCCCTCCACGCGCGTCTCGCCGTACTTGTACACGCCCTTGTACTTCTCCAGCCGCAGGCACTTCGACACGAAGCCCACCGTGAGGGGCTTGCCCATCTTCGTGCGGGCCTCCGGCATCGCCTCGCATATCTCGCGCATGCCCGAGCCCGCGGCGTACATGGCGAACATGCGCCGCACGCACGCCGCCTCGCCCTCGTTCACCTTGTAGTAGCCGTCCTCGCCCAGGTCGTAGCCGTAGGTGCGCACGCCGTTGTGCTTGCACTTCATGGCGTTGCCCAGCTGGCCGCGCCGCACGTTCTCGGACAGGGCCGCGCTGTAGTACTCGGCCCAGCCGTCCATGATCGCCTCGAACAGCACGGCCTCCGCGCCCTCGCCCATGCTCTCGGTGGCGCTGACCAGCCGCACGCCCGCGCGCTTGAGCCTGCCCTTGTACACCGCCGCGTCGTAGCGGTTGCGCGCGAAGCGGTCCGTCTTGTACACGTACACGGCCTCGAACAGCCCGCGCGGGGCGTCCGCTACCATGCGCAGGAACCCGTCGCGCCGCAGCACGCTGCGCCCGCTGGCCGCGCGGTCCTCGTACACCGCCACGACCTCGTGGCCGTCCTTCTGCGCCGCCTCGCGGCACACGCGCACCTGGTCCTCGATGGACTCCTCGCGCTGCCCCGCGCTGCTGTACCTGGCGTATATGGCCGCGTTTCCCATCTATTCGCCCGCCTCCCCCGCGTTCGCCGGGTCCTTCGCCAGCGACGTGGCCACGCTGTGCAGTATGTGCCGCCCGTTCTCGTTCATGGAGTCGTAGGCGTCGTTTATCGCCTCTAGCCGTTTGTCGATTACCCGCACGGGCTGCGGCGTGGGCTCGTCGGGTATCCCCATCGCCTGGGCAATCGCGCCAGGCTCCGCGAGGTCGTACCCGTATAGCTCGGTGACGCTAACACCGAAAAAGTCCGCTATCCGTTTCACTTCGGAGCTTTTCTGCGGCTGGTTTTTGCACTGCTCCCAATTTCGATACGTGCCCGGATTAACTCCAAGCATTTCAGCGGCTTCTTTTTGGGAAAGGTGTGCACGCTGCCTGATGGCCTTCAACTCGTAAAGCATGCGAACTTCACCGCCTATCTGTGTACTAAAAACGTTGCAAACAGTATAAATTACAAATTTCTTGTTGACTAGTACACGGCATCTGTGTATCTTGAGGTTGCAAACAGTTCGTGTACTACTACACGGCTTGCATGTATCAACCGAAAGGAGAAGGCAATGAAGAGGAACAGCTACTGGGCGACCATGGTGAACGAGTGCCACGTGGACAGCCCGACCAACGAGGCGTTCGCGTTCGAACTGAACGAGGAGAACGGCTGCATGGAGGAGACCGAGGAGAGCATCTGCTGCCGCGCCGCCGCCATGTTCGGCTTCGACTTCGAGCGCATCGTGCCGCTGGAGTGCTCCATGCGCACGATGTTCGAGGTGGGCGGCGTGCAGTTCAACCTGTGCGACTCGCTGCAGTTCAGCGTGGCCGGCAAGGGGTGGAGCACCGACTTCGACACCCTGGCCGAGGCCCCGCAGTACGACGAGAAGAAGGGAGGCATGTAGGAGATGTGCCTGAGAGCGAACGGGAAGCTGATCAAGGAGCGCCGACACGCGCTGGGCATGACCCAGATGCAGCTGGCGGTGGCCCTGGACATGGGAAGCGTGGCCATGCTGTCGAGCTGGGAGCGCGGCGCGCAGTCAATCAGCACGCCGAACCTGCTCAAGCTGAGCAAGGCGCTGGGCGTGTCCATGGAGGACCTGCTGGTGGAGAAGGAGGATTAGCGATGAGAGAGGTGATTCCCTATGCAAGCCTGCATGGACGGCATCGCCAGCCTGGGGCTGCCGCCCGAAAGGGAGCGCAAGGCGCGCAAGGCGCTGGCCAGGCAGCGCGCCAAGAAGTGGGCGCTGGCCATCGACGCGGCGCTGCGGCAGCCGGGCGTGGCCGAGGAGTTCGAGCAGTGGAAGGCGGAGCGGGAACGCTTGCAGGCACAGCCCGCCCCGCCGGAATGCACGCCGCGAAGGGCGTAGCCCGCACAGCCTACGCCAAGGCGGCCGAGAACGCAAACGCGGTGCTCGGGCTGGCCGTGGCCGTGGCCCTGGCAGCGCTGCTGATGTGCGGCCAGATGTGCCACAAGTCATACCTGGACGGCCAAGCCCACGGCATCGCCTGCGGGAAGATGCAGGCCGAGCAGCAGGCCTACGACAAAGGCTACGCCGCCGCCGTGTACGAGTACCAGGAGGGCGACCCCGAATGGGCGCGCCGGTAGGGGCCATCGTGGCCGTAGACCCGGGCTGCCTGCACACCGGCGTGGTCTACATGGACGAGCGCCGCGTGCTGGACTCCTGCACCATCGCCTACCCCAAGGGCGTGAAGGGCGACAACGACCTGCTGGACGAGCGCTGCGAGGCCATCTGGCACCGCCTGGAGCGCTTCCTGGCGAGCCACCCGCACGACCTCGTGGTCATCGAGGGCTACCAGCAGCAGGGCGGGCGCGGCCACCTGAGCATGGCGCACCAGACCCCGTGGCTGGTCGGCGCGCTGCTGGCCCACCTGCACGAGGACGGCGAGGACGTGGCCATCCAGCTGAGCGCCAAGGTGCTCAACCCCCGAAGCCCCGGCAACTGCGCCTGGGTCGTGGACTGCGCCGCGCAGGGCCGCGAGGTGCTGCCCGGCAGCCTGCGCCTGGTGACCAACGAGCACCTGCGCAGCGCGCTGGCCCACGGCGTGTGGCGGTACCAGAGGCACGGCGATGCGCGGTGAGGGCGGGCCAGAGGCTGCGCCCGTGGACTTCGGCCGAGGAGCGCCGCCTGCGCGAGATGGCCGGGCGCGTCCCCCGCCGCCGGATAGCGTGGGAGCTCAAGCGCGGCAACGAGGCCGTGCGGCAGAAGGCCAAGCGCATGGGGCTGTCCCTGCGCTGCTGGGAGCCGCGGTGCGCCGAGACCTGCCCGAGGTGCGGGGCCGCCCGAAGCCGGATAAGGCCGTGCGGGGCGTGCAGGCCCTGCGAGCTGCGCGACCTGATAGCGCGCGCCGAGGCCGAGACCGCCGACGTGCTGGCCAAGCTGCCGCACGGAGCGCGGGCCGTGTACCTGCGCACCGAGGGCCGCCTGCAGTCCGCGCCGCCGCCCAGGCCGCCCGAGCCGAGGTGCGAGGGCATGGGCGCGTACCGCGCCGCCAAGGCCCGCGATGAGTGGCTGCTGGAGCTGGAGGCGTGGGAGGTCAGGCGCCTGACGCGGCTGCTGAAGGCCAAGCGCCGCCGACTGGAGCGTATGAGAGAAAAACTCCCGAATTCCGAAAATGAATGACACTTTCGCATTTTGCCTGATAGGAGGGCATGAATCATGGAACTGAAGCTGGTGAAGACCGACGACGCGTACCCCAGCGAGGGCAACCCGCGCGAGGACTTCGGCGACCTGGAGGCGCTGGCCGCCACCTTCGCGCTGAACCCCGCCAACCCCGGCGAGCCGCTGAACCCGCCCGTGCTGGTGCGCGACGGCGAGGTGTACCGCATCGTGGACGGCGAGCGCCGCTGGCGCGCCATGGGCATCGCGGGGACCAAGGCGTTCCACGCGATCGTCTGCGAGGACTGGGACGACGCGGACGCCGCCCTGGCCATGCTGGCCACCGACGACAAGAAGGAGCTCACCGAGGTGGAGCGCTCCAAGGGCGCGCAGCGCTGCCTGCTCCTGGGCGTGGAGCCCGAGGCCGTGGAGAAGGCCGCCCGCGTCAAGGGCATGCGCCGCGTGAAGCGCGCGGCCGACAGGCTGGGGGCCGAGGCCGAGTGCATGAGCCTGGACCACCTTGTGGCCGTGGACGAGCTGGCGGAGTGGCCCGAGCTGGCCGAGGGCGTGGCCAACGCCGACGAGAAGACGTGGCGGCGCGTCTACGAGGACGCCAAGGCCAAGGTGCAGCGCGCCAAGGCCGAGAAGGCCCTGCGCGCCAAGGCCGCCGAGCTGCGCCTGGACCTGGAGGAGGGCGGCGAGCTCCCCGACGGCATGGCCTACGCGCTGACGTGCCGCACCCCCGCCGACCTGGAGGCCGCCGCCGAGGAGTACGCGGGCGGCGCGCTGTACATGCTGCACAACACCCGCGGGGACGGCGCGCGCGTGGTGGTCTACACCGCCCTGCCCGACGACGAGGAGGCCGACCCCGAGAAGCAGGCAGCGCTGGAGCGCGCCGAGTCGTGGCTCACGCGCATGACCGACGCGCACAGCAGCGCCACGCAGTTCGTGGCCGAGATGCTGGCGTGCGGCGGCTTCCAGGGCCACGCGGCGATGGAGATGGCCGCCGATGACTACCTGGGCGACGCGGGCCAGCAGTGGAGCGAGCGCGCGAAGGCCTCCGAGTTCCTGGGGCGCTTCGAGCTTCCCGAGCCGCCGGAGCGCGGCCTGTCCTTCGGCCTGCTGGGCGTTGCCCTGCTGCGCCGCCTGGCGGACCGTTACGCGCCGTCCAGCATGGACATGATGGCCGCCGCGGGCGCCACGGGCGAGCCCATGCGCGAATACAGCGCGCGCCGAATCCTCGAGCTCTGCGACTACCTCGCCGCCGCCATGGAGGACGGCTGGCAGCCCGCCCGCGAGGACGTGGACCTGATGTGCAAGCTTACGGGCCTGGCCGACGCGGCCCTGGCCGAAGACGAGAAGGAGGAGTAGCCCCATGGTGAAGATCGCATCGGTGGAGGTCGAGAACGTCAAGCGCGTGAAGGCGGTGTACCTGGAACCGAACGCCGACGGGCTGACGGTCATAGGGGGCCGCAACGGCCAGGGAAAGACCAGCGTGCTGGACGCCATCGCCTGGGCCCTGGGCGGCAACAAGATGAAGCCCACCAACGCCAAGCGCGAGGGCGCGGCGCTCGACCCCAAGCTGCGCGTGGTGCTGGACAACGGCATCGTGGTGGAGCGCAAGGGCAAGGCGTCGGCCCTGAAGGTGACCGACCCGAGCGGCAACAAGGGCGGCCAGCAGCTGCTGAGCTCGCTCATCGGGCAGCTGGCGCTGGACCTGCCCAAATTCCTGGCCGGCACCGACAAGGACAAGGCCGAGGCGCTGCTGTCCATCCTGGGCGTGGGCGACCAGCTGGCCGAGCTCGACCAGAAGAAGGCGGCCGCCTACAACCAGCGCCACGCCGTCGGCGTGATGGAGCGCCAGAAGCGCGGCGCGGCCGAGGAGATGCAGCGCTGGCCCGACGCCCCGGCGCAGGAGGTGAGCGCTTCCGAGCTCATCGCCGAGCAGTCGGCCATCCTGGCGCGCAACGGCGAGAACCAGCGCAAGCGCATGGAGGCCGAGCGCATAGCCCAGCAGGTGGACGCGACGCGCGCCGAGCTGGACCGCATGGCCGCGCAGTCCCGCGAGCTGGCCGAGCGCATGGCCGCCAAGTCCGCAGACCTGGAGCGCCTGAGCGCCGACGCCGCAACCGCCGCCAAGACCGCCGCCGAGCTGCGCGACGAGAGCACCGCCGAGCTGGAGGCGCAGCTGGCGCAGGTGGAGGCGACCAACGACAAGGTGCGCACCAACATGCGCCGCGAGCGCGCCATGGCCGAGGCCGACGAGCTCAAGGAGCAGTACGACGAGCTGAACGCCGAGGTGAAGCGCCTCGACAAGGCCCGCACCGACCTGCTC
Organism: Collinsella aerofaciens; assembly: GCA_021641225.1. Classification (GTDB taxonomy): domain Bacteria; phylum Actinomycetota; class Coriobacteriia; order Coriobacteriales; family Coriobacteriaceae; genus Collinsella; species Collinsella aerofaciens_AJ. Next base: position 37,074 of record JAJWXI010000001.1, on the reverse strand, counting down.
AAGGACGCCCCGCTGCCGCTGGATGGCCTGGGCGTGGCCTTCGGCGAGAAGGGCGAGCCGTCCCTGACCTACCTGGGCCAGGCGTGGGACTGCATGAGCGGCAGCGAGCAGCTGAAGGTGGCCACGGCCATCGTGCGCGCCACCAAGCCCGAGTGCGGCTTCGTGCTCGTGGACAAGCTGGAGCAGATGGACCCGCAGACGCTGGCCGAGTTCGGCGCGTGGGCCGAGGGCGAGGGCCTGCAGGTGATAGGCACCCGCGTGGGCACCGACGACGAGTGCAGCCTGGTCATCGAGGACGGGCGCGGGCAGCTGGGAGAGCCGGAGGGCGGCATGCCCGAGGCCCAGCCCGAGGACGAAGAGGAAGACGAGCCGACGGAGCAGCCGCAGCCGGCCATGCCCAGCATGAACGCCGCGCAGGCCGCCGTCGGGGGATGGAGCATCAAGTGATCCAGATAACGACCGGGGCGGTGCAGCGCCCCCAGAAGGTGGTCCTGTACGGCGTGGAGGGCATCGGCAAGACGCTGTTGGCCGCGCAGTTCCCCAACCCCCTGTTCATCGACACCGAGGGCGGCACCGAGGCCTACGACGTGGCCCGCGCCCCGCGCCCGATGAGCTGGACGGCGCTCAAGGACACGCTGCGCGAGGTGGCCGCCGAGCGCCCCTGCGGCACGCTGGTGCTGGACACCGCCGACTGGGCCGAGCGCCTGCTGTGCGACGAGCTGTGCGCCAAGAACAAGTGGGCCAGCATGGAGACGCTGGGCTACGGCAAGGCGTGGCAGTTCGCCCTTGAGGAGTTCGGGCGCATGCTCGACCTGCTCACCGACGTGCGGGACGCGGGCATGAACGTGGTGGTGACGGCCCACGCCGCCGTGGCCAAGTTCGACAAGCCCGACGAGGCCGCCAGCTACGACCGCTGGACCATGAAGCTGTACAAGAAGGACGCCGCGCTGCTCAAGGAGTGGGCCGACGCGCTGCTGTTCCTGAACTACAAGACCATCGTGGAGGTGGTCGGCGACGGCTTCAGCGCCAAGGGCAAGGCGCGCGGCGCGAAGCGCACGATCTTCGCCACGCACCAGGCGGCGTGGGACGGCAAGAACCGCTGGGGCCTGCCCGACGAGGTGCCGCTGTCCTACGAGCCGATAGCGCCGCACGTGCCCTGCCTGGGCCCGGACCCGCGCGTGCCCGCCCCGCATCCCGAGCCGCCCGC
>JAJWXI010000001.1:0-35857 GCA_021641225.1 Collinsella aerofaciens | reverse complement strand
CCGCCCGCCGGGCAGCCGCAGCCGCAGCAGGCCCAGACGCCCGCCCGGCAGGCGCCCGGCGACGCGGCGGGGACCATGCGCGCCGGGGGGCTGCCCGAGCAGTGGGCCCCGGCCGCGCAGCTGATGGAGCGCGACGGCGTGACCCTGGACGAGGTGCTGAACTTCGCGGCGCTGCAGGGCCACTTCACACCCGACACGCCGGCGGAGAACTACCCGCCCGAGTACGTGGGCGGCTTCATCGTGCCGAACTGGGAGCAGGTAAAGGCCAAGGTGGCCGAGTACCGCGCAGGCGAGGACATCCCCTTCTAACAGCAGAAAGCAGAAAGGAACGAAGACATGACCGTATACCAAGGCAACGACGTCGCCTTCGACTGGGACGTGACCGAGGGCGACCTGGACGAGGGGCCGCGCTTCCGCACCCTGGAGCCGGGCTACTACCCCTTCACCGTGCAGAAGCTGGAGCGCACGCGCTACGACGGCAGCGCCAAGATCCCGTCCTGCCCCATGGCGAAGGTGACGCTGAGGGTGCAGGACGCCGACGGCACCGAGGCGCTGACGAGCTGCCGCCTGTTTTTGGTGCAGTCGATGATGTGGAAGGTGACCCGCTTCATGGCCGCCGTGGGCCATGGCAAGGACGCCAACGGCAAGATCGTCATCAACTGGGCCGACGTGGAGGGGCGCAACGGGTGGCTGAGGCTGTCCAGGCGCTCGTACCGCACGAGCGACGGCCAGGAGCGCGAGGCCAACGACGTGGACGAGTTCTGCCTGCCCGACGAGCAGCCGCGCGCCTACGAGGCGTACGAGAAGGCCTGCGACGCGCTGGCGCCCCAGCAGCAGGCCCAGCAGCCCGCGTACGGGGCGCAGAGCGCCCAGGCAGCCAGCTATGCCGCCCAGCCCGCGTACGCCCCGCAGAACGGTGCTGCAGCGCCGCAGGCGGGCTACCAGCAGGCCGCGATGCCGGGGATGCCCGCCCCGCAGCCGCAGCAGGGTGCCCAGCACCCCGGCTGGGGCATCCAGTAGGCCATGGAGCTGAGGCCCTACCAGCAGGAGGCGCGGGCCGCCGTTGAGGCCGAGTGGGAGGGCGGGCGGCGGCTCACGCTGCTCGTCCTGCCCACCGGCTGCGGCAAGACCGTGGTCTTCTGCAACGTGGCCAAGGACGTGGTGGACGCGGGCGGCCGCGTCCTCATCCTGGCTCACCGAGGCGAGCTGCTGCAGCAGGCCGCCGACAAGCTCAAGGCGGCCACCGGCCTGGGGTGCGCCGTGGAGAAGGCGGAGGAGACCAGCCTGGGCAGCTGGTGCCGCGTGACCGTGGGCAGCGTGCAGACGCTGATGCGCCCGGCGCGCCTGGCGAAGTTCCCCGCCGACTGGTACCAGGCCATCGTGGTGGACGAGGCGCACCACGCGCTGTCCGACAGCTACCGCGCGGTGCTCGACCACTTCCCGGGCGCCAAGGTGCTGGGCGTGACCGCCACCGCCGACCGCGGGGACAGGCGCGATCTGGGCCAGCTTTTCGAGAGCGTGGCCTACGAGTACACGCTGCCCCGCGCCATCCGCGAGGGCTACCTGTGCCCCATCCGGGCGCAGACCGTGCCGCTGAGCATCGACCTGGGCGGCGTGAAGGTGAGCGCGGGCGACTTCAGCGCGCCCGACCTGGGCACGGCGCTGGACCCCTACCTGGGACGCATCGCCGACGAGATGCTGGCGGCGGGCTGCATGCGGCGCAAGACGGTGGTGTTCCTGCCGCTGGTGGCCACGTCCAAGAAGTTCGCCGAGGTGCTGGCCGCCAAGGGATTCGACGCCATGGAGGTGGACGGCGAGAGCCCCGACCGCGCCGAGGTGCTGGCGCGCTTCGAGCAGGCGGGGCCGGGCGCGGCGCTGTGCAACTCCATGCTGCTCACCGAGGGCTGGGACTGCCCGAGCGTGGACTGCGTGGTGGTGCTGAGGCCCACGAAGGTGCGCAGCCTGTACGTGCAGATGGTCGGGCGCGGCACGCGCCTGTCCCCCGAGACGGGCAAGGAGGACCTGCTGGTGCTGGACTTCCTGTGGATGACCCAGCGCCACGACCTGTGCAGGCCCGCGCACCTGGTGGCCAAGACCCCCGAGGTGGCCGCCCGCATGACCGAGCTGGCCGAGGGCGCGCCGGCGGGCGTGGACGTGCTGGAGTGCGAGCAGGCCGCCAGCGCCGACGTGGTGCGCCAGCGCGAGGAGAGCCTGGCGCGGGAGCTTGCCGCCATGCGCGGGCGCAAGCGCAAGCTCGTGGACCCCGTGCAGTTCGAGATGAGCATCCAGGCCGAGGACCTGGCCGGCTGGGAGCCGGCCTTCCCCGCCGAGCTGGCCCCGCCGACCGACAAGCAGCTCAAGGCCCTGGAGCGCTACGGCATCTACCCCGACGAGGTGGGCTGCGCGGGCAAGGCCAGCCTGCTGCTTGAGCGCCTGGACAAGCGCCGCCGCGAGGGGCTGACCACGCCCAAGCAGATACGGTGCCTGGAGAGGTACGGCTTCCGCCACGTGGGCACGTGGCCGTTCGACGCGGCCAGCAACATGATCAGCCGCATAGCGGCGCAGGGATGGCGCGGCGTCCCCCGGGCCGTGAACCCCGAGACGTACGACCCGAGATTGGAGGGATGACATGGAAGGAGACAGCCTGCTGGAGCAGGACCTGGCGGGGCTTCTGGCGGCGGTGCCGGCCGCCTCGTGCAGCTACGAGGAGTGGGTGCAGGTGGGCATGGCGCTGGCCGCCGAGGGCCTGCCCTGCGAGGAGTGGGACGCCTGGAGCGCCCAAGACGCCGCCCGCTACCACCCCGGCGAGTGCGCGCGCAAGTGGCGCAGCTTCCGGGGCGCGGGCGAGGGACGCGTGAACGGCGGCACCCTCGTGCAGATGGCCATGGAGCGCGGCTACGAGCCGCCCCGCTGCCAGGGCGAGGACGCCGCCGTGGGCTGGGACGTGACCGAGTGGGAGCTGGAGCCCAACGCGTGGCGCACCACCCGCCCGCAGCCGAAGCCGGAGCCCAAGCCGCAGCACGCCGTCATCGACCCCACGTGGCTGGAGAGCGAGGAGCTGCGCGAGCCGGAGGGCGGCGAGTGGCACCCCGGCGAGCAGCTGATACGCTACCTGCGCGCGCTGTTCGACCCCGAGGACGTGGTGGGCTACGTGACCGAGGCCTTCGAGCGCGACGGGCGCTGGACGCCTTCCGGCAAGGGCTGCTGCAGCGAGACCGCCGGCGCCATCATCGAGCGCGTGGCCAAGCACGGCGACGACCTGGCCAGCTCAATCGGCCAGCCCAACGAGCAGGCGGGCGCGTGGATACGCTTCAACCCGCTGGACGGCGGCGGCGTGCGCAACGACAACGTGGCCGAGTTCCGCTACGCGCTGGTGGAGTCCGACGAGATGGCGCCGGGACGGCAGATGGCCGCCATGCGCGCGCTGAACCTGCCCATCGCGGCGGTGGTGCACAGCGGCAACAAGTCCGTGCACGCCATCGTGCGCGTGGACGCGGGCAGCTACGACGAGTACCGCAAGCGCGTGGACTTCCTGTACCAGGCCTGCCGCGAGAACGGCCTGAAGATAGACACGCAGAACAAGAACCCCTCCCGCCTGAGCCGCATGCCGGGCGTCATGCGCGCCGGACGCAAGCAGTGGATGGTGGCCGGGTCCATGGGCGCCGAGAGCTGGAAGGCGTGGCGCGAGTGGCTGGACGAGCAGAACGACGACCTGCCCGAGCCCGAGACGCTGGCCGACACGTGGGAGGACATGCCGGAGCTTGCCCCGCCGCTCATCGAGGGGGTGCTGCGCCAGGGGCACAAGATGCTTCTGGCCGGGCCGTCCAAGGCCGGCAAGTCCTTCGCGCTCATCGCGCTGACCGTGGCCATAGCCGAGGGCCTGCCGTGGTTCGGCTGGCGCTGCGCCCAGGGCCCGGTGATGTACGTGAACCTTGAGCTTGACCGCGCGTCGTGCCTGCACCGCTTCCGCGACGTGTACGCCGCCATAGGGGCGCGCCCGGACAACCTGCGCAACGTGGCCATCTGGAACCTGCGCGGCAAGTCCAAGCCCATGGACCAGCTGGCGCCCGCGCTCATACGCCGCGCCGCCCGCGAGCGCCCCTGCGCCGTCATCATCGACCCCATCTACAAGGTCATCACCGGCGACGAGAACAGCGCCGACCAGATGGCGGCGTTCTGCAACCAGTTCGACAAGGTGGCCGACGGGCTGGGCTGCGCGGTCATCTACTGCCACCACCACTCCAAGGGCGCGCAGGGCGGCAAGCGCTCCATGGACCGCGCATCCGGCTCGGGCGTGTTCGCCCGCGACCCCGACGCGCTGCTGGACATGCTGGAGCTCCACGTGTCGGACGAGCTGCGCCAGCAGCTTGAGGCCCGCACGGTGGGCAGCTGGTGCGAGGGGTGGATGGACGCCAACGCCGGCGCGCTGGGCGAGTGGCGCGGCGAGGTGGCCGAGGACGACCTGGCCGCCGGCGGGGACAAGCTCATGGCGGCCTGCCGCTCCATCGTGCAGGCGCGCGTGCCCGCGTGGACCAAGCCGTTTTTGGACGGCGTGGTGGAGGCCCGCCGCCGCGCGAAGGCCATGACGGCGTGGCGCGTGGAGGGCACCCTGCGCGAGTTCCCGCGCTTCGAGCCGGTCAATTTGCTGTTCGACTACCCCATGCACGCGGTGGACGCGGCGGGCCTGCTGGCCGACGCCAGCCCCGAGGGCGAGGAGCTGGGCCGCATGGACTACCGAGCCCAGGGCCGCGAGCGCAAGGCGAGAAACGACGCCAGGAAGCAGGAGGAGAAGCTGGCGGCGCTGCGCGAGGGCATGGCGGCGTGCGCCGAGGACGGCGTGGAGCCCACCGTGGCCAACGTGGTGGAGCGCATGCCGGAGGTCGGCGGCAAGCAGGTGAGCAAGGCCACCGTAAACCAGTGGATAGCGCCCAGCCGCAATGACTGGTGCCCGATAGTGAGCGAGAAGGGCAAGGGCAACCAGCCGGGGGTGCTGAAGGACCCGGACATGGCCAACATGATGAACGGTTGGTAGCGGCTTTGCGTTGTGTTGCGTCTCTACCCTAAAGGGATAAGTGTAACAACACAACAAAGCAACGAGCCTGTTGGTCTGTGTGACCCGTGCGTGCGGGCTGAAGCCGCGCCCGCACTCGTTCGCGGGGGCTCACGTCACACAACCCAGCAAGGCGGCGAAATACGAACGAAGGAGAAGAACATGAGGATGTACAAGTGCGACCGCTGCGGGCGGATCGTGGAAGGCGGGATAAGGGCGTTCGTCCGGAAGCCCGCCCGCGCTGGGGTCTGGCACCTGTCCAAGAAGACGCACATCTGCCGGGACTGCCGGGACAGCTTCGACGCATGGATGGACAACGGGCCCAAGGAGGGCGCGGCGGTCGAGGAGATGCGCGGCGCGCTGGAGCGCATGCGCGAGTCGCTGAAGCGCGCGTACGACGAGAGGGACAGGGCGCGGGAGACCATGCGAGACATGAAGCGCGACAACGAGTGGATGCACGAGAGGCTTGAGAGGAAGGGCGAGCTGCGATGAGCGGAATCAGATGCAAAGAGTGCGGGCGCGACCTGGACGAGATTGGCCAGGACAACATGAGCTGCACGAGCGAGCCGCTGTGCGAGGACTGCTGGAACGATAGCCAGAGCTACGCGGTGGGAGCCCTTCGCCGCGAGGTGCGCGGCCTGAAGTCCGAGAACAGCCGCCTGCGCGAGAAGCTGGACGCCATGGCCGAAGAGACGGCCGCGCCCAAGGTCGGCCAGTTGCGCAACGTGGCCGTGCAGAACCTGCGCGAGGACATCGAGTGCGTCTACGCCACCAGCCGCGAGCGCGCCCTGGCGCTGACGAAGCTGGACGAGTGCGAGCTGTGGCTCACGAGGTGCAAGACGAAGAGGGCGGCCGCGCAGGCCGCCGCCGATGCGGCCCAGGACGCCGCTGCGGCGTGTCTGAAGGCCGACGAGGCGCGCGGCGTCAAGCTGCCCGATATTAGCGTAGAGGTGGACGCAGACAGGGTGGCCGAAGCCGCCGCGAAGAGCCTGCGCAACGCCATGGGGCAGGTCATGCGGATGGCAGTGGAGTAGCCATGGAGCAGACCGAGAAGACGAAGCGCCGCCCCAGCATCGAGGTGCGCTGCCCGGAGTGCGGCACGCGTGAGCGGTGGGACCGCCTGCCCAAGGGCGGCGACCGCTGCCGGCGGTGCGGGCACCTGTTCGAGGACTTCCGCTGGCACGACCGCGAAGGGAGGCCGCTGTGACGAACTGGGAGCGCTACTTCGGCACGCCGAAGCGGGCGATGCGCATGGAGGTGCGCGTGATGACGTTCCCACTGCTCATCGTGGTGGACGAGCTCGACCCGCACACGCGGTGCGCGAAGCACTCGCGCCGCGTCGCCGAGTTCCCGCAGTGGGAGGAGTACGCCGCGTGGCTCCATGCCGAGCACGACGACGGGACCGTGAGATGGGAGGAGGAATGAGGAACGTCAACTGGGGCTGCCTGCTGTTCATAGCGGCGTGCATCGCCATCGACGTGGCCGCCGTGTTCGCGCTGCGCTCGCTCGCGGCGTGGCTGGTCATGGTGGCGGGCTTCGCGACCGTCGGCTAGGCGACACGGCGGGCAACATAGGGGGCACCGCGCGGGATGATGCGGCCGCGCGGGAATCCTCCTTTTCGGGCTGGGCCGTCCTTCGGGGCGGCCCTTCCGCGTTCCGGGGGCGACACGCGCGGCACCATGCGTTGCCATGGGAAGCATCAAGCAGGACATAACGCCGGCGCAGGAGCGCTACTGCCAGGAGAGGGCCAAGGGCGCCACGCAGCGCCGGGCCTACCTGTCCGCGTTCCCGGGCAGCCAGAAGTGGAAGCCCGAGACCGTGGACAAGCGCGCCTGCGAGCTGGAGGCGAAGCGGAAGGTAGCGGGTAGGCTCAAGGAGCTGCAGAAGGCCGCCGCGGCCGCGGCCGTGGTGACGCGCGCCGAGATCGGGAGCGCCCAGGCCATGCTGCTGCGCAAAGGCGTGGCCGCCGTGCAGGGCGGCACGCTGGCCGACAAGGAGATGGCGCCGGCCGTGAAGGCGCTGGCCGACGCGAGCGACCGCCTGATGGCGTGGCTGCCCGAGGACGAGCCCGAGGAGCGCCCGCAGTTCGTGCGGGACTTCGCGCTGCTCATCGGCGAGCGCTTCCTGAAACCGCACCGCATGATCGCGAACGGCTTCCGCGGCGATATCTGGCTGGCGGGCGGGCGCGGCTCGTGCAAGTCCTCGTTCTGCTCGCTGGAGGTCGTCAACCACATCGAGCGCAACCCCGACCAGCACGCCGTGGTGCTCATGAAGCGCAAGGCGGACCTGCGCGACGCGGCCTACGCCCAGGTGGTGTGGGCCATCCGCGCGCTCGGGCTGGAAGACCAGTACGACATGCCGGAGTCCACGCTGCGCATCACCAAGAAGGCCACGGGCCAGAAGATCATATTCCGCGGCTGCGACAACGCCAACAAGATCAAGTCCATCAAGGTGCCGTTCGGCTACGTGGGCATCACGTGGTTCGAGGAGGCCGACCAGTTCCGCGGCATGGCCGAGGTGCGCAAGGTCACCCAGTCGCTGACGCGCGGCGGCGCGGACTGCGTGCGCCTGTACAGCTTCAACCCGCCGCGCTCGGCGCGCTGCTGGGTCAACGCCGAGATGGAGCGCCGCGAGGCCGAGGGCCTGCCGGTGTTCCGCTCCACGTACCTGGACGTGCCGCCCGAGTGGCTTGGCCCGCAGTTCATAGCGGACGCCGAGGAGCTGAAGCGCACCGACGAGCGCGCCTACCGCCACGAGTACCTGGGCGAGCCGGTGGGCATCGGCACCGAGGTGTTCGACAACGTGGTGTTCCGCGCCATCACCGACGAGGAGGTGGCGCAGTTCGAGCGCCTGCGCTTCGGCCAGGACTTCGGCTGGTACCCCGACCCGTGGGCCATCACGGGCAGCGAGTGGAGGCCCGGCCAGCGCGAGCTGCTGACGTTCTGCGAGGACTCCGCCAACAAGCTGCCGCCGGACGGCCAGGCCGAGCGCGTCAAGGCGCTGCTCACGTGGAGCGACGAGGAGGGCCGCGAGCCCGAGTACCACCACCTGCCCGTGCTGAGCGACGACGGCGACCCAACGGCCATCGCGGTGCAGCGCGACCACGGCGTGAACGCCCGCGCGGCGGGCAAGGGCAAGCCGGGCCGCATGGCCAGCTACCGCTTCCTGCAGAGCCTGACCGCGTGGGTCATCGACCCCGCGCGCTGCCCGCAGCTGGCGGCCGAGGTGCGCGCCATGGAGTACGCCACCACGCCCGACGGCGAGGTGCTCAACGAGATACCCGACGGGAACGACCACCGAGTGGACGCCACCCGCTACGCGACGATGGAAGAGGCGCGCCGTGCGCGCGGATACAGGAAGGCGGCATAAATGGCCAGGGGCGAGACCTACGAGGAGTTCGTGGACAAGTTCAAGCCGAAGAAGACCACCGACGACTGCTACACCCCCGAGCCGGTGTACGAGGCCGTGAAGGGCTGGGCGTGCCGGGAGTACGGCATCGACCCGGGCGCGGTCGTGCGGCCCTTCTGGCCGGGCGGGGACTACGAGCGCTTCGAGTACCCCGAGGGCTGCGCGGTCATCGACAACCCGCCGTTCTCGATGCTGTCCGCCATCTGCCGGTTCTACCTGGGGCGCGGCACGCCGTTCTTCCTGTTCGCCCCGAGCCTGACGTGCCTGGGCGGCGCGGACGTGTGCATGCGCATGAACCACCTGGTGACGGACTGCGCCATCGTGTACGCCAACGGCGCGGAGGTGCGCACGTCGTTCGTGACCAACATGGGCGACCCCGACACGGTGCTGCAGAGCGCGCCCGGGCTGACCCGCGCGGTGAACGCCGCCGTGGAGTCGTGCCGGGCGCGCCGCAGCATGCCAAAGTACGCCTACCCCTGCGAGGTGGTGACCGCCGCAATGGTGCAGCGCTACAGCAAGTACGGCGTGGAGTACCGCGTGCGGCGCGGCGAGTGCCGCCGCGTGTCGGCGCTGGACATGCAGCGCGAGGCGGGCAAGGCGATATTCGGCGGCGGGCTCCTGCTGGGCGAACGAGCCGCAGCAGAACGAGCCGCAGCAGAACGAGCCGCAGCAGAACGATGGAGCCTGAGCGAGCGCGAGCGCGCCATCGTCGCCGGGCTGCGGGGATAGGAGCAAGGAATGGCCACCGACGAGTTCAACGTGCCCGCGCACGTGACCAAGAAGCTGAAGGAGCTGGGCTACGCCCTGGACACCTCCATGGACGCCTACATTAGGGCGTGGTTCGGCTGGTACTGCGGCAGCGATGACTGGTACAAGGAAAGCTACACCGGCATGCAGGGGGAGAGCTGCAAGCGCGACCGCATGAGCATCAGGCCCGCCAAGCGCGTGGCCGCCGAGTGGGCCAGCCTGCTGGTGACCGACGACACCGAGGTGAGCGTGGAGGGCGCCAAGGCCAACGAGTGGCTGCAGGACTGGCTCGACCGCGCGAACTTCTGGCCCACGGGGCAGTTGATCGTGGAGAAGGCCTTCGCCATGGGCACGGCGGCCTGGGCGCTGTGGTTCGACGTCCGCGAAGACGCCACCGCCATCAAGGTGCGCCGCTACGACGCCCGCATGGTGCGCCCGCTGTCCTGGGACGAGGAGGGCGTGAGCGAGTGCGCGTTCGTGACCCGCGCGACCGTCAAGGGCAAGCGGGCCGACCAGCTGCAGGTGCACGCCTGGGACCCCGAGACGGGCAGCTACCACATCCGCACGTACCTTTTCAAAAACGGCCAGCAGCTCGATGCCGACGAGAACGGCATCCTGGAGGACTTCGACACGCAGCAGGCCTGCCCCACGTTCGGCATCGTGAAGCCCGCGCTGGAGAACACGTACGTGGACCTGTCCCCGTACGGCCAGAGCGTGTTCGCCGACGCGGTGGACGCCGTGAAGGCGGTGGATTTGGCCTACGACTCCATGTTCCAGGAAGTGGAGCTGACCGCCGCCAAGGTGTTCGTGGACGAGTCCATGGTGGACGTGCGCAGCGAGAACGGCAAGGTCATCCCGTCGCCGAAGGTGGAGGGCCGCCTGTTCCGCAAGCTGGTGGGCCGCGACGTCACCAAGGACCTCATCGACATCTACAGCCCGAACATCCGCATCGAGCCGCTGCGCTCCGCGCTGGACGTTGCGCTGGCCGAGCTGGGCGAGCTGTGCGGCTTCGGCCAGCAGTACTTCGCGCTGGACCGCACGGGCGGCCTGAAGACCGCCACCGAGGTGACCGCCGACAACTCCGCGCTGATGCGCAACGTGCGCAAGCACGAGAACGTGCTGCGCGGGGCCATCCAGCGCGTGGTGACGAGCCTGCTCAACTGCGCCCGCATCCACTGCGGCGCGGCCATCGAGGAGGACTTCGGCGCCGTGAGCGTGCAGTTCGACGACTCGGTGATAACCGACACGCAGACCGAGAAGAACACCATGATGGCCGAGATAGCGGCGGGGCTTTTGCCCAAATGGCGCTACGCCGTGGAGTTCTACGGCATGAGCCCCGAGGAGGCGCAGGCGGCGCTGCCCGCCGAGCAGGTGCTGGACGTGGGGTTCTGACATGCTGAGCCCCGAGTACCTGGACCAGGCCGGCGAGAAGGTGGCCAGCGTCTACCGCCAGATAGAGGCCGACATGCTGGCGTACCTGGCGCGCCGCATGGTGGAGGGCGGCATAGCCGACCAACGCAGCCTGACCGCCCTGGAGCTGCTGGCGCAGTCCAGCGCGTCGGCGCTCATGGAGATAATCGGGCGGCACGAGGCCGACATATCCCGCGCCGTGCGCCTGGAGGTCACCGACGCCATCAAGCGGTGTTCCGCCGACGACCTGCGCCGCATCAGGCAAGGCCTGGGCGTGGACCTGGAGGCCGCGACCACCCGCCAGGCGGCGCTCACCATCGGCGGTGTGGCCCGCATCCTGGAGCGCGACAACATCGACATGGCCGAGGGCGCGCGCCGCGCGTTCCTGGACGCGAGCACGTGGGCCGTGACGCAGGTTAACAGCGGGGCCATGACCACCGAGCGCGCGCTGCACATGGCGGTGCGCAGGCTTGAGCGCGACGGCGTGAGCGTGGTGCAGTACCGCAACGCCGCCACCGGCGCGCAGACCGTGGCCAACAAGGTGGACGTGGCCGTGCGCCGCCACATACGCACGCAGATACTGCAGGACGGCATGGCCATGACCGAGGGCATCATGGACCAGGCGGGCGTGCAGCTGGTGGAGGTCTCCAGCCATGGCGGCAGCCGCCCGAGCCACGCGAAGTGGGAGGGGCGCGTCTACAGCCGCCACGGGGACCAGGTCATCGACGGCGTGCTGTACCGCGACTTCAAGACGGCGTGCAACTGGGGAGACGTGGCGGACGGCATCGGCGGCGCGAACTGCCGCCACAGCTACAGCGCGTGGTTCCCGGGCATGAAGCGCCTGTACGAGCCGGACCCGCCCCACCCCAGCGGCATGGACAACGCCGAGGTGTACGAGCTGACCCAGAGGCAGCGCGCGGGCGAGCGCGAGATACGCGCCACCAAGCGCGAGCTGGCGGGCGCGCAGATGCTGTACGAGAAGAGCAAGAGCGAGAAGGACCTGGGCGAGGTGCTGCAGCTGAAGCTGCGGCTTCGCGACCAGCAGGCGCGCATGCGGCAGCTGGTGGGCGAGAACCCCAAGGTGCTGCAGCGCAGCCCGCGGCGAGAGTGGGCCGGGGACATGCCGAAGGTCACGCTGACGATGAGCGCGCAGACGAAGAAGCGCGCGCTGGACGCCGCGAACCTGAAGGACGAGTGCGCGAAGAAGCGCAGGCCGATCTTCGACAACGGGCCGCTGGGGGCGGTTGCTGGCGCAGCGTATCGCAAGATAGACAAGACGAAGGGCTACCCCGTCGTGTGCCACGGCGCGCCGGACTTCGTGGAAGTGCTCGGGAAGAAGACGGACCACAAGCTGCTGGCCGACGTGATACGCCAGCGCGACGATTACGAGGATGGCACGCCCGTGCTCCTGCTGTCGTGCTCGACAGGCAAGGACCCGAAGCGCGGCCCGTGCTTCGCCCAACGCCTGGCGGATGAGCTGGGCGTGCCCGTCACCGCCCCGAACGGGATACTCCAGGTTTTCAGCAACGGAAAGCTTGAGGTAGGCGACCAGCCGGGGCATAATACGGGTGAGTTCATAACGTTCGAGCCGAGGAAGGGGAAGCGATGAAGCAGGCAGCAGTAAGCGACTACGCGAACTCCAAGGCGTTCCCCACGGCGAAGCTGGCCGAGAAGGACAGGGTGCTGGCTTTCATGCGCAAGCCTACGCCGTTCTGCGCGACCGCCGGAAGCTTCGATGATGCGACCACTGGCAAGCCGGTGGAAGGCGTCGGCTGGGGCTGGTACAGGCGCGGCGGCTGGCAATGGAGCGACCGCGACACGTACCACGTGGAGCGGTACGACCTTGAGCTTGAGCCCGAGTTCGTGGCCTACGCCTTGAGCCACTAGCTAAACACAGACAACAGAACAGAACGAACGCGAAGCCGTCCCGATGGGGCGGCTTTTCTCATGCCCGGAAACCGCAGGCGACACGTGCCCGACCATCCAACCATCGCGAGGGGCGGCGGCAACGGCCCCGTGCGCGGCAGCGGCGGCAACAGCTGCATGCGACCGAAGCGCGCAGTGAAGCGCGGCAACCAAACACCGGGAAGGACGGTACGGACATGGCAGACCAGCAAGACCCCAAGAACCCCGAGGGCACCGAGGGCAACGGCACCGAGAGCGGCGCCAACACCGAGGGCAACGCCCAGGGCGACCAGAAGCCCGCGGGCACCGAGGGCAACGGTGCGAACACCGAGGGCGCGGGCGAAGGCGGCAACGGCGGCGAGGGCGGCAAGCCCGGCGCGACCGTCAACCGCCACAAGTACGAGCGCGACCTTGAGGCCAAGGACAAGGAAATCGAGGAGCTGAAGGCGCAGATCGCCGAGGCCGCGAAGACCAAGGAGGGCCGCGAGGAGCTGGAGAAGAAGATGGACGACCTCAAGGCGCAGATGGCGGCCGAGAAGGTCGGCTACCAGCTGGAGCTGGCGGGCTGCGTGAACGTCAAGGCGGCCAAGGCGCTGCTCGACGACTACGACGGCAACGTGGCCAAGCTCAAGGAGGCGTGCCCGTACCTGTTCGGCAAGGAGAAGCAGACCGGCGCCACGGGCGTGAAGCCCAGCGGCGCACCTAGCGGCGAAGCGAAGACCATCAAGGAAGCGCTCCGCCAGATTGGAGAAACGAAATGATCACACTGGCAGACCTCGCCCAGAACGCCCAGGACAAGATCGTCCAGGGTTTCATCAACGAGACCATCACCGACAGCTACCTTCTGGGGGCCATGCCGTTCGATGACTGCCTGACCAACTCGGGCACGTCCGACCTCGTATACGGATACAAGCGAGTGCTCACGCCGATGACCGCGGCTTTCCGCGCCATCAACACCGAGCCCGCAGTGTCCGAGGTAAAGACCAAGCGCATCACCACCAAGGTGGGCATCCTGTCTAACTCGTGGTCCATGGACCGCGTGGCGAAGGACGCGGCAAGCGACCTGTACCAGCTGCACCTTGAGGAATCCAAGAATTCCATCATCCGCAAGTTCAACGCCACCATCATCAACGGCGACACCACGAAGGAGGCGGAGGGCTTCGACGGGTTGGCCAAGGCCGTCAAGGGCAGCTCCACGGAATTCACCTCTGCCGTGGACCTCACGAACATCACCAAGGAGTCCGCGCTTGCATTCGCCGAGGAAATGGACACCATGTTTTCGGCCCTGACGCGCGACCCCGACGCGCTGCTCGTATCTCCCGCCATGAAGGTCAAGATCAACGCAATCTGCCGCATCCTGGGCCTGGCAACCACGACTGCAGACACCGCAGGCAAGCGCGTCTCCTCGTGGAACGGCGTGCGCATCGAGGAGCTGCGCGACGGCGCGCTGACCACCAACGACGTGTACGCGGTCTGCTTCGGCATGAGCGAGTTCCACGGCATCACGCTGAAGGGCGGCAACGCCATTGACGTGCACCTCCCCAACTGGAACGAGCCCGGCGCTGTCAAGAAGGGAGACGCCGAGTTCGTGTGCGGCTGCGCGCTAAAGGCCACGAAGGCCGCCGGCGTTCTGCATCCGAAGGCAGAGTAGCCATGCTGCCCGAGGTAGGCAGCGCGGACTACAAGGGGGCGCATACCTGGGACGAGGTGTGCGCCCATCTCCCCGCCGCCGTGGCCGCCGTGCGCGAAGTCATGGGCTTCAACGTCCCCGAGGGCGAGGAGCAGGTGGCGGCGTACAAGGTCGCCGTGTGCGCCGCGCTGGACGTGGACGCGGCCTACGGCTTCTCGGGCGGCGTGGCCGAGAGCCTGCAGTCCATGACCGTGGGCAGCTTCAGCGTCACGCTGGGGCAGCAGGACGGGCAGAGCGCCTACGAGCAGGACATGCAGCGGGCCATCCGCCGCGAGCTGTCGGGCACGGGGCTGCTGTGCCAGCGGCTGGGGTGATGCGCCGATGATGCAGATACCCAAGCGCCTGCTGCGCGACCGCATGGTGGTGCTGCTGCCCGACCCCGAGGCCGACTACGCGGGCGAGTACGCCGAGCGCCGGGAGGTGCGCGGCGTACTGTTCCAGGGCAAGGCCGAGCTGGGGCGCTCGTCGTGGTCTTTGGCCGACGGCGCGAGCGGGCGCGTCTACATCGACGCGCAGAACAGCCAGGGCGCGTTCGCGCCGCCCGTGGGCGCGCGCGTGGAGGTGAGCGGCCCGGGGATATCGGGCACGCTGGCCATGGAGGTCAAGGCCTGCGCGCCGTACTGCGGCCTGCGCAGGCTGCACCACTGGGAGGTGGACGTGGGATGAGCAAGCCGAGGATAACCGTGGACCTGTCGGGCATCGAGGCCAAGCTGTCACCCGAGGCCATGCGCGCCAAGCAGGCCGTTTTCGCCCAGCGCGTGGGCAGCGACATGAACGAGCGCTGCCCCGTGGACGAGGGCACGCTGCGCGACTCCATGCCGGAGAACAGCGACTTCGAGAAGGGGCAGATCGTGTGGAACACGCCCTACGCCAAGCGCGTGCTCAACGCCGACGGCGTGCGCACCGTGAAGAACCCGAGGGCCTGCCCGCAGTGGCCCGAGGCCGTCAAGGCCGAGCGCCTGGGCGAGTGGCAGAAGATGGCCGGCGCGCTCGTGGCCGGGGCCACCGGCAGCGTGGGGGGTGCGGGCTGATGGGCGTTGCGAGCATCGACTTCTGCGACGTGCTGGCCGCGCGCCTGCGCGAGGCGGGCTACGAGGACGCCCGCGTGCGCCGCCTGGAGAACGTGAGCCGCGGCGGCATCGCCGTGCGCCGAATGCCGTCAACCACGGCGGGCGAGTACTACGGCGGCGGGCGCTCCGTGTCCTACGTGGCCCAGGTGGTCGTGGCGCGGGACAGCGAGGCGCGGGCCATCGACGAGTGCTGCGCCATCGCGGGCATGCTGCGCGACCTCGACCTGCGCAGCGCCAACGGCTCCTACGGGCTGAGCGCGGCCCGCGTGTACACCGAGCCGCAGGAGCTATACCAGGGGGCCGTCACCGCCTGGGAGTTCCGCGTTCAAGCAGACATAACCGTTCGATAGGAAGGAACGAGAACATGGCAGACGAGACCCTCGACTTCGCGCCGAACTACGCGCACACGTTCGAGATCAACATCACGCCCGACTCCGACAAGCAGACGTGGGCCAGCGCCCTGGTGGGCATCACCAACGTGGTCCCGGCAAACGAGGAGACCGTGAGCGAGGACGCCTACTATAACGACCTGGGAGACACGGACAGCTCCGTGGACGCCGTGAAGGTGAGCCTCGCGTTCACCGGCCACCGCAAGTACGGCGACCCCGCGCAGGACTTCATCCAGTCCCGCGCGCTGATGACCAAGAAGAAGCGCAAGACCGACTACCGATGGACCCAGCCGGACGGCACGCTCCTTGAGGGCGTGCTGACCATGGCCGACCTGGTGCCCGGCTCCGCGATGGGCGACGCCAACAGCAAGGGCGACTTCACGTGGACCGCGAAGCTGAACACCATCGCGGAGACCCCCGCCGCGAACGAGGCCATGCCCACCGGAGTGACCGTCTCCGAGGTCAACGTGACCACGAAGACCCCGAAGCAGGCCGTGGCCTCCGTGCAGCCGCAGGGCTGCAACCAGAAGTGCCACTTCGCGGTGCAGGACGACACCATCGCCACCGTCTCGCCGGACGGCATGGTGACGGGCCTCAAGGAGGGCGAGACCAAGCTGACCGTGAAGGCGGCGGCGTGCCCGTCGGTCATGCAGACCGTGAAGGTGACCGTCACCGCAGGCTAGCCGCAGGCGACACAGGCGGGAACATCCCACGACGTGGGGCAGGGACAACGTGAGCCGTCCCTGCCCCTTTTCTTTTGCCTGGGCTCACGAACTAGGAAGGCTCACGCAATGGCAGAACTGATCAGAATCAACCGCGCGGTGGAGACCATCGAGGTGCGCGACGAGGACGGCGAGGTGGCGTGCTCGTGGAAGGTGCGCACCGACGACGAGAGCCTGGAGCGCACACTGCGCATGGTGGGCAACGCCATGGACCGCTTCGCCGCGCTCAACGACGAGATGGCGCAGGCCGAGACCGACGAGGAGCGCCAGAAGGCCGCCGAGACCATGGTGCGGCTGTTCAAGCGCACCATCACGGCCATCATCGGAGAGCAGGGCTGGCACGACGTGCTGGCCTACATCGGCGACGGCGAGGAATGCGACCCCGCCGCCAACATCTCGAACCTGGGCGAGGTCTTCGCCGCGCTCACCACGTGGTTGTGGAACCACTGCAGCTCCAAGCAGCTGCGCGAGGCGGGCGTTTACTTCACCGCCGAGAAGGCCAGGCTGCCCATGAACCGCAAGCAGCGCCGCGCCAAGAAGAAGGGCAAGTAGTGGACGCCGCCAGCCTGACCGCCCCGAGGGTGCGGCTGGAGGGCGGCGGCACCGCGCTGCGCTTCCCGTGGAACGGCGAGGAGGTGCTGGTGCGAGACGACAGCCTGACCGCCCTGCAGGTGGCGGCCGTCTTCGCGGACGAGGACATGCCCGAGGCCAAGAAGCCCCGCGAGGTCATCCCCCGGCTGTTCGCGGACCCCGACGCGGCGTTCACGACGTGCGACTACAGCTGGCCCGAGTTCGGGCGGCTGATACAGGCCGCCGTGAACCAGGTCTACGGCATCGACAACTCGGGAGGGCCGCAGCGCCCGCCGCTTTGGGACCCCGAGGAGGACGCCGCCTGCATACGCGCCAGCCTGCGCATGGCCTACGGGCTCGACTGGGACGAGAAGGCACCCAGCCTCCCCTGGGCGGAGTTCGTGGCGCTGGTGTGGTCCCTGCCGAGGGACACGCCCATGGGCGCGCGCATCTACTACCGCAACAACGACAACCGCCCCAAGCGGGCGAAGAACAACGCGAACAAGGCTGAGATGGAGGAGTTCGACCGCCTGCACCGCGCCTTCGCGCTCAAGAACAACAAGAGAACAGGCTCACACGACAGCGCGGAAGCGTCCAACCAGGCCATGAACGACCTGGCGCGGGCGCTCCACGCCAAGATGGGGTGAGCTGAATGGCCGACGGCCGCGTGATCATCGAGGCCATCCTCGATACCGTCAACGTACAGAAGAACGTAAAGAGCCTGGGCAAGCAGCTGGACGGCATCAGCTGGAAGAACATCGCCGCCGGCGACGAGAAGGCCCAGGCGCTGGCCGGCGCCTTCAAGGGCGCGGGCGTGGCGTGCACCGCGAGCCTCACCACCCCCATCGTGGCGGCGGGACGCGCGGCGTTCTCGGTGGCGTCCGACTACGAGAGCGCCACCAGCCGCATCCAGGCGGCCTTCGGCGTCACGCGGGCCGAGGCCGAGCGCTTCAGCGGCATAGGCAAGCGCATCTACGAGGGAGGCTGGGGCCAGTCCCTGGACGAGGTGAACGACGCGCTGATCCAGTGCAAGTCCACCCTGCGCGACGTGTCCGACGAGGACCTGCAGACCGTCACCACCAACGCGCTCATGCTGTCGCAGACGTTCGGGGCCGACGTGAACGAGTCCATACGCGGCACCAACGCCCTCATGAAGGGCTTCGGCCTGTCGGCAACAGAGGCCAGCGACCTGCTCACGGCGGGCATGCAGCGCGGCCTGAACTACACGGACGAGCTGGGCGACAACCTGAGCGAGTACAGCGTGCGCTGGGGCGAGGCTGGCATGAGCGCCAGCGAGTACTTCAGCCTGCTGGAGGCGGGCACCTCCAACGGCGCGTACAACCTGGACAAGGTGGGCGACTACCTCAACGAGTTCTTGACCGCGCTCAGCGACGGCCGCATGGAGGAGTCCATCGGCCAGTTCTCGGAGGGCACCCAGCAGGTCTTCGAGAACTTCAAGCAGGGCGGCGCGACCGCCGAGGACGTGCTGCAAGCCGTGCTCGGGGACCTCACGCAGATGCCCAACGAGTACGACAAGGCCGCGCTTGCCTCCACCCTGTGGTCCTCCCTTGGCGAGGACAACGCCATGGGCATGATCGAGAGCCTGGCGGGGGTGCAGGACAGCTTCGGCGACGTGGGCGGGGCCGCGGAGGACGCGGCGGCCGCGGCATCGGACAACTTCGAGACCAAGGCCATGACCGCCGTGCGCGACCTGCAGGGCGCAATCGAGCCTTTGGGCGGCGTGCTGCTCAACCTCATGGAGCCCGTCACCGAGGTGGCCGGCGCGTTCGCGCAGTGGCTGGGCGGCATGGACCCGCAGGCGCAGACGGCCGTGGTGGCCCTGCTCGGCGTCGTGGCGGGCATCGGGCCAGTGCTCATCGGCGTGGGCAATCTCGTGGGGTCCGTCAAACAGATAGGCGAGGCGTTCCAGGCGGCGGGCAAGCTGGGCAGCTCCGCCCTGGGCCTCATCACCAAGCACCCCATCATCGCGTTCATAGCCCTCATCGTGGCCGCCGTGGTCACGCTGTGGAACACGAACGAGGACTTCCGCAACGCCGTCATGGCCATCTGGGACGCCATCGGCCAGGCCTTCCAGACCGCCGTGGACGTAGCCGGGCAGGTGGCGGACTCCATCGCGCAGTTCTTCACAGGTCTGGGCGAGACCCTGGGCGGCGTCTGGGACGGCATCGTGGCAGCCGTGGGCGCGGCGGTAGACGGCATCGCGCAGTTCTTCCAGGGCCTTGCCGAGACGGCGCAGGCCGTGTGGGACGGCATCTGCAACGCCGTGCAGGTGGCCGTGATGCTGCTGGGCTCCATCCTGAGCCTGGCCGTGGACGTGCTGCTCATCCCGTGGAACTTCATCTGGGAGAACTTCGGCGAGACGCTGACCGCCGCGTGGGAGACCATCTGCACGGCGGTGCAGGAGGCCATCACCGCGGTGCAGATGGTCATCACCACCGTGATGGACGCGGTGAGCGCGTGGTGGTCGGGCGTGTGGGAGGCCATCGGCGCGGTGGCGTCCGCCGTGTGGGAGACCATCGTGGCCGCCGTCACCGCGTACATCGGGTACGTGCAGACCGTCATCAGCACGGTGCTGTCCATCATCCAGTCGGTGTGGTCCACCGTGTGGGGCGCCGTGAGCTCCACGGCGTCGGCCATCTGGTCGGCCATAAGCGGCGCGGCCTCCGCGTTCATCTCCTCCGTGCTGTCCGTCATCCAGTCGGTGCTGTCCACCATCCAGAGCGTGTGGTCGGCCATCTGGTCGGCCGTGAGCTCCACGGCATCCAGCATCTGGAGCGGCATCAAGTCGGCCATCGGCTCCGCCGTCAACGCCATCAGCTCCACCATCAGCAGCGTGTTCAGCGCGGTGAGCGGCACGGTATCGAGCGTCTGGAACGGCATCAAGTCCACCATCACCGGGGCCATCGACGGCGCGAAGAACACCGTGAGGAGCGGACTAGACGCCATCAGCGGGTTCTTCTCGGGCCTGAGCCTGTCCTTCCCGCACATCAAGCTGCCGCACTTCAGCATCTCGGGCGACTTCAGCCTGAACCCGCCGAGCGTGCCCAGCTTCGGCATCGAGTGGTACGCGAAGGGCGGCGTCTTCAACGGCGCGACCATCGCCGGCATCGGCGAGGCGGGCCCCGAGATGGCCCTGCCGCTCAACCCGCGCAGCATCGCCCCGTTCGCCAGGGAGATCGCGGGCTTCATGCCGCAGGGCGCGGGGCAGGTCGTGTACCAGTTCGGCGACATAAACGTGAACATGAGCGAGCTTCGCGACCTGGCCACGCTGGAGGACTTCGTGGACCTCGTGCTGCAGGCCAAGCGCGCGAACCCGACCAGAACGAGGTGATAGGCAGTGGCGAAGGGATTTTGGGGCAACGCGTCCGGTCCGGGCGCGAAGATGTACGCGTACGTGGAGATGCGCACCACGGCGCAGGAAGAGGGCCGCGCGTGGGTGCAGTACAAGCGCAGCGTCTACGTGGACAGCGGCAACTTTAACGGCACCATCGCGAGCCGCTCGTGGGGCGGCCAGGTCCAGCTGTACGGCACGGGCTGGTACGGCGACAGCGGATGGCAAGACTACGGCTGGGTGGGCTACGGCGGCAGCGCGCGCGTCAGCGCGTCCGTGTGGTACACGGGCTGGTCGGGCACCTATTACAACAGCTCCGTGGATGCGCGGTACAGCCCCGACGTGCCGACCTGGAAGCCCAACAACGTCATGAGCCAGGTAGCCGTCCGCCGAAGCGACGGAACGGTGCTCGTGACGTGGCGCAGCAACACGACCGACGCACGCCCATACGACGGCGTGTACGTCGACGTGTCCACAGACGACGGCGAATACGAGCTGGCCGAGGACTGCGGCGGAGACGTCACGACGTACACGTACCAGGCGGAGCCGAACCGCCTGTACAAGTTCCGAGTGCTGCCACACAACAGCGCTGGGAACGCCCCCGCGCACCAGTACACGAACGCAGTGGCAACGACGCCGAACGCACCGAAGTCCGCGAGCGTGGCGCGCGATTCCGACACGCAGAACACGCTGCGCATCGTGCCAGGAAGCCCATGCGCCGGTCTATACCTGGCGCACGACGTGCAGCGCCAGATGGACGGCGGCGCATGGTCGGACTTCGGCGCCATCGAAGCGGCGGGCAGCACGAAGGTGGACCGCTCGACGAGCGCGAACCATTCGTGGCGATACCGCGTGAGAAGCCGCAACGCCGCGGGCGCGTCGGCGTGGGTCGAGACCGGCACCGTCCACAACACCCCGTGCGCTCCGGGCAAGCCGAAGATGTCCCGCGTGTCCGACACCAAGGTGAAGGGCGCCTTCGAGAACGGGGCGAACACCGCAACGGGCACCGAGATAGAGCGAAGCCCGGACTTGGAAATGTGGACGGCGGTCCGTACCACGCAGGGCAAGGCGACGGACTTCGAGGACGACCCCGGCGGCGGTACGTGGTACTACCGCGTTCGCAATGTGTGCGGAGACCTCGCGAGCGCATGGGTCGAGTCGGACGGCATCGTGACCATCTGCGCGCCCGCGGCCCCCACGATCACGTCGCCATCAAGCTCGCAGGTCATCCCGAAGACGCAGGCGAGCATAACGGTAGCATGGCGCCACAACCCCATCGACGGATCCGCGCAGACGGCGGCCCAATGGCGCTGGAGCACCGACGGCGGCAAGACCTGGAACACGCTCACCGAGTCCGGCGCGGCATCGAGCGCGGCGCTGGCCAACTCGTTCGCCGTGAACACCAGGCTGACCGTGCAGGCGCGCACCAAGGGCGCGCACGCCGACTACGGCCCGTGGTCGGCCGCCGTGAGCACCTACATCCGCCAGGTGCCGACCGTCACCATCGAGGAGCCGGGCAACGGCTTCACGATCGAGAACACGCCGGTGCACGTGCGCATCGCCTACAGCGACCCGAGCGGCGCCATGGCTGCGGGCACGCTGACGGTGAGGGACGCCGACGGCGCGGCCGTGTACTCGCGCGACCTCATGGGCGGGCTGGAGTTCGACGTGCCGGCGAGCGAATGGCTGCCGAGCGACGGCGCGGCCTACGCGCTGGCCGTCACCGTGCGCTCCAGCTCCACGCTGCAGGGCTCCGCCGCGCGCTCGGTCTCGGTCAAGTACGTGCTGCCCAGCGTGGCCATCGCCGACGCAGCGCCCGACCCCGAGACGGGCTACGTGGCGGTGACCGTGCGCGAGGGCCGCACCGACGCGGCCGTGGCCATGGAGTCGTGCAGCCTGTGGCGCAACGTGGACGGCGCGCGCACGCTGCTGGCCGAAGGCCTGGCGGACGGATCCCACGTGGTGGACCGCTACGCGCCGCTGAACACCGACTACAGCTACGAGACCGCCAGCTTCGCGGACTCAGGCGCGGTGAGCGGGGCCAGCTTCCCCGGGCGCTTCGAGTCGGCGCGCCTGTTCGTGTACTGGAGCGGCGGGGTGGCCAGCGGCATGTACAACGCCTCCGACAGCTTCAGCGTGAAACCGTCGTTCGACACCTTCGAGATAGCGGGGCGCGGGCTGCCCGTGGCGGTGGCGCGCGAGTACGTGGAGGAGCCGCACGACATCGCCGTGAAGCTGCGCAGCCGAGAGGAGGCCATGGCGTTCTATCGCGCCGTGCGCAGCTGCGAGCCGATGGTGTTCAAGACGCTGTACGGCTTCGTGTTCCACGGCATGGCCAGCGCGAAGTTCGAGCCGAGCCTGGGCGACGCCGAGGGCTCGTGGGAGGTATCGCTGGACGTGACGAGGATATGGGGCGAGGCGCTATGAGGTGGCACGGCAACAGGTTCGACGAGCGGTGGACCTTCCGCCGCGTGAAGTGGCCGGGCATGGATGAGGCCGAGGACTACTGGCAGATCACGGGCGGCAAGTCCAGCGAGAGCCAGTTCAAGGACCTCAAGGCAACGGGCAGCATCGACTTCGAGGGGGCCGAGGTTCCCGACGACAACGACCCCGTGCGCGTGTACTACGGCTTCACCAACCAGTGGGGCGAGACGTGGGAGGGCCCGGTGCTGACGGGCTTCCTGGAGCTGAGCAAGACCGAGCGCAGCGGCGCGGGCGTGTCCGGCAGCGGCAGCGTCAGCGGCATGCTGTGCGTGGCCGCCGACACCGGGCCGGGCGCGCCGCTGACCGTTCCCGAGGGCACGGCGGCGGTGGATGCGGCGGCAGGCTACTTGCGGGCGCTCGGGCTGGCGGTCAACGCCGCCCCGAGCGGCTACAGGCTGGCGAGCGCGCACACGTTCGACGCGCAGGACACGTGGCTGGCCATCGCAAACTGGCTGCTGACCGCCGCGAACTTCGGCAGCGCCACCACCGACGCGTGGGGCACCGTGCAGATGCAGCCCTACGTGGAGCCGACCGAGCGCGAGCCGACCTGGACGTTCCGCGACGACGAGACCGCGTTCTTCTTCCCCAAGGTGACGACCTCCGACAACCGCGCGGACACGCCCAACGTGGTGCGCCTGTGGTACGAGGGCGACGCGGCGGGCCTCATGGCCGAGGCGCGCAACGACGACCCCCGAAGCCCCGCGGGCACCGTGCAGCGCGGCCGCGAGGTGCTGCTGTGCGAGACAGTCACCGAGCTGGCCGGCGACACGCCCGCGAAGATGCTGCAGGCGCTGGAGGAGCTGGCCGCCAAGCGTCTGGCCGACAACTCCACGCGCATCGAGTACGCGGAGGTGCAGTGCCTGTTCGTGCCAGCGCAGGTCGGCGAGTGCGGCCTGCTGGACTACACGAGGGCAGGCACGACGTTCACGGGCGGCATCACCGCCAAGGACGTGGACTTCGGACACGGCGGCGAGACCACCGTGACCATGCGCCGCCTCCTGCGGCCCGACTTCAAGACCACCACGAGCAGCAAGGCGGTGTGGACAGATGAGCAGTAGGGCGATGCTGGCCGACGAGCTGGCCGAGGCCCTGTGGCCGAGCCAGGGCGAGCACGAGTACCACACGCGCGCGCCCGTGGCCAAGGTGGACGGCGCGACCGCCTACGTGCGCCTGCGCGGGGCGTCCGAGCTCACGCCGTGCAGCATGCTGGCGGGGGCCGCCCCGAAGGCGGGCGATTTGGCGCTGGTGCTGGCCATGCCGTCTGGCTGCGTGGTGCTCGGGACCATCAAGAGATAGACAGAGAGGAGAGCGAATGAGGGAGATCATCACGCTGGACCTGCAGAAGTCCACCAAGCAGTTCATGCCCGTGGTGAGCCTGCGGGCGCGCCGCGGCGACTCGCGCAGCCTGTCGCGCACGTTCCAGGTGCTCAACGACGGCGAGCCGGTGAACCTGGCCGACTGCACCGTGAGCTTCATGGCGGAGAACGCGGCGGGCAGCCCGGTGATGGAGGAGGTGGAGCAGAAGGGCCAGGACGGCCAGTTCACGTACCGCTTCCCCGACGCGGTGGCGGCCAAGCGCGGCACCATCACCATGGCGTACTTCCGCGTGGTGGGCGAGGACTACACCGCGTCCACCAACAGCCTGCGCATCGAGGTGCTAGACAACGTGGACCTGACCAACGAGGTCACGGGCGCGTACGTGCCCATGCTGGACCGCATCATCGAGCAGGCCCAGGAGATGGCGCTGAACGCCGACGAGATAACGCGCCAGGCGACCGCAGCCATCAACTCCTGCACGGCCATCACCGAGACGGCCACCGCGCAGGAGCAGGCGCGCGTGGAGGAGGAGGCGCGCCGCGTGGCCGCCGAGGCCAAGCGCGCGAGCAACTACAGCCAAAAGATGGCCGAATGGGAGCGCGCCGTGCTGGCGCTCACCAACGGCATCACCGTCAACGACAAGGGCCAGCTTTGCGTGGCCGTCAGGAAGAAGGCATAGCATGGCAGCAGAAGACACCGTCGTGAAGTACCCCATCATCACCGACGACACCGGCAAGGCCATCGCGGGCGCGCTGCAGGCGATAGCGCACGACAAGGTTGCGGCGCTAAAGACGAACTGGGACGGCCTGGCCCGCATCAGCCGCGACGGCCTGGCGCCTTACATGCTGGGCATCGGCGACCAGATCACCAGCGAGTGGACCGACCCGGACGGCGGCACCAAGTACGACGTGGCCAACGACGTGTGCCACTTCCCCGCCGAGCTTGAGCTGCAGGACGGCGAGAAGCTGCCGGGCACCATCCTTCAGTGGCACCACACGCTACCGTTCGGCACGCAGTTCGACCAGAAGGAGGCGTTCTACGCCTGCCCTGACGGCCTGGCGGCGGGCACGTACCACCTGACCATGGGCATCGCGTGGGGCACCAACTGCGTGAAGGGCAAGGTGCACCAGTTCACGCTGACCAAGGACGTGCCGGTGGGCGGCGTGCTGGCGGGCATGGAGTACGCGCCCGACCGCGACTGCACCACCTGGCAGGTCAAGAGCTACAAGACCGTGAGCGACGAGTCCCCCATCGAGACCGTGGCCATGAGCGTGGGCGGCGAGGGCACCGACCTGGGCACCATCGGGAGCAAGCCGGACGGCAATATGAACAGCATCTACCGCTGCGCCTACGGCTACAACCGCTGGAGCCAGTCGGCGCTTCGCCAGTACCTCAACGGCAAGGGCACGAACTGGTGGGCCCCGCAGAACAAGTGGGACCGCCCGCCCGAGTACGTCAAGAAGCACGGCTTCCTCGACGGCATCCCCGAGGCCGAGCTGGCCGCGATGCGCCGCGTGAAGATGGTCACCGGCGCGCCGTACTGCGAGGAGGGCACGGACAGCAAGCCGGTGCTGGACACCACCTACGACCTCGTGTTCCTGCCGAGCCTGGAGGAGCACTTCCTGGCGCGCAACGAGAGCGGCATGAACGGCAAGGAGGGCGAGGCCTGGGAGTACTGGGCGCGCATCGCCGAGTCCGGCGCGCCGCTGGCGCTGTGGAAGACATACCCGCAGCTGATCACGTACGCCATCAACGGCAAGACCAGTCCGCAGAACGTGTTCCTGCGTTCCGCCAATCGCAGCTACGGCGGCAGCGTGTTCTCCGTGAACGCTTCGGGCATCGTCGGCATCTACTACGCGCAGAACGCGTATCGCTGCGCTCCCGCCCGCGCCATCTAACCATCAGAGACCATCCGGGGGCGGGCCACCGCCCGCCCCATACGTTCGAAAGGACCGCATCGTGTCAGTTCCCAAAAGGCTGAGGAAGAAAAGCAAGCTCAAGGTGTTCGTGGACGCCTGCGACCTCGTGGAGTACGTGCTGAAGATCACGGCCAACGAGAAGGTGTTCAAGCCCGAGCAGTCCGCCGTCACCGACAAGGTGAAGTCCGCAGCGCTCGACATAGCCCGCTTCATCTGGTGCGCCAACAACATCCGCGTGCGCCAGGACGCCGCGCTGTATGCCGAGCGCCGCAGGCTGCAGGACATGGCGGTGACGTGCTGCCGCGAGCTGCTTTTCCTCATCGACCTAGCATGGGAGGTCATGCACCTGTCGGAGCGCCGCGCCGTCTACTGGATAGGCAAGGTCGTGGACCTCCGGGAGGAGATAAGCGCATGGAGGGCATCCGACGCCAAGAGATACGGGCGTCTGTGATAGCTGGGGCCGCGGCTGAACAGAACGTGTTCCTGCGTTCCGCCAATCGCAACAACGGCAACAACGTGTTCAACGTGAACGCTTCGGGCAACGTCAACAACTACAACGCGCAGAACGCGAATCGCTGCGCTCCCGACCACTCCGGCACAAGCCCCACCCAAGCCTGCGGCGCAGCCGCGGAGCGGGGCGAAACCGGCGCGGGGAGCCGCGACCCCGAGCCCGAGAGGGCCGAACAACACCGGGGCGACGCCCGCACGGCTGGAACGTGCCGGGCTATCGTGCGCCCCGGACCCACCCCACCGACACTGGAACCCGGCGAGATGAACCGCATCGCCGGGTTCTTCGCGCTGCGGGAGAGCGCCAGGAAGTGCAAGCGCGGCACCATATGGAAGGACAGCGTGGCCAGCCACATGCTCAACCTGTCCGAGCGCACGCTGCTGCTGAGCCGCAAGCTCGCGGACGGCACATTCGAGTGCGGAGCGACCCGCGAGTTCCGCATAACGCGCCCCAAGCCGCGCACCATCGTGAGCGTGGGCTTCGCCGACCGCGTGGTGCAGCGCAGCCTCAACGACAACAGCATCTACCCGCGCATGGTGCGGGGCTTCATCGAGGACAACGCCGCCTGCCGCGAGGGCAAGGGCACCGACTACGCCCGCAGGCGCCTGAAGGAGTTCATGCGGTGGCACTACCGCCGCCACGGCCCGAACGGCTGGGTGGCGCAGATGGACGTGGCCGGCTACTACCCGAACATGGCCCACGATGTGGCCGAGGCCGCGTTCGCCCGCAAGCTGCCGCCCGAGGTCATGGCGCTGGCCGTCAAGGTGCTGCGCAGCCAGTACCCCGGCGAGGTCGGCTACAACCCCGGCAGCCAGATGGTGCAGATCGCCGGCATCAGCGTGCTGGACCCGCTCGACCACGTGGCCAAGGACCGCCTGGGCATCCACTGCTACATCCGCTACATGGACGACGCCGTGGCCATACTGCCGACAAGGGAGGAGGCCGAGCGCGCGCTGGCGGCCTTCGGCGACACGCTGGGTAGATTCGGGTTCAGGCTGAACCCCAAGAAGTCGCGCGCGTACCCGCTGCGGGACGGCATCGAGTTTTTGGGCTTCGAGTTCCACCTGACCGACACGGGCAAGGCGCTGATGATGCTCAAGCCCGCCAACGTCAAGGAGATGCGCCGCCGCATCCGCCGCATGGCGCAGCTGGCGCAGGAGGGCAAGATGTACCGCTCCGAGGTGGACGAGAGCTACCGCGCCTGGCGCGACCACGCGGCCAACGGGGACAGCTTCAACCTCATCAGGCGCTCGGACGCCTGGTACAAGGACCTGTGGAAGGAGCGCGAATGCTGAACGTGAAGAAGGCGCCGGACGACCTGGCGGCCTCGCGGCGCCAGGAGAATCTGGCCAGCCAGGCCGACCGCCAGGAGGCCCTGCTGCAGCTCGTGGCCGCCTGCGCGGACGTGGAGCTGCCCGGCGAGGACGACGACGAGGACATGGCGGGAGGTGGCGGAAATGGCGGTGAAGCTTAGCAAGTACGCCCAGCGCGTGCAGAAATGGTACGCGGCGGGCTGGTACGACGAGACAAGCCTGGAGCAACTGCTGCAGGCGGGCAAGATCACCAAGAAGGAGCGCGACGCCATCTTGGCGTCCAAGGAGGTGTAGGCCATGACCGAGGTGCTGGAGCTGTTCGCGCCGTACGGTCCAGGCTGGCTGGGCGGCGTGCTCCTGGCGCTCATCCTGTTCTACTTCGGCCGCCAGTTCCTGGAGGAGTTCAAGAAGCAGAACGAGCGCAAGGCCAGCCTGGACGCCAAGCGCGAGGAGCGCAAGCAGGCGGAGGTGGCCGAGCGCGCCCAGCGCGACCGCGAGCGCTCCCAGATGGAGGGCCGCATCGCCGCGCAGATGGAGCGCAGCAACTCGCTCATGGAGGCCATGAAGACGCTCATGGAGTCCGTGGCCACGTCCAACGAGGTGCTGCACGCCGACCTCGCCAACAGCCAGGCGCGCAGCCAGGGCATGGCGGCCAAAGTGGACCACATCTGCGACCGCGTGGACCTGCTGTACGACAAGGAAACCAACAACTAGCAAGGAGAGAACCATGACGATCGTGCAAGCCGGGGCGGCCATCGTGCTGTCCCTCATCGTGCCGTTCGCGGTGCAGCTCATCAAGACCCAGGCCATGGAGGGCAAGGCCGCGCGCCTCCTGGCGCTGGCATGCTCGCTTTTGGCGGGCATCGTCACCGGGCTGGTGGGCGGCGTGCCGTCCGACCCGGGCGCGTGGGTGACGTGCGCGTTCGCCGTAGTGGGCGGCGTGCAGGCGGCCTACACGCTTTTCAAGGGCGTGGGCTTCACCAGCAAGTGGCTGGACGCCCTGCTGGGCGTCGGCAACGTGAAGGAGGGCTAGCCATGGCAAAGTTGTACGTGGTGTGCGGCCACGGCGCTGGGGACCCCGGCGCGTGCGCATGCGGGTACACCGAGGCGGAGCGCGTGCGCGCGCTCGGTCAGCGTATCAAGGAGCTGGGCGGCAACGATGTGGTGCTGGCCGACACGTCCCGAAACTGGTACGAGGATACAAAGGCGGGCGGCGGCTTCTACTCCATCGCGCCGGGCTGCCCCGTCGTGGAGCTTCACATGGACGCATCGGGCGTTCCCAACGCCAAGGGCGCGCACATCATTATCAAGGAAGGGTTCGACGCGGACGACCACGACGAGGCGCTGGCCAAGCGCCTGGCCGAGTTCATGCCGGGCCGAGCCGAGCGCATCGTGAAGACCTCCGGCCTGCTCGACCCGAACGTGTGCGGCTCGCGCGGCATCGACTACCGATTGGCCGAGAACGGCTTCATCGACTCGCCCGAAGACCTCGCCATCTTCAACGAGCGCCTGGACGAGCTTGCGCGCATCTACCTGGAGGTGTTCGGCATCGCAGCGCAGGCATCCGCCCCGGTAGCGCCGACGCCCCAGCCCGCAGAGCAGCCCCAGGAGACCGAGAACTTCGGCGGCACCTACCGCTGCACCGTCGCATGCCTCAACGTGCGCGACACCCCGGGCCTGGGCGGCAACGTGGTGGCCTCGTACTCCACGGGCCAGACCGTCGTGCTGGACGACTGGTACAGCATCGCCGACGGCTACGTTTGGGGCCGCTACACCGCCTACAGCGGCAACGTCCGCTACATCGCGGTGGGCAAGGCCACGGGTAAGCCCGAGCCCGATGACTACCTGGTGCGGGTGTAGCGCCATGCCGTACCCGAGCCCAGCCGACGAGGAGCGCAACGGCGGGTGCGGCCCGCTGCTGCTGGCCGTTCTGGTGCTGCTGATGGTCTTCGGCGCCGTGTCGTCCGTGCACCAGGCCAACGGCGCGCAGACCATGGAGGTGCACGAGGCCCGCACGGACGGCCCCATCTACGACCTGCCGCAAGGCGTGCGCCAGGAGATCGTGTGCGACTCGCTCAACCGCGAGTACCTGCTGCTGACCACCGAGCAGGGCGGCGTGTTCCTCATGCCGTACCTGGACGAGGACGGCCAGCAGGCCGTCATGCCGCAGGCCTGAGCCGCGCCACGACGGTGAAGCCCCAGGCGGACGGGCACACCCAGGTGTTCGCTATGAGTAGCGAGTGCCCCGCCATTTTGGTTGAGAAAGCTCCCGAAAACGGGGGCTTTTTTGTTTAGAGTCCCTTACAAGCAAATACGGCGGAGGAGAAGGGATTCGAACCCACCAGGGCGCGGAGCGTAAAGAAGACGCGCCAGTGGCGCGTCTTTAGCGCAGCGCGGTCGGCGTAAGCCGATCGGATAAATTTTGAGCGCTGCTCAAAATTTAGACATCCCTCCTATTCAGCCACGCCCCCATCGCGTTCAGCATCAACCCAGATCCCCAAACATGGTGCCTACGCACGCATCCAGTCCCGACCGTTTGCCGAGCAATAGGGTCGCAATCGGCGTCGAACATGTACTATGTACGGGCATTGTCTAAACCCGTAACTCAAAGGACCCCATCTTGCCCGTCGTCACCGCTATGACCATTACCTCGCATGCATCGGATGCCATGGTCGCTATTCCGTTTTGGCTCGAGATGTTCGCCGTTGTCGCTGCATCGATCTCGGGTGTGCTGGTTGCGCGCGAGCACAAGCTCGACCTGGTGGGCGCGGTCGCGCTCGCGGTGGTCTGCGGTCTGGGCGGCGGTCTTTTGCGCGATATGACGCTGCAGGTGGGCAACGTCTACATCCTCAACCAGCCAATGGCGCTGCCGCTCTCCATCGCCACGGCAGCCATCATCTATATTTTCCCGGCAATCGTCGACAAACCCGAAAAACTCATTCCCCTGCTCGACATTATCTCGGTCGGTATCTACGCCGCCACTGGAGCAGACAAGGCGCTGGTCTACGGCTTTGCGCCGGCGGTGTGCATCATGATGGGCTTTTTTACCGCGGTGGGCGGAGGCATGCTGCGCGACGGTTTTATGGGCGTGGTTCCGGGCATTTTCCAACGCACTAACTTTTATGCCATCGCGGCCATCGCCGGATCGGCAAGCTATGTAAGCCTCGTTATGAGTGGCTTGGTCAGCAATGTCGTCGCGCTGGTCGTATGCGTTGTCGTGACCATGGGTCTGCGCTGGCTCTCACTGCGCTTTGACATCAAAAGCCCCACTGAGGAAGACATCGCACGCTTTTTGCACCGCAAAAAGTAGGTGGCGCGGGCTCATCCTTCGAAATGCAACCGAGAGGTTCTTTTAGAGCGCCCTCGCGTTGGGTACCCTGTTAGGTATATGCCGAACACCTAACAAAAGGATCAACTATGGCTTTCAATCAAACCGCGGCGGCGCCGTCACACAAGATGCGTCGCTGCCTGCTTATGGCATTCGCGCTCATCGCGCTCGCGCTCACTGCACTTCCCACGGCGTCGTTCGCCGGCACGGACACCGCAGGCAACGTACTTGCGACCGACAATGATGCCAATTCGTCCGGCGTCGAAGGTGACCTGTACTGGGCAGGTCAGGCCCTCAACTTGGACGATGCGTCCATCGGCCGCGACATAATCGCAGCAGGCGAGAGCCTCTCCATCCGCGACTGCACGGTGGGCGGCGCCATTCGTCTTGCGGCGCGCACCATCGACATTGCCAAGACTACGGTTGATGGCAGCGTGACCGTTGCCGGCCAGCATGTCGTGCTCAATTCCGACAGCACCGCCAACTGTTTCTATGCGATAGGCAAGACGGTTGCCCTGCGCGGCTCTACCAAGTCGGCAGCGCTCGCGGGCGACACCGTGACCATCGATGGCACCGTCGACGGCGATGTTGAGGTCTGGGCCGACAAGCTCATCTTGGGTAAAAACGCGCACATCACCGGCACCGTGAACGCGCATGTTTCCGAGGATCCCGAGCGCGCCGCAGGAGCCGAGGTCGGAGCCCTCAAGATCGACCGCACCGAGAACGAGAACACCTCTACGATTAACGACACCATCGGCGGCATCGTCATCGCGGCGCTTTCCACCTGCTTTGTCGCCCTGTTGCTCGAGCTCGTCTTTCCGCGAGCGACCGCCAGCGCCGCCGGAATGCTCCACCAGCGCCCCACGCCCCTGTGGGTGAGCGGTCTTTTGGGCACGATTGCTATCGTCCCCGCCGTCCTACTGCTGATTATCTCTATCGCCGGTCTGTCGCTTGCCGGAGCCCTCTTGTGCGGCGTTATCGGCATCGCGTTGGTGTCGAGCGCCTTTGCTGGGTGTGCCATCGCGCGCATGGTCGGACACAGCCAGAACCGCTACGCCATGGCAGCCGTCGGCGGCATAATCGCGGGCGTGCTCACGGCAATCCCTCTCGTCGGCGACTTCATCAGCGGCGTAGCTTTCGTCTTCACGCTCGGTTACATCATCCAGATCATCTGGCGCAACGCCCACCTCAAACCGCAGCAGCCCGCCAACATGCCGGGACTCCCAACCGCTTAAGCTGGCCAAACCACCACAATGGGGACAGGCACCTTTGTGGTGGTGCAAACTAACCCGTCCCCCTTGCACCAAAAAAGGGCGCCGACCATTGCGGTCGACGCCCTTTCTTATTGGCGGCTATAAACCTCGGCGCTTATTTGTTGACCTGGCCAGCGCGGACGGCAGCCTTCTTGCGATCGGTGGCGTTGAGCAGACGCTTGCGCAGGCGAATGTTCTTGGGAGTGATCTCGACCAGCTCGTCGTCGGCGATGTACTCCAGCGCCTCCTCCAGCGAGAAGGTGCGGGGCGGCACCAGCTGCACGGAGATATCGGAGGTCGAGGAACGCTGGTTGCCCAGATTCTTGGTACGGGCGATGTTGACGACCATGTCGCCAGCCTTGCTGCGCTCGCCCACGATCATGCCCTCGTAGCACTCGGTGCCCGGCTCAACAAACAGCTGGCCACGCTCCTGCAGCGTGCCCAGAGCGTAGGCAACGGCCTTCTCGGTCGTCATAGAGATCATGGCGCCGTTCTGACGGTTGCCGATCTCGCCGGCGTAGGGGCCGTACTCCAGGAAGGTGTGGTAGAACACGCCCTCGCCGTGGGTGACGTTCATGATGCGGTTCTTAAGACCCATGATGCCGCGCGTCGGGATCTTAAACTCAAGATGCGTCACGATGCCCGAGGTATCCATGCTCGTCATGATGCCGCCCGAGGTACCGAAGACCTCGACGACCTTGCCCGAGTACTCGTCCGGGCACTCGACGACGGCCTGCTCGACGGGCTCCATCTTGTTGCCGTTCTCGTCCTTCTTAAACAGAACGCGGGGACGGCCGACCTGGAACTCAAAGCCCTCGCGGCGCATGGACTCCATCAGGACGGACAGGTGCAGAATGCCGCGGCCCGAGACCTCGACGCCGCTCTTGTCCTCGAGCTCCTCGATCTTCATGGTCACGTTGTTCTCGGCCTCGTTGAACAGGCGCTCCTTGAGCTGACGGGCGCCCACAATGTCGCCGTCGCGGCCGACGAGCGGGGAGGTCGAGGCCTCAAAGACGATGGACAGGGTCGGCGGGTCGATCTCGATGGGCTCGAGCTCGACGGGGTTCTCGGGATCGGTGTAGACATCACCGATATCGGTGCGGTCGATACCCACGACGGCGGCGATGTCGCCGGCGCCGACTTCCTGGCACTCGGTGCGGCCCAGGTAGTCGAAGGTGAAGAGCTGCTTGACGGTAGCGGTGGCGCTGGAGCCGTCGTTCTTCACAACCAGGATCTGGTCGCCCTGGTGGATGGTGCCGGAGTACACGCGGCCGATACCGATGCGACCAACGAAGTTGGAGTGGTCGATGGTCACGCACTGCATGGCCAGCGGGGCGTTCTCGTCAACCTCGGGCGCGGGCATGTCGTCGATGATCATGTCGAGCAGCGGGTACATGTCCATGTTGCCGTCCTCGGGATCGAGGCGGGCAAAGCCGTTCATGGCGCTGGCGTAGACGACGTGCTCCATGGCGAATTCAAGCTGGTCGTCGGTAGCGCCCAGGTCGGCCATGAGGTCGAGGCAGTCGTTGTAGGCCTTCTCGGGGTTGGCGCCCGGACGGTCGATCTTGTTGATGACGATCATGATCTTGAGGCCGGTGTCGATAGCGTGACGCAGCACGAAGCGGGTCTGGGGCATGGGGCCCTCAAAGGCATCGACCAGCAGCAGGGCGCCGTCGGCCATACGCAGCACGCGCTCGACCTCGCCGCCAAAGTCGGCGTGGCCCGGGGTATCGATGACGTTGATCTTGACGTCCTTGTACTCGATAGAGATGTTCTTGGCGAGAATCGTGATGCCGCGCTCGCGCTCCTGGTCGTTAGAGTCCAGGACGCGGTCCTCGACCTGCTGGTTGGCACGGAAGGCGTCCGTGGCACGCAGGAGCTTGTCGACCATCGTCGTCTTGCCGTGGTCGACGTGGGCGATGATGGCGATGTTCCTCAGATTGTCTACGCGCATGTAGTTCCCCTATCTTCTATCCATATACAAACGGCACGCGTATGCGGCCCGCCCAGCGATACAACGCTCAGCGGGAATATTGAGCCTTTTACCGAAAACTCGTTTATTTTAGCGATTTTAGATAAGAGGGGTTTCCTCACCTGCAGGTTCAGGGTCGCTCCACATAAAACCATCGCCGGCGCCCATGCCCTCATACAGCACATATGCCGAAAAACCGCTCTCGAGCGTGGTCTCGAAGAAACTCACGAGCAGGGCATCGTGGTAGCCACCGTCAATTTCGACGCAGCCGGTGTAGCCGATGGCATAGCGGGCGATACGGCCCAGCCCCTCGTCCTTAAGACCCATCTTATGCTCGGAGATAAAGTTGGTGGCAGCCTCGAGGCATGCCTCTTCGCCGTCCTCGTCGAGCGCCGCCAGGTAACGGTTGGAGGCAGCGTCCTCAATTGCCACGACCACGCCCGGGTTCTCGCCCGCGGCCAGGTCGTCCAAGAAGGCGCCAATCAGATCGCACACCATGGCGTCGAGCTCGGCGGAGACGTTACCGGCGTCCTGCATATCCTGTGCCATCTTTAGACCTTCCCATCGAGTCTGGCGTCGTTACAGTTCTTGTGCCTCGGCAGCGATCTTGGCGGCAGCGTCGCGGGCGCGCATCATATCCATCGCGCGCTTGTCGAGTACCTTGATCTGGCTGGTCAGCATTACTGCATCGACCACACCCCAGATTACCAAGCCTGTTGAAATCGAAAACCCAAGCGCACCAACTGTACCACGAAGGCGCGAGCAGATTGCCGCGACAAGGGCGGAGACGACAACCATCTTGATAAACGAGCCGCGGCGCTCGCGAAGCGTGCGGGCCTGCGTCACATAGGCAATGCGTGCCGCCTCAGAAGCCTCCGAGCGCATCTGGGCCTCGCGCGCAATGGCCGCCGCCTCAGCCGACATACCGCCGGCCATCAACGAACGCTCCGCATCCTGGCCGCCCCGCATTTAGAAGTCATCGGGGGAGAGCGTATGGACGAACTCGTCGAACTTCTCGAACTCCTGCTCGTCGTCGACTTCCTCGGCGTGGGTGGAAACGGTACCCAGGCGATTCATGATGTCGTCCTCCACAAACATGGGGGCATTGCTGCGCACGGCAAGGGCAATGGCATCACTGGGGCGGGCGTCGATCTTGCGCTCCTCGCCATCGGCCAGTACGACGATCGTCGCGTAGAACACCGGCGGCTCGGCGCGAACGATCTCGATGCGCTCGAGCTTGGCGCCCAGGGCGTCAACGGTATCGAGCAGCAGGTCATGGGTAATCGGGCGCTCGGCGCGGCCGCTATCGATGCCGCGGCTGATGGCAGCAGCTTCAAACGAACCAGTCTGAATGGAAAGGGAACGCAGTGGCGCGGGCGAGTCCGATTTACTGCAGCGCTCGCGAAGCACGATAAGCGATGGCACGGGACCGGCGGCCATGACGATGGTC
>JAJWXI010000207.1 GCA_021641225.1 Collinsella aerofaciens | reverse complement strand
GCAAGGACTGGGGCTTGGACCGCAAGAAGGGCGGCCTGTTCATGGTGCCCGGCAACGCGTATGGCACCACCAAGGGCGGCATGCGCTTCCTGCTGCGCGACATCATCTCCAACAAGACGCTGTTCCAACGCTCGGAGAAGCCCTATGTCGTGATGATGGGCACCAACATCATCTTTAACATGGACCTCAACACCATCATCGAGGCGCACGAGAACTCCGGCGCCCAGATGACCGTGGTGTACTGCAAGGCCACGCGCAACGTCGATGACGAGACCAAGCTCGAGATTAACGAGAACGGTCGCCTGACGGGCGTGAGCGCCGGCGTCGTGTATGGCGACAACGCGTCTATGGACTGCTGCATCGTCAACCGCGAGACCCTGCTCGAGATCATCGATCACTACCAGGCCGCCGACTATCTGGACCTGCTCGAGGCGCTCCAGGGCGACTTTGGCAACATCGACGTGTGCAGCTACGAGTACAAGGGCGAGGTCGTGGGCGTGTTTAGCGAGAAGTCGCTGTATCGCCGCAGCATGGACCTGCTCGACCAGACCGTGGCCGACCAGCTCTTCGATCCCGAGCGCCCGATCCTGACCAAGGCCCACGACGTGCCGCCTTCGCGCTACGCGACCGGCAGCCACGCGTGCAACTCGATCATCTCGGCCGGCTGCATCATCAAGGGCACCGTGCGCAACTCGATCCTGTCGCGCGGCGTTGTGGTTGAGGAAGGCGCCTCGGTGACCAACTCGATCATCAACCAGAGCTGCATCATCAAGAGCGGCGCTCGTGTTGAGAATGCCATTCTGGACAAGAACAACGTGGTTCCCACCAACACCGAGCTTCGCGGCACGCCCGAGAACATCCTGGTGCTGGGCAAGGCTCCGTTAACTTCCGACACCACCATCGTACGTTAACGTTGGCGTCGCATAATCGCACGTAAACTGAAGAATAGCCGCCCGGTTTGTACCTGGCGGCTATTCTCGAATAACACAATGGGAGACAATATGGCAGAAACCAGCAAAAAGATGCAGATCGTGTTTGCCTCGGCCGAGTGCGCACCGTTTGTGAAGACCGGTGGCCTGGGCGACGTGGCGGGCTCGCTGCCTGCGGCGCTTGTGCGCGCCGGCGCCGAAGTCATCGTGATGGTGCCCAAGTACGCAACCATCAAGGACGAGTACAAGGCACAGATGGAACACTTTGCCGACTTTTATGTGAGCCTGGGCTGGCGCAATGAGTACTGCGGACTCGAGAAGCTCGAGCACGACGGCGTCACCTATATGTTCATCGACAACGAGCGCTACTTTGCGCGCGACTATCCGTACGGCTTCTTTGACGACGGCGAGCGCTTTGCGTTCTTCTCCAAGGCCATCACCGAGAGCCTGCAGCACCTGCCGGCCGGCTTTGAGTGCGACATCCTGCACTGCAACGACTGGCAGACGGCACTGGCGCCCGTGTTTTTGCGCGAGTTCTACCAGGGCCTGCCGCTGTACGACCGCGTGAAGACCGTGTTCTCGATCCACAACGTGGCGTTCCAGGGCCAGTTTAGCGACACCGTGATGGAGGACATCCTGGGCGTGGCGCATATTCCGGCGGCCGCCTCGCAGCTGCGTTGCGACGCCTGCAGCATCAACTACATGCTGGGCGCGCTGCGCTATGCCGATGCCATCACCACGGTGAGCCCCACCTATGCCGGCGAGATCCAGACGCCCGAGTTTGGCGAGGGCCTGGACGGCGTGCTGCGCGAGCGTTCCTACGCGCTGCAGGGCATTTTGAACGGCATTGACGTCGCAGGCTTTGACCCGGCGACCGATACGCGCATTGCCGCCAACTACACCGTTGATGACCGCTCCGGCAAGGCCGTCTGCAAGGCCAAGCTGCAGGAAGAGCTGGGGCTCGAGGTGCGCGACGACCGTCCGCTCATGGTTATGGTCACGCGCCTGACGCGCCAGAAGGGCATGGACCTGGTCATGTACGCGCTCGACCGCATTCTGGCCGGCGGCGTGCAAGTGGCAGTGCTGGGCACCGGCGACCGCGACTACGAGGACGGCCTGCGCTACTTCCAGGACAAGTACCCCGGCACCATGGCCGCGCGCATCGAGTTTGACCCGGCGCTGTCGCAGCGTATGTATGCCGCTGCCGACATGTTCCTGATGCCTTCGAAGTTTGAGCCCTGTGGTCTGTCGCAGATCATCGCCATGCGCTACGGCACGCTGCCCATCGTGCGCGAGACTGGCGGCCTGAAGGACACCGTGATTCCGTACAACGAGTTTACCGGCGAGGGCACGGGCTTCTCGTTTAGCAACTTTAACGGCGACGAGATGGGCGACGCTGTGTTCCGCGCGGCCCGTCTGTTCTGGGATAACCGCGATGCATGGAACCAGCTGGTCACGCAGGCTATGAGCCAGGACTTTAGCTGGACGCGCTCGGCCGATAAGTATCTGGACCTGTACTTCTTTATGCATCCGGAGATTGAGAGGCCGGCGGCGGCGGTTGAGGAGGCTGCGGCCGTGACTGAGGAGGCTGCGGCTGAGCCCGAGGTTGCGGCCGAGGCGGAGCCCAAGGCCGAGCCGGTTGTTGAGGCGTCCGCTGCTGCTGAGGAGCCCAAGGCTGAGGAGAAACCGGTTGAGGCTGAGCCCGAGCCCGTAAAGGCTGAGCCTGAGGTCAAGCCCGCTGCGAAGCCTGCGGCCAAGAAGACCACGACGCGCAAGACGACGGCCAAGAAGACTGCGGCTACCAAGACCACCGCGACCAAGGCCGCTTCTACAACGAAGGCAGCCGCAACTAAGACGACCGCTGCCAAGGCAACGACCACGCGCAAGCGGACGACTGCCGCTACCAAGAAGGCTGCCGAAGCCGAGGTCGCTCCCGAGGTAAAGGCCGAGGCCACGGCTGAGGCAC
>JAJWXI010000206.1 GCA_021641225.1 Collinsella aerofaciens | reverse complement strand
GCCTCGCCCTTCAGGGACGGGAGGACCGCCGGAGGGGTCCAGCGCTGGCGCTGCCGCGCCTGCGGGCCCAGGTTCACCTCGCTCACCGGCACGGTGCTGGAAGGGTCCAAATCCGACATGGCGACCTGGCGCCGCTTCATCAGCCTCATGCGGTTCAACGTGCCCCTCGACGCCATGGCCGAGAAGCTGGGCATAACCCACCAGACGGCATGGGAGTGGCGCCACCGCGTGATGGCCGCCGTCGACGGCCATCAGGACCGCGTCGTCCTGCGCGACCTGGTCTGGATTGACGAGACCTACGTGAACGACACCGACCTGCATCTTGGGTACGGCGTTGCGAGGAAGCGCGGGTTGTCCCGCCAGAAGGTCCGCATAGCGGTCGCCATAGACGTGCGCAAGAACCCGGTCGCCGTGGTCTACGGCCGCGGAAAGCCCAGCTCGGCCAGGGTACTGACAGCGTTCAACGGGCATATCGCCGAGGGGGGGCTGGTCGTCCACGACAGGGAGAGGGCGCACGGCGCGCTGATCCGCGAGTCGGGCTGCGCCGAGAAGGCGCACAGGGCCGACGTCAACGACCCGGTCTACCTGGAGCGGATGTCCATGGTGAACAACCTCTGCTCCTGGCTCAAGCGATACCTCTGGAGGTTCACGGGCATGTCGATGTCGAACCTCCAGCCGTACCTCAACTGGTTCGTGTACCTGTTCAGGGTCAAGCGGGACTCCGAGAGATGCCCGAGACGGCAAAGGTGGTTCGCCATCTACTCCTCGCCGAGGCGCGTTTCCGCAGCTCGACATAGCGAATCCATCACCCGTTTCCTAGACTGTCAGATTAAATATAATTCAACCCTCTATTCGTAACGTTCCGTTTAAATTGCACGACCCTTAATTCTCATTTTCATTGCAATAGTCTCACGACTCGGCGCAACGCGTTGCGCAGAGTCGTGAGACGCAAATCCAGGCAGGCAACCCCAAAGGAGCCGATATCCCCTGGTCCACGATGGAGGGAGTCCGGCATGTCC
This sequence comes from Collinsella aerofaciens, assembly GCA_021641225.1. Taxonomy (GTDB): domain Bacteria; phylum Actinomycetota; class Coriobacteriia; order Coriobacteriales; family Coriobacteriaceae; genus Collinsella; species Collinsella aerofaciens_AJ. The sequence continues at coordinate 1,937 of JAJWXI010000206.1, read as the reverse complement.
AAACCGAAGGTGTCCGGAAGGTCGTACGGAAAACTCATGAGGCACGTAGGGGACCCTCACCGCGAGCTCTCGCCGCCCGAGATCGACGTCCTCAGAGCATAAGGGCCAGCACCTCGCCCTTATGCGGGTCCTCACAGAGCCGAGCCGTATGTGCGCTCGGTGAAGGAAGCGGGCAGCAGCTCGTGCTGGTGCCCCAGCAGGCGAATTCGCTCGGCGAAAGTGGTAAGCAAACGACACCGGTACGTGTAGCGAAACGGGGGGGGTAACGGGCAGCACGCCCATCTCTCCGGCATAGCCCGACACACGAGGACAGCGTCTTGCTCGGAGCAAGCCGAGACCACGAGATATATGTTTAGTTGTATATCTGCTCGATTTCCATGTTGGCCAGCGTGGACAGGATGCGTGGCCTCAGGTCGCACTCGTAACCCCGCCTCATGTTCGCGCACGGGCCCGCCATCTGGGCCAATGGGCCTCATCAACGAATTCCGCGAAGTTGTCGCAGCCGCGCAGTCGCCCCCACTCCATGGACAGGCAAGTATCCGCTTGCTAGCTTATCCCTTGACCCGGCACGTCTCAACACGCCTGTCACTAACCCGTCGCACCTGAAAGCGACCATGATATCGCAGATCAGCTTTCCGCTCTTAAGCTACCAAAGCACCATGGTGTACGTCCCCTTGCACTCCGATCTATCCTGATGGCGATTCGCACGTCCTCGCACAGGGTTGCCGTCCGTATGCGCGGGGCCTAATTTGTCTGGTTCAGTACTTCTCGATGCCGATCGGCACCTCTATACCCCTCCCAGCTATCAGCACCTCGGTCCCCTTCTTAGCGCTCGCTGCGCTGTACCCGATCCTGATGCGGTAGCGGTCGAACCCGCTATACAGCTCCGATATCAGCGGCGCGTCGTCGTACGTGACGATCCATGGGAACTCACATTCGGTTATCTTCATCGCGACCTCCCTGTGGTCGTCCTCGGTATACGAGTTCTCGTAGAGTCCCGGCCCCTTGACCACGTACGGCGGGTCGAAGTTGGCGAACAACCTGTCAATACCTGGGAGTACAGAATCGATGAAGCAGCAGGCGTCCATGTTGTGCAGCTCAATCGCATCGGACCTCGCGGCGATGGACCTGATTTTACGGCACAACATATCGCGGTTGAAGCGCGCGTCGAGCCCGTACTTGCCGGATTGCGACATACCGCCGATTGGGCCACCGCGCAGGATGCCGGACCTGTTCGTGCGGTTCAGGTAAAACGCCGCTTTCCCCAACTCCAGCGACGGGGCGTTGCTGGACGCATACACCTCACGCTGCGATTTCCACTCATCGATGGTAAGTTCAACGTCCTCTACGAAGGAGCAAAGCTCGTCCGGGCGGTTTACCACCGCGTCCCACATGCTGTACACCGCCGGATCGATGTCGTTGAGCACAACCCTGGAGACACGCCCGAGCAGCAACAGCTTTATGGCCAGGCCCGCTCCACCGCAGTAGGCCTCAGCATAGGTGCAGCACTCGAGGCCGTTCTCCTCAATGATAGAGTCTATCAGCGGATATATCTTCGACTTGCCACCGGGGTATCTGATAGGCGTGTACGTAATGGGCATGGGCGCACCTCCTCGTCGTCAACTGCAAGATGCTACAGGCTCTTGCCCATCTTGACCATAGCCTCGACCCTTCTAATTGTCCGCTCGACTTTATCAGAAAAGGCGGATACAAATCTATCGCATTCCTCTTGATTCATGGACTTCCATTGCCTGAACGCCTCTTTGCCGTTCTCGCCTAGCCCGCCCCTCGACTTTTCCGATTTGAACCAACTTTTATCGGCCCTTCTTTTTGCCTTGTCATCCGGGAAGTACGCCCCATGGGACTCTTCATACGATCGGATGAACATCTGCCTGCTGTAATGGAAGCCCAATTCCATCGAAGTCCAAAACTCGCCA
>JAJWXI010000205.1 GCA_021641225.1 Collinsella aerofaciens | reverse complement strand
GAGGGCTTAAAGCCGTCGATCTCGGGGAACGCACGCGAGACATTGACGCTCATGGCGTAGGGCATGTAGTTGACCTCGAGCGTCTGCGTGATCGGCTGGTCGGTGACCTCGGAGTGCAGGCCGATGACGTTTTCGGCGTTGACCTGCTTTTTCTTTGGCTGGTTCTTCGTCTTCTTCTTTGCCACGATTTCCTCTTGAACTTCTTGTGGGCCGTCGTTATCGATTTGCTGCTACTGCAGGTCCAGCTGGTCCAGGTATTCCTTGCCGTGCTCGGAGATATGGCGCTTGCGGCCTGCCTCGTCGTTGCCCAGCAACAGGTTGAACATGGTTTCCATCCTTGTGACGTCCTCGGGCTCCACCTTGATCAGGCGACGCGTCTCGGGGTTCATGGTGGTGAGCCACATCATGTCCGGATCATTCTCACCAAGACCCTTGGAGCGGTTGATGGAACACTTTTGGTCGCCGATTTCTTTAAGGATGCCGTTCTTCTCGAGCTCGGTATAGGCGAAGTAGGTCTTCTCCTTGCAATTGATCTCGTAGAGCGGCGACTCGGCGATATACACGTAACCCTCGTCGATAAGCGTGGGTACCAGGCGATAGAGCATGGTGAGCACGAGCGTGCGGATGTGATAACCATCGACGTCGGCGTCCGTACAAATGATGACCTTGTTCCAGTTGAGGTTGTCCAGGTCGAACGCGCCCAGGTTCTTGATGCGCTTGTCCTTGATCTCCACACCGCAGCCCAGCACGCGCATAAGGTCCATGATGATGTCGGACTTAAAGATGCGCGGGTAGTCCTCCTTCAGGCAGTTGAGGATCTTGCCGCGGACGGGCATAACGCCCTGGAACTCGGCATCGCGCGAGGTGCGAATGGCGCCTGCTGCCGAGTCGCCCTCTACGATGTAGATCTCGCGGCGGCTCTTGTCCTTGGAGCGGCAATCGATGAACTTCTGCACGCGGTTGGCCATGTCGGTCTTCTGCTGCAGGTTGGTCTTAATGCTCTGACGGGTTTTCTCGGCGTTCTCGCGAGAGCGCTTGTTGATGAGCACCTGCTCCAGAATCTTGTTGGCGGCGTCTTTGTTCTCGATCAGGTAGGTCGAGAGGCGCTCCTTAAAGAAGGCGGTCATTGCCTGCTGGATAAAGCGGTTGTTGATGGCCTTCTTGGTTTGGTTCTCGTAGGACGTCTGGGTAGAGAAGCAGTTGGTCACCAACACCAGGCAGTCCTGAACGTCCTGCCACTTAATGCCGCTCTCGTTTTTGTTGTACTTGCCCTGTTGCTTAATGTAGGCATCGATGGCGCTGGTCAGAGCACTGCGAGCCGCCTTTTCGGGCGAGCCGCCGTTCTCGAGCCATGACGAGTTGTGGTAGTACTCCTGCATCATGAAGGTGCGCGAGAAGCACATGCACGCGGTGATCTTTACGTTGTAGTCGGGCAGGTCCTCGCGGTCGCGACCGCGACGGTCGGCCTCGATAAAGAAAGGCTCGGTGAGGTAGTCGGTACCGACCTTCTCGAGCACGTAATCCTCGATGCCCTTGGGATAGCAAAAGTCCTCTTCGGAAAACTCGCCATCGTCACCCTCAATGCGCAGGCGGAAGGTCACGTTGGCGTTGACCACGGCCTGGCGGCGCATAGTCTCGCGATACCAATCGTGGGGAATGCTGATAGAGGTAAAGACCTCAAGGTCAGGACGCCACTTGATGGTGGTGCCGGTGCGGTTCTCGTCGCTGGGCTCAATCTCGAGCGCCTTCTTTTTGGCGCCGACGACCTTGCCCTTCTTAAAGTGCAGGGAGTACTTGTTGCCGTCGCGCCAAACCGTGACGTCCATATACTCGGAGGCGTACTGGGTTGCGCACGAACCCAGGCCGTTGGTGCCGAGCGAGAAGTCGTAGTCGCCGCCCTGGTTGTTGTTGTACTTGCCGCCGGCGTAGAGCTCGCAAAAGACGAGTTCCCAGTTAAAGCGCTTCTCGGAAGGGTTCCAGTCGAGCGGGCAGCCACGGCCGTTGTCCTCTACCTGAATAGAGCCATCGCGAAAGGCGGTGAGGGTGATGAGCTTGCCGTAGCCCTGGCGTGCCTCGTCAACGGCGTTGGACAGGATCTCGAAGGCGGCATGCGCGCAGCCGTCGAGTCCGTCCGAGCCAAAGATGACGGCGGGGCGTAGGCGTACGCGCTCCTCGTCCTTGAGCTGACGAATACTGTCGTTACCATAGTTTGCGGTGTTTTTTGCCATACTCGCTCTCGGTGTCCCTCTCCTGCATTTAAGTCATATAGATAGTCAAGGTAGCATAGCCCAGCCCTCGCACGATTCCACCCAACACGAAATCCATCGAACAATCGTTCGTAATTTGATGGAATGGCGTTTACTCGGGCAAAACCGAGTCGGTTCTGTCCGAGTAAGTTTGAAGGCGGCTGAAGGGGCCCTATCTTGTTTGCGGCTGTTGGTTCAAATCGAACATTGGGACAGGTGTCTCGTTTTATGGGCCGAGGGTATGCGAACCACGGCCCTTTTGGCCTGAAAGGGGGTCTAACGGGGCGTTATTTGGGCCGCGGGGCACTTCGCCCGCGCCGCTTTTCGTCATACGCTCATAGTGGAAGCCGATGCCACGGGGACGACGAAAGGCCCGGGCAACGGATGAACTGCAAGCCGAAAGGAGCGGTGAGGATGATGAAGCCCATGACGAAAAAGCTGCTGTTAGGAATTCCCACCGTGACGCTTTCGGCCGTGCTGGCGTGTTCGGTGGCCGGCTGTGGCGGTGGTGCTCCGAGCGGCTCGGCTGGCGGCTCGGGCGGCAGTGCTCCCGTAGAGAAGAAGGGCAAGGCCTATGAGTCGCAGACGGTCGAGGTGGCTGGCATAACCTACGAGTCGGTAGCCCACGGTACGTTCTATCGCGGCGACGCTAAGCTGCAGGACGGCTTTTACCTGCACGTCAAGATCACCAACAACAATGAAAAGAACAGGACGTTTAACTCCTTTAACGTGCATGCTGCCCAGGGCGATCTTGAGGCAGGCGACCCGTTGTTTA
>JAJWXI010000204.1 GCA_021641225.1 Collinsella aerofaciens | reverse complement strand
CGATCGGGGTGGCGGCCTGTTTCGTCGGCGCAGTGACGGCGTGCCTGGTCGTCCCAAATCCTTTTGAAGGTCTCATCTGGAGTCAGGCACTGCTGTCGCTTCAACTGCCGATTACGGTCTTTGTGCTCATACGGCTCACCAGTTCACCCCGCGTCATGGGCAAATTCGCCAACTCGCGTCCACTCAACGCGCTGCTTGTAGGGATCGGTGTCATCGTGACGATTCTCGACGTCGTGTTGTTGACAGGGATGTAATGGGGCGGGACACCAACCCAGGCTAACGTCTCGATCTGTAACATCTAGGCCCGCTTTTGATGTCTAGATGCTACAGATTGAGATCATTCCGAGAGACAGCTCCGTTTGTCTCAATCTGTAACAAGTGGACCCAATTTCCACCCTTAGATGTTACAGATTGAGACAAATGGTCAGCAGGACTCACGACAGGCAGGATCGGCTAACAGCAACCGTGATCCCTTGGGGACGGAGGAAAAAGGCCCCGGCCGAGAATTCGACCGAGGCCCTTGGACAGAGCTATGTGTTGCTACAAGCCGTGTGCCTGCGAGCTACTCCTCGACGAGCTCAAACTGATCGGAACCGACGCCGCACACCGGGCACACGTAATCCTCGGGCAGCTCGGGCGTGTCGACCTCAACCTCGTAACCGCAAACGATGCACACGAACTTATACGTCTTCTTCTCCTCAGCCATGATGTTCTCCTCTCGAACGTGACTGCTGGTGTACTTACTTATTAGTATATATTCTCAATAATATAATGCAAGTATTTTTAAAACATTTCTAACCTTGATACGAGGACGCCTTCGGAGGCGTCTTGCCCTTCAGGACCTTATGGTAGTAATCGTAGGTGAGTGGCGTCTCGTCGCTCAGGCGCTCGGCATCCTCGACCTCGCCGATAAACAGCAGATGCGTGCCCACATCCACAGTGTCGATCAAACGGCAGCTAAACAGGGCCGCCGCGTGCTCGGGCACATAGGGCATGCCCAGAGCCGTCTCGCGGGTCTCGTATTTGGCAAACTTGTCGTAATCGCTGCTGGTGCGGAAGCCAAAGTTACCGATGTAGAGCATGTCGGCGGTCTGATCGATCACGGTCAGCGCGAACGCTTTGGCCGATGCGATGACGCCCGAGGTGACGTTGTCCTTGTTCACGGCAACCGAAATGCGCGGCGGCATGGATGTCACCTGCACCGCCGTGTTGATAACGCAGCCGGCACGCAGCCCGTCTGCCGCGGAGCTCACCACGTACAGGCCGCTCGGCATGGTAAAGAACGCAGTTTTGTCCATAACGATCACTCCCCTAGCTCGGGTTGGAACCTCATGGATGTATGTACCCACAAAAAAGGCGGTACCCATAACGGACGCCGCCTTTGAAACATATGTGTCAGAACAGTAAGAAAGATGAGACACCCGCAGCTGCGGTGAAATAGGGACTGAATAGCCCCTCAAACAGGCAAACCAGTCCGTATTCCACCGCAACTTATGAAGGACGGTCAGCGGTTGCGTTCCTTGAGGGCGCGGTCGATCTCGCGTTGGACATCACGCTTGGCCATGTCCTCGCGCTTGTCGTAGAGCTTCTTGCCGCGACCCAGGCACAGCAGCAGTTTTACGCGACCGTCGGTATTAAAGTAGAGCTCCAACGGAACCAGTGCATAACCACGGTTGCGAAGTTTGCCGTCAAGAAAGTCGATCTCCTTGCGGTGCAGCAGCAGACGGCGCCGACGGTCGGGATCGCGATTCCACACGCCACCATGGCTATAAGGGTGAATATGCAGGCCGACGAGCCAGCACTCCCCGCCACGAATCAGTGCAAAGGTATCGGTAATCTGGCACGCGCGCTCGCGAATCGACTTGACCTCGGTACCGCTCAGCTCAATACCACACTCAAACGTCTCATCGATAAAGTACTCGTGATGTGCCGAGCGATTCTTGGAAATGAGCTTGCGCTCGCGCTTACTGGGCATCGCCGGCCTCCTTGGCGCCATCGGCGTTTGAGCCCGCAGCCTCGCGCTTTGCCCTGCGCTCGGCATTAAGCTCGGCATCGCTCTCGCGCACCAGCTTGATAATCGCCGCGCACGCCTCCTCGCCCACCAGGTCGCGGGCACGGACCGTCAGACGCGTAGCCTCCTGCTTGTCGCCGTCGCTTGCAGCATCGGTCGCGCACATGATCAAGCAGATGGCGATCTCGGCCGAAGGCGAGGTCGGCACGCCCTGCAGGGCGAGCTCACCCATCACATGGTCGTCACTCTCGTCCGCGGCATCCGGATAGGTGGTATGGATCTTGTTGAGCAGGCGCGTCGTATGCGCATCATTGGGCGCCAGGCGCAGCGCCAGACGCGCGCAGCCCACGGCTGCCGAAATGTTCTCGGTCTCGGGCTCCAAGAAGTACTGACCCAAGTTGGTGTAGGCGCGTGCGGCGCACTTACCGTCGCTCGCGCGCTCCAGCACCGAGAACGAGAGCGATGCCCACTCCTGCTTGTCCTCGAGCGCGCGGAACAGCTCGGCCAAGTCCAAGCGATAGTTACAGTTCATGGGATCCCAGCGTACGGCCTGCATCAGGGCATTGCGAGCACTCACATAATCCTGCTGGCGAATGTAGGCAAACGCCATGTCGGAATACAGGCGGTCAAAGGGAACCTCGACCTGCACCAGCTCGCGCGGATCCTTCTCCACGCGGCGATAGGCCAGGCGCTCAAACTTGCTGTCGAAGCTAAAGTACTGGCGCTTCTCCTCCGTCTTGCACTCAGCGTCGATATACTCCTCAGCGAGCTCCACCAGACGCTCAAGCAGCGGCGTCGCCGTAGCCAGGTCGCCCTGCGCCAGATAGTTCTCGGCATACGTGATGTCTTCCAAGCTGATAGGCAGGTCCATGACAACTCCTCGGTCCGGGCGGCAGACTCAACGCGCGCCTTAAATATCGGTCAATACACAAAACCCGGGTCTCTTACGAGGCCCGGGCGTTCAATTTTGGTAGCCCGTACCAGATTCGAACTGGTGATCTCCGCCTTGAGAGGGCGGCGTCC
>JAJWXI010000203.1 GCA_021641225.1 Collinsella aerofaciens | reverse complement strand
GGCATTGACCTTTTGGTCATGCCGTCGAAGCTGAAAGGCAGATTGCCGCTCTGGCTGGTTTGCAGCGTCGGCCGGTTACGGCGTTTGGTAAAACGCCGTAACTCTAAACCCGCTCCGCGATCTCGTGGATGAGGTAGTCGGTCTTTTCCCAGCCCAGGCACGGGTCGGTGATCGACTTGCCAAAGACGCCGCCGTCGACCGGCTGGTTGCCATCCTCCAGGTAGGACTCGATCATAAAGCCCTTGACCAGCTTGGAGATGGACTCGTTGCGGCGGCAGCTATCGAGCACCTCCTTGCAAATGCGATACTGCTCAAGCGGTCGCTTGCCCGAGTTGTCATGGTTGCAGTCGATGACCGCCGCCGGATTGGCGTAGCCGGCGTGCTCGGTATAGCGCTCGGCCAGGCGCTCGAGGTGCTCGTAGTGGTAGTTGGGGTAGGTGCGCCCATCGAGGCCGATGTAGCCACGCATGACGGCGTGTGCGAGCGGATTGCCATCGCAATCGACTTCCCAGTTACGGAAGATAAAGCTCTGGTGCGCCTGTGCGGCGTAAATGGAGTTAAGCATGACGGTGGTGGAACCGGCGGTGGGGTTTTTCATGCCGACGGGCACCGAGATGCCGCTTGACACCAGGCGATGCTCCTGGTTTTCGACCGAGCGTGCGCCCACGGCAACATAGCTCAGCAGGTCAACGAGGTACTGATAGTTGGAGGGGTAGAGCATCTCGTCGGCGGTGAAGAAGCCCGTCTCCTCGATGACGCGCAGGTGCATGTGGCGGATGGCCTTGACGCCTTCGAGCAGGTCATCGGGCGCCTCGGGATCGGGGTTGTGCAGCAGACCCTTGTAACCGGTGCCCTTAGTGCGCGGCTTGTTGGTGTAGACGCGCGGAATGATGATGAGCTTGTCCTTGACCTCTTCGGCGACCTTGGCCAGTCGGTTCATGTACTCAAGCACCGAGTCCTCGCGGTCGGCAGAGCACGGGCCGATGATGAGTACCTTGCGTGCGTCCTCGCCGGTAAAGACCTTGGCGACCTCGGCGTCGAATGCCTGCTTTTTGGCGGTAAGCTCGGCGGAAAGCGGCATTTCCTCGCGGATCTCCATGGGGATCGGCAACCTGCGCTTGAATTCCATGGCCATATGGGGCCTCCTTTATCAATTAACGGCAACAATTGGCGAATTCTCGAATGCTCGGCATTATCCGCTGTTGCACGCTAAAGTGCAAGCGAAACCTGCCGAAAAGGGACAGGTTTATTTTGGTCGGTTTTATCTGGGGAAATGTCGGCGCTCGCCGGAAGGGGAGGGCCAGCGTACGGCACGGTGGAGCAAGTTGGATCTTCTGCGGCATACCCTGTGGACAAAAAACGGCAAATATGAGTACTGTTGCTAGCGTAGTATCATATCGATCTTACAAGATAATAGACACAACAGTAAATATGTTCATTAACGTTGGCACACAGAAGCATGCTACCGGGCATTTTGATCAATTTGAAGGCATATCTAGGCCGCAAAGAGGTCGTTTGGGGCAGTTTTGGCTGTTATTAAAAAGGTGACAGTACTCATATTTGCCATTTTTTGTCCACGGGGCCTTGAGGGAGGGCGTCAATCAGGTCCCAGGGGAGGCGTTTCGAGGGCCGCAGAACAAAAAACGGGGGCGCAGTTCATTCTGCGCCCCCGTTTTTGGGTATTGCGGTTGTTTGCCGCCGGTTTTACGCCGCTTCGTCGAACTGCGAGTTGTACAGGTCCGCGTAGAAGCCGCCCTGGGCGAGCAGTTCGTCGTGTGTGCCCTTCTCGACGATGTCGCCGTCGCGGATCACCAAGATTACGTCGGCGTTGCGGATTGTGGACAGGCGGTGCGCGATGACAAAGCTCGTGCGGCCCTGCATCAGCGCATCCATGGCGCGCTGAATAAGCTCCTCGGTGCGGGTATCGACGTTGGAGGTCGCCTCGTCCAAAATCAGCGCCGGACGGTCGGCCAAAATGGCGCGGGCGATGGTCACGAGTTGGCGCTGGCCCTGTGAGAGGTTGGTGCCCTCCTCATTGATCATAAAGTCGTAGCCGCCGGCGAGCGTATGGATAAAGTGGTCGCAGCGTGCGGCGCGCGCGGCGGCCTCGACCTCGGCGTCAGTCGCATCGGGACGTCCGTAGCGGATGTTCTCGCGGATGGTGCCGTTAAACAGCCAGGTATCCTGCAGCACCATGGCAAACTCGCCGCGCAGTGCCGCGCGGTCCCAGTCGCGCACGTCGACGCCCTCGACGCGCAGCGAACCGCCGTCCACGTCGTAGAAGCGCTGCAGCAGCTTAATGAGCGTGGTCTTGCCGGCGCCGGTGGGGCCGACGATGGCGATGGTTTGGCCGGGCTGTGCCTCGCAGCTAAAGTCGTGGATGATGGTCTTGTCGGGCGTGTAGCCAAACTTGACGTGGTCGAACTCAACGTGGCCAGGGCGCTTCTCGGGAATCTGGGCGTCGGCCTTCTGCTCCTCCTCGGGCGCGGCGAGGAACTCAAAGACGCGCTCGGTGGCAGCGGCCATCGACTGCATCGTGTTGCTCACGTTGCCCAGCTGCTGCACCGGCTGCGTAAAGTTGCGCACGTACTGGATAAAGCTCTGGATGTCGCCGGGCGTGGCATTGCCGGTCAGCGCGAGCTGTGCGCCCACCACGACAACGCCCACGTAGCCCATGTTGCCCACCAAGCTCATAAGCGGCATCATCAGGCCCGACAGGAACTGCGAGCGCCAACCGCTCACAAACAGTCGGTCGTTTTGACGGTCGAACTCCTCGATCGAGGCCTCGGCGCGGTCGAACACCTGAATGACGTTCTGACCGGCAAAGTCCTCCTCGATAATGCCGTTGACGGTGCCCAAAACCTGCTGCTGCTCGCGGAAGTACGGCTGCGAGAAGTGAATCATCACGGTCAGGATAATCGCGGCTGCCGGCAGTGTGAGCACGGTGACGCCGGTGAGCGGCAGACTGATCGACAGCATCATGACGAGCACGCCGATAATCTGCGTCACCGACGTGATGAGCTGCGTCACGCTCTGGTTGAG
>JAJWXI010000202.1 GCA_021641225.1 Collinsella aerofaciens | reverse complement strand
CCTTGTCTCTGCCGACGAGCCCGTCACGTCCGCCAATATCGCGTTCGCCTTCCGTCGTGCCGTCAAGGTCGCCTTCCAGGCCGTCCGCAAGCCTATCGAGGGCACGATCCTCACGGTCCTGCGCGACGTCTCGACCAAGGCCGACGAGTGCGAGAAGAAGAAGTTTTCGGCCGAGGACGCGCTCGACGCCATCGTCGTCGAGGCCTATCAGTCCGTCGCCCGTACGCCCGACCTGCTGCCTGTCCTCAAGGAGAACGGCGTAGTCGACTCTGGCGCCTTTGGCTTTGCCATCTTCCTGGAGAACTTTGTTGCTGCCGCTCTTGGCCGCAGCACCGTGGTCGAGGATTTCTCCGCTACGTTTGACTCCGCCGGCTCCGCCCGCGATGCGGCTCTCGGCCGTGTGGAGATCGAGGCCAACGACGACTGGGAGGGCTCGGAGTTCCGTTACTGCAACGAGTTCCTCTTTAAGGCCGACGCCCCGTTTGACGAGGACGAGTGCCTGAAGTTCCTGGGTTCCATGGGCGACTGCGAGCTGCTCGTGGGTGCCTATCCCGACTACAAGATCCACGTGCACTCCAACACCCCCAACCTGGTGCTCGAGCACATGCTGCAGCTTGGCCAGATCTACGAGGTCTTTATCCATAACATGGAGATGGAGGCCCACGACCGCACCGCTAAGATCCACGAGGACCAGGAGAAGGCCGCCGAGCCTGCCAAGGCGCTGGGCTTTGTCGCCGTTGCCGCCGGTTCGGGCGAGGCCGATATTCTCAAGTCCCTCGGCGTTGACGTGATCGTCTCGGGTGGCCAGACCATGAACCCCTCGACCGCCGACCTGCTGGGCGCCGTGGACCAGGTCAACGCGACCTCGGTCATCATTCTGCCCAACAACGGCAACATCCGCATGGCCGCCGAGGCCGCTGCCTCTGCCTGCACCGATAAGAAGGTCGCCGTCGTTCCCACCAAGACCGTTCCGCAGGCCTTCTCCGCGCTGTTCGCGGTCCTGCCCGATTCCGAGCTCGAGGACGCCGTCGCCGCTATGGTCGACGCCATCAGCGAGGTCCGCGATGGCGAGGTCACCCGTGCCGTGCGCGATTCCAGCGCCTCCGACGGCTCGCCGATTCACTCCGGTGACGTCATGGGTATCATTGCCGGCTCCATCGATGTGGTCGGCTCCGACGTGAAGCAGGTCACGCTCGATTGCATCAACCGTATGCAGGAGGAAGAGGAGGGCGACGCGCTGACGATTCTGGCCGGCGAGGAACTGTCCGACGAGGCCTTCCAAGAGATCGTCGACGCTATCGAGGAGGCTCAGCCCGATCTGGAGATTGACGCTCATCGTGGCGAGCAGCCGCTCTATCCCGTGATCTTCTCGATCGAGTAGGCAACTGCCCATGTCCGAGCTGTGCTCCGTGCCGCGCGTCTCGGAGCGCTTTGCCCAGAGCAATGCGCTCGACGAGGATATCGCGCGACTCAAATATGTTTCGGGTAAACGTGAGGAGGCCCTTCGCCGTCTGGGAATTCGGACGGTGGGGGACCTCCTTCTCCATATCCCTCATCGATACCTGGACTTTACGCGCTCCTGGTCCATCGAGATGGCGCCCATCGGTACCGTGTGCACCATCATCGCCACGGTCGACCGTATCGTCCAAAAGCAGCCGCGTCCGCGCATGCAGGTGACCGAGGTCTCACTCGTTGACGAGACGGGCGTGCTGCAGGTCGCCTTTTTCCGCCAGCCCTGGATTGCCCAGCAGCTTAAGCAAGGCGACCGCCTGGCCGTGATGGGCAAGGTCGAGTTTGCCTACGGCTTTAAGCAGATGGCCTCGCCGCACTTTGAAAAGCTTGAGGAAGGGCGCGCCACGGGCACTATACTGCCGGTCCATTTCGTGAGTGATGGCGTGAGCCAGGCGTGGATGCGCCGCATCGTAAGTGGCGCGCTCGAGGTCGTCGGCAATCCCTTTGATCCCATTCCGGCACGCTTACGCGTTAAACGTCGCCTGATGAGCAATGCCCGTGCGCTTCGATCGATCCACTTTCCCTCGAGCATGGCTGAGCGCGATATCGCGCGCGCACGGCTTGCCTACGAGGAGTGCTTCTACCTGCAGCTGGCGCTGCGCCTGCGCAACGACGGCGGCCTGGTCGATGTGGTGCCCTATGCCCACACCGCGGGCGAGCACCTGGCCGCGCTCAAGCAGGCCCTGCCGTTTTCGCTGAGCGACGAGCAGGAGGCCGCGTTCCAAGACATCCTGCGCGATATGTGCGATGGCGAGCGCGTGATGAACCGCCTGCTGCTGGGCGACGTCGGTACCGGCAAGACCGCCGTTGCCGCCTGCGCGCTGGCTGTGGCTGCCGATAGCGGCACGCAGGCCTGCGTTATGGCGCCCACGGGCGTGCTGGCGCGTCAATATGCCGATAAGACCGGCCCCTTGCTCTCGCAGGCTGGCATGACCTGGGCGCTCCTGACGGGCGCCACGCCGGCGGCCGAGCGCGAGCGGATCCATGCCCAGCTGGAATCGGGCGAGCTCGATGTCCTCTTTGGCACCCACGCGGTGCTTTCGGATAACGTTGCGTTCAAGCATCTGTCGCTCGTGGTCATCGATGAGCAGCACCGGTTTGGCGTCGGCCAACGCAACGCCCTTCGCGCCAAGGGACCGGGTGCCGATCTGCTCGTTATGACGGCAACGCCCATCCCGCGCACGTTGGCGCTTTCGGTCTATGGCGATCTGGACACGAGCATCATCCGCCATCGGCCCGTCCCTGGCGCTGGCGTGACGACACGCGTACTCACCGAGTCGAGCCGCGACCTTGCCTATGGCGCCATCCGCGAGGCGCATGAAAAGGGTCAGCAAGCCTACGTGATTTGCCCGCTCGTGGAGCCGAGTGACTCGGCCGATGAGTTGGAGGACGTTCCCGGTATCGCCCGCGACGACGAGGGCCGCGTGGCGGTCCCCGTGCCGCTGCACGATACAGCGACCGAGCTCGACCGACTGCGCCTGGCGTTGCCGGGTCTTGCCATCGAGCGCCTTCACGGCCGCATGCCGGCGGGGG
>JAJWXI010000032.1 GCA_021641225.1 Collinsella aerofaciens | reverse complement strand
AGAACCTTCTTAAGCAGCTCTTCGTTAACAGCCACAGGGGCTCCTTTCTCACAATTACGCGGGCGCGCCCGCGGACAGAAGCTATGTTACTACAGCCATGTACCCGCTCACGAGCCGTCCATGCGCGCAGACGCGACTTTCACGAGTAGTCAATTTGGGACGGGGCTCTTTTAGCTGCCTTTTGTTGCCAGCTGGCGTTGACACGCGCTACTGCTGAGCCTGCCCCTCGGTGCCGATATGAACATCGACGATAACCTGGCGGTAGCTGATGCCACAGGAGTCGAGGATGCGGCGGCTGATGCGTCCATCATCGGTGTCGGCGTACTTGTTGTCCAGGTAGACGACCTCGCCCACACCTACCTGCGCCAGGATCTTGGCACAATCGTGGCACGGGAACAACGTGACGTAGACCGTGGAACCCTCGAGGTCCTTGAGCGAGCCACGGTAGTTGAGCACGGCGTTGGCCTCGGCATGGACCACGTAGTTGTGCTTGTCCTGCAGCGGGTCGTCGCTCGTACCCCACGGGAAAAAGTCGTCGTTGAGCGCCGAGGGCGTACCGTTGTAGCCCACCGAAAGGATGCGGTGGTTGGTGCTGGCGATGCACGCACCCACCTGCGTGTTGGGGTCCTTGCTGCGGCGCTGTGCGGCGATGGCCACGCTCATAAAGAACTCGTCCCAGCTAATGACGTCCAGGCGCTTGCCTGACGAAGTTTGATGAAGATCGTCCGACATGGCAGACACCTCCGTAATCGCAATAGTTTGACCCATTGTAGCAGGTGAAAGGTGGGGGCGTTTGTCCCACCGGCGCCCTCACTTTTACACGCGGCGGGGCTTTTGGTTGATGCGGTAGAGCTCGGCGAGTCCTCGCAACGTCAGCGCGTCGTCTACCGTCAGGCTGTGGCCGACCAGCGACGCGAGCGCCTCGGCGTCGTCGCCGGTAATGACGATGGGCACGTCGCCCTCCCCCGCGGCCTTGGTCGCGCGCATCTCGGCGAGCACCATGTCGAGCATGCCGTCGATGCGTGCCACCTCGCCCAGAACCACGCCCGAACGCATGGCCTCGCGCGTATTGCGACCGATGACGTGCGTTGGCGCCGAAGGCTCAACCTGCGGCAGGCGCGCCGCAGCGGCCGAGAGCGAGCGGGCGCCAAGCGCCAGACCCGGCGCGATAACGCCGCCCACAAAGGTACCGTGTGCGTCGATGACCTCGATATTGGTCGTCGTACCCAGGTCGATCACGATACAGGGAGAGCCGTAGACGGCGCGTGCCGCCACGGCGTCGGCGATGCGGTCGGGACCGATCTCGGCCGGGTCGTCGTAGTGGACGGGCATGCCGGTCTTGAGGCCCGGCCCCACGGTGAGCACGCGCCCCGTGCAGGTGCGAAAAAGTGCCGCCTTCCACGGGCGCTCGAGCGCCGGCACCACGCAACTCAGCACTGCGGCTGCGGGCACAAGCGCACCCGGCATGCCCGCATCGGCCGCCAGTGCGGCCATGACCTGCACGAGACGCATGCGCGCCTCGTCAGCCGTAATGCTCGACGGCGTCGTGATCTCGCACGTCGCAAGCGGACATTCCTGCGCTGCGGCCGAATCCTCTGCAAACAGGCCAAAGCGAATGAACGTATTGCCCACGTCGACCGTCAATATATATGCGCACCCATTAAGCATCGTCGGCGCTCCTTTCGTCTGCCCAGCAGTATATCGCCTACCTAAACCAGTCATCCCAAAATGACTAGCTTGCGGCTATACTGGTGCGCGGTCGCGCGCGAGCTCACGCGGCGGCCCTTGGTAACCCGACTTCCCGCACCGTATCCGTAGCGGCGCTCCCAGGGGAAGCGGATATACGCAAAGGAGTTCTATATGAGCAATCCCTCGAACCGCGCCTCGATGCGCGGGCAACTCACGCTGCGCGGCGTCGTCATCGGCGTCCTTGGCTGCGTGATCATCACGGCAAGCTCGGCCTACACCGCCCTCAAGATGGGCGCACTCCCCTGGCCGATCGTCTTCGCTGCCGTCATCTCGCTGTTCTTCCTTAAGCTCATGGGCAACGCCAGCCTCAACGAGGCAAACGTCACCCACACCATCATGTCCGCAGGCGCCATGGTCGCCGGCGGTCTGGCGTTTACCATCCCGGGCGCCTGGATGCTGGGCTATGCCGACCAGATCAGCTGGCTCGACATGTTTATCGTGGCACTCGCCGGCACCATCCTGGGCCTGCTGGCCACCGCGCTCATCCACCGTCACTTTATCGTGGATGCCGCGTTGGAGTTCCCCACCGGCAACGCCGCAGCTCAGACCCTGCGCGCCACCGAGGCCGGCGGCAAGACCGGCAAGCAGCTCTTTGGCTCTATGGCCATCGCAGGCATCTACAGCGTGCTGCGCGACGCCCTGGGCGTGGTGCCCAGCATGCTGTGCACGCTCAACATCCCCGGCGTGACCTTTGGCATCTACAACTCGCCCATGCTGCTCTCCGTCGGCTTCCTCGTGGGCTTCGCCCCGGTCGCCTTCTGGTTTGCCGGCGCCCTGCTGGGCAACTTTGGCATCATCGTGGGTGGCACCGCTGCCGGTCTGTTCGACGTTGTGACTGCGCAGGGCATCGTCAAGTCCCTGGGTATGGGTCTCATGATGGGCTTTGGCGTCGCCGTCGTCCTCAAGGACATCCTGCCGCAGGTCGCCGGTATCGTCCGTGGCCTCGCCGCCGACAGCTCCACCGACACCGATGAGCAGTCGCTCATCTCGGGCTCCCTTAAGCTCGACGCCGGCATCATCGGCCTGGGCGCCGCCGCCATCGCCGTGATCATCGCCATCGTGCTTGACCCTGGCCCCGTTCCGGCCGTCATCGTCACGCTGTTCACCTTTGTCACCACCATCATGAGCGCGCAGAGCTGCGGCCAGACGGGCATCGACCCCATGGAGATCTTCGGCCTCATCGTCATGCTCATCGTGGCAGCCTTCGCACAGATCGCTCAGGTCAAGCTGTTCTTTATCGCCGGCATCGTAGCCGTGGCGTGCGGCCTTGCGGGCGACGTCATGAACGACTTTAAGGCCGGCGCCGTGCTGGGCACCAACCCGCGGGCGCAGTGGATCGGCCAGGCCATTGGCGGCATCGTGGGCGCCCTGGTCGCCGCAGCCGTCATGGTCGCGCTCGTCACCGCCTATGGCCCGGACGCCTTTGGCCCCGACAAGAGCTTTGTTGCCGCCCAGGCAAGCGTCGTCGCCACCATGGTCTCGGGCATCCCGAGCGTGCCGTGGTTCGTTGGCGGCTTTATCGCCGGCATCGTCATGTACTGGCTCGGCATTCCGGCCATGATGATCGGCCTGGGCGTGTATCTGCCGTTCTACATGTCACTCACGGCATTCCTGGGCTCCTGCGTCAAGCTCGCCTACGACAAGTGGTCCGCCCACCGCGACGCCACCGCTGGTCTTTCTGACGAGGAGAGGGCTGCCAAGGACGCTGCCTTCCAGGAACAGGGCTTGGTTGTCGCCAGCGGCCTGCTCGGCGGCGAGTCAATCGTCGGCGTTATCCTGGCGTTTGTCTCTGTTGCTCTGAGCCTGCTGGGGTAGGCCGAACAACAACGCACCAGTGCAGAGCGCGGGGTCGGAATCAAACCGGCCCCGCGCTTTTTTGTCTATTTGGCTCTTATGATCCTCGCGGCGTTTTAGCCATGTCGATTGGCCTGACTTCCAGGTCAACAAACCTTGTCTGACACCTCGCCCAACGCGGTGTAGAGTAAAGACGACAGACGCAAGAAGCGGCTCAGAAGCTAAACGAGGTAAGCATGGAACTCGATAAACAACAGATCAAGCGGCTGCGCGAGCGTCATCATCGTCGTCACGGCATACGCCCCGCCCACAGCGAGGCCATGGAGAATGCCACCCGTTTCCTTAAGCAGGCATTCAACATTCGCGAGGGACGCGCGCCCTATCACGTGATTCGCAAACGCTTTGTAAACGGGGCGCGCCTGACTGGCTCGCACTTATGCATCCTGATCATTGCTATGTTGATCGCGAGCATCGGCCTCGATATCGACTCGGATATCGCCATTGTAGGTGCCATGCTCATCTGCCCGCTTATGGGATCGGTCCTTGCCATGGCATATGGCATCGCCACGCTCGACCGCGAGATTACCGTCGAAGCCGTCGCGAGCTTGGCTCTACAGATGGCCTTTTGCCTGGTCACGTCCACGTTGTGCTTTAAGCTCTCGCCCCTTGGCACCACCACGGCCGCCATCATCGACAATTCGACACCGACTGTGTGGGACCTTGCCGTCGCGCTCGCGGGCGGCTTTGCGGGTGGCCTGGGCAACTCGCGCGATCAGGAACCTGCCACGCTCATCGCCGGCGTGGCCGTGGCGACCGCGCTCATGCCGCCCCTGTGCGCGGCGGGCTATGGCATCGCCATCGCAAGCGGGTCGCTGTTTCTCTCGGCCCTCTACGAGTTTGGCATCAACGTCGTCTTTATCGCGCTGGCAGCCGAAGCCGTGCTTCTTCTTTTGCGCGTGCCGCTCAAGCGTGACCTCAACGGCGACGGCATTGTGACCGCCGAGGAAAACGCCGAGGTCGATGAGCTGTCACACAAGGTGCGCCGCCGCATCATCGTGGGTACGGTGATCTTTGCCATCCCCTGCATCGTTATGACCGCGGGATCCATTGGCTCGGCGCAGGCCGGCGTGCAGGACGGCTATGGCGTCACCGAAACTACGCGCGAGCTTGCCGCGGTACTGCCGGGCTTTAAGGATTACACCGTCGCCGTCGAGACCTCGGCCACCGAAGGCGACGAGGAGGGCATCGTCGAGCGCGAGATTGTCGCCCATGTGACGACGAGCGAGAGGCTCGGGGAGCACGACCGCCGCGTTGCCCGCAAGCTCATCGATCTCAATGTGCCCGAACTCGATCGCGTGGAGTTCGATGTGCAGTGATGCCGGCGCGGGATGAGCGCTCGCACGTACGCAAGCTACGACGAGGCGCAGACGAGATGCGGACACGAGCAAATTGCGGGGTGCGGTTCACACCCGCGCCCCGCTCGCCGTTTTATTGCCGTGAATCAACTGGCCGGATCGACATCGCCAGACTCCACCGTAAACGCAGGTTTGGTGCTCACCAGATAAAACCGGGTCACTTTGCTATCTCTAAATAGATAGAGCTGGCCCTGCTCGCGTCGGCGTGACATATACGCCACATGGACCGTACCGAATTCTTCGCCGTTTTCCTTCTTTAATATCAGGATGTTGGGGTCATCCGTACGCTTAAACTGCCCGTCTGTGCAGATTCCGTCTTGGTCGACCAGCTGCCATCGACAGTTGTCCTCCTCATGAAAAGCCAGGGTTTCCCGACTCGTTTTGTCATCCCGGTAGAAACCATCAATGGCAAAACCTTCGGAAGCGCATTCCTGCATATAGGACGTTTCTCGGCTTATAGCAAACAGCCCTGTAGCGCCCAGGAGCACAGCCAGGCAGACCACTGCAAGGGTTATCGAAATAGCACGGCGACCCATGTTAGCCCAACCGATAGTTATTTAACGGAGCGCGAAACATACCTGGAACCTCCGATATCAGGGGGAACGTCACCGGCAGGCCAGCGACACCTATATGTTTCTTTTATCAAACCATATGGCTGCCACTCGCGGAGGGGGCATCGGCGAACGGCGTGTTTTCATACTCCATTGGTCAAACCTAAGCGCGGCCCTACAGCTCGTACTTGTACACGCGGTAGATGAACTTCTCGGCTTCCATCTCGTAGGTGGCGATGGGCAGCCCGTAGCGATCGTACTCGGTAAAGGTCGTGGCTTGACCCGATGCCACGAGCATGCTGCTCGAATCGCCGACGCGCTGCGCGCTGCTCACGTCCAGTCGTCACGTCAATCTTGATGATGAGGTCCTCGACGTTAACGCGCTCGCCATCGCTCTTTTTGGCTGCCGCGAGATGTGCGGGGAAACGCGGCAACTTTGGGCACGTCACCGGTCTTTTTTGACCGGCAACCTCATACGACACGGTCACGGCGTCGGCGATCTCAAAGAGTAGCTTAGGCTTGTGACGATGCAGAGACGCGGGGTGCGCAGTTGATCCGCGATGCCCCCCCCCGAATTATTCGGGGCAGCCGCGATGGCGCTCAATCCAGCCCACGGCAAAGTCAACAAGCTCGCGCTGGCGCATAAAGCGGATCATACCGTTACCGAGAGGCGCCGTACGCACCGAGCATCCACGCTCAAAAGCAGCGCCGATCTCGTCGAAGTCTTTGCCGTCGACAAAAAGTGTGCGGTACTCCTTCCACACGCGCTGGCCGTTTTCCATGATCGCGCTGTGCTCCACACAGTCGTGCTTGCCGGGGTACTGCGCACGGGCATCTGCCAAATGCAGTGACGTATTCTTGTCATAGCCAACGCCCACCAGCAGAACATAGCCGTCCAAATCATACAGACGCGCGATGGGCGATCCATCGCCAAAGATGTTGCTCAGGTCGTGGTTCTCCGTCAGGAATTGCGCATGCTGGCCGTTTGCCGCCACTGAACGCGCTGGGTGATCGCTGCGAAACGTGCCCGGCCACGTCCGGAACATCTCAGCCACGGCACCCATCGTGTTGGTGGGCGTAATGCGCTTGTCATAGGCAGGCCAGTTATCGCGGATCAGCTGCCACCATTCTTGCGGCTCTTGCCAATGGACACCACTCTCGGGGTCCAAGTTTTTCCATGATTGCGTCGGCATCATGATGGTACCGGTCTCGCCCACCATCTGGAGCAACGCCTCGATCACCGGCTGTGCGCCGCCGCACACATATCCAAGCGCGCTGAGCGAGCAATGGACCATAACCGTCTGCCCTGCGCACATACCGACGGCGGAGAGCGCGTCGAGGATATCCTGCTTAAGCACGATTTGCCGATCCATTGCCGTTTCCCCTCTATCCCCACACATCAGTTTCTTTTGCGTCATGCGCCGAAATAGCACACGGGCCATGCGGCGCATGACGCTGCAAATGATACGTTTCCCAATGTTGCCGAGGGATCATTATTTAGTACTTGAAGAAGCCCTCGCCCGAGCTTTCGCCCAGCTTGCCTTCGTCGAGCATTTTCTTGAGGACGGACGCCATAGCCTTAAAGTTGTAGGGCATCATCATCTTCTTGAGCAGCGGGCTCACCAGGCCCGGGACCTTCTGATACTGCATGACGATGTTGTAGGCCGTCTGGATGCCCACCGTGTCGAATACGCGGAACGGGCCCTTGGGGGCACCGGTGCCACGCGTCCACGCGAGGTCGATGCTCTTGGGGTCGCTCACGCCCGAGATATACAGGTCAAGGCCCGAAAGCAGCCACGGCACCAGCATGGAATTGAGCAGGTAGCCGTTCTTTTCCTTGTTGACGGGAAGCGCCAGCATGCGAATGTCGTTGGCAAAGTCGACGAGCTCATCGAAGTAGCGCTTGTCGGTTTGGTCCTGTGCCATGACCTCGGTCATGTTGTTCTTCCAGATGGAGTTGGCAAAGTGTAGCGACAGGTACTTCTCGGGACGACCAGTGTACTTAGCAAAGGTGCTCGGCAGCAGTGTGGAGGAGTTCGTCACGATGACGGTCTTTTGCGGCAGAACCGGGGCGAGCTTCTTGTAGAAGTCGATCTTTGCCTGGGTGTCCTCGGCCATAGACTCAATGACCAGGTCGGCGTCGGCCACTGCCTTGGCAAGATCGAGCTCCAGCTTGAGCGTGGAGTAGGCGCGCTCAACGGCAGCGAGCGCCGCCTCCTTGTCGAAGGTCTTGCCGCTATCGGCGATACCGGAGCACCACTCGCCCGTGCCGTCCGCCATGCCCTCGATTGCCGCGATGTACTCCTCGCGCACGTGGTCGATCTTGGGCTGGGTGCGCCCGATGCTGCCCTCGCTGCGCAGCCAGATCGTCACATCAAAGCCGCAGTAGGCGGCCTGGAAGGCAATCTGGCTTCCCAGCACGCCGCCGCCGGCAACACAAACGGTCTTGTAGCTCATAGGAACAGTCCTCTCTTGCGTAATTCCATAGATGTGTATTTATTCAACCGTAAGGAGGACGCACGTTGGGGGTGGGTTCCATAAACGGACGGTAATTTGCGGCGAACGGTTACATGTGTTCATTATCTCAGGGTTCCATGTCCAGCAAAAACGGGTGGTAGCCGATACGGCTACCACCCGCTTGCCTCATATCTAGCCCTAAGCAGGCCAGTTATTTCTTAACGCCGCGTCCCAGGCGCTCAGCGACCGACGCCACGGCACTCTCATCGACCGAACCGCAGCTCGCACAGCCATCGTGGGCACGCATCTGGCCGGTGACCTCGTCCATCGCGAGCGGCGCCACCTTCTCGAGCTTAAAGCCCTTGCCGGCGCGCATGTTCTCCTTGGCCACGCTGATCATGAGCTTAATGCGGTTGAGCTGGTTGACCTCGGACGCACCGGGATCGTAGTCCACCGCGACGATGTTGCTCTCGGGGTGCTGACGTCGCAGCTCCTTGATGACGGCCTTGCCTACCACGTGGTTGGGCAGACACGCAAAAGGCTGCGTGCAGATGATATTGGGCGCGCCATGGTCGATCAGGTCGAGCATCTCGGCCGTGAGCAGCCAGCCCTCGCCCATGTTGTTGCACACCGAAAGCACCGTACGAGCCTTGTCGGCCATGGTGCCGATGCGCTCGGGCGCCTCAAAGCGCTCGGACTTCTCGAGCAGCTCCTCCACCGGCGTACGCATCCAGTCCACCAGCTTAATGAGCGCCTGCATACTAGCGCGCACCGTGGCAGAGCTTCCCAGCTCGTCCTTCTGTAGCTCGGCGTTGCTCATGGAGTACAGGAAGAAGTCGAGCAGGCCCGGTACCACGGCCTCGCAGCCCTCGCGCTCGATAACGTCGACCACGTGGTTGTTGGCCGTGGGGTGGAACTTGACCAAGATCTCGCCGACCACGCCCACGCGAGGCTTGGTGCCCTCGCCCACAAGCGGCATGGTGTCGAACGCGCAGATGGCCTCGCGGCACAGCTTGGTGTAGTTGTGGCGGTTGAACTTGGGCGCCAGCTTGCGGGCGCGCGCCATGTACTCCTCGTAGAGTGCGTTGGCAGCGCCGGGCGTGGCCTCGTACGGGCGGCAGCGGTAGAGCAACTGCATCATCACGTCGCCAAAGAGCACCGCGTAGACTGCCTGCTTAAGCAGCGCCGGCGTAATCTTAAAGCCGGGGTTATCCTCGCCGAGCGCCACTGCCGAAAGCGAGATCACCGGAATCTCGGGGTGGCCGCTCTCGCGCAGTGCCTTGCGAATGAGCGCGATGTAGTTGGTGGCACGGCAGCCGCCGCCGGTCTGACTGATGACCACGGCCGTCTTGGACAGGTCGTACCGACCACTCTCGATGGCCTCCATAATCTGGCCCGTCACCAGAATCGACGGGTAACAAATGTCATTGTTCACGTAGCGCAGGCCGGCCTCGACGGCGTCGTGATCGGTCGAGGGCAGCAGCTCCAAGTTGTAGCCGGCACCGCGGAACACCTCTTTGACCAGGTCGAAGTGGATCGGCGCCATCTGCGGGCACAGGATGGTGTAACCCTCGTCGCGCATCTGCTCGGTAAAGGGCACCTTGGGCCATGCGGTCGAGGCGCTCTCGCGCTGCGCCTCAAACGTGTACTTGCGGCTCGCGAACGCGGGGGCATCCTTGGAGGGCGTCACCGGCGCGGCATCGCCCTGCTCGTAGGCCTCGCCCGCGGCCGTGGCCTCGGCCAAGCGCTCGGCCTCCTGGTCCTTGAGCGCCGCCATGAGCGAGCGGATGCGGATGCGCGCGGCGCCCAGGTTGGACACCTCGTCGATCTTGAGCACGGTGTAGATCTTGCCACTGGCCTCCAGGATCTCCTGCACCTGGTCGGTGGTCAGGGCGTCCAAGCCGCAGCCGAAGGAGTTGAGCTGAATCAGGTCCAGATCGTTGCGCATCGTCACAAAACGGGCGACGGCGTACAGGCGACTGTGGTACATCCACTGGTCGACGACGCGGATGGGGCGCTCGGGCTTTACCAGATGCGCGAGCGAATCCTCGGTAAAGACCGCAAAGCCAAAGCTCGAGATAAGCTCGGGCAGGGCGTGGTTGATCTCGGGGTCGTTGTGGTAGGGACGGCCGGCGAGCACAATGCCATGGCCACCGTGGTCCTCGACCCACTTAAGGGCCTCCTCGCCCATGGTCTGGATGTCCTCGTGGAAACGCGCATCGGCCTCAAAGGCGGCGTTGACGGCGGCATCGACCTCGGAGCGCGTGATCTTGGGTCCACGCACGCGACCGCGACCGGCTTGCGCATCGGCCACACGGTCGACGGCGAGCACCTGATACAGACGGCGCTTGAGCTCGGTCTTATCGTGATAGGGCACAAACGGGTACAGGAACTCGATGTTCTGCTCGCGGATCTCGTCGATGTTGAGTGCCAACGCCGTGGGGTAGCTCATGACGATGGGGCAGTTATAGCAGTTACCGGCAGTCGGGTCCTCCTTGCGCTCCCAGCGCACGCACGGCATCCAAATGAAGTCGACGTCGCGGTCGATAAGGTTCATCACGTGGCCGTGGCTCATCTTGGCCGGATAGCACACGCTCTCGGACGGCATGGACTCGATGCCCGCCTGGTAGGTCTTCTTGCTCGACTGGTCGGACAGCTGCACGCTAAAGCCCAGGCGCGTAAAGAACGCATGCCAGAAGGGGTAGTTCTCGTACATGTTGAGCGCACGGGGGATGCCGACGGTGCCGCGCGGGGCCTCGTCGGGGCTCAGAACCTCGCGGTTAAAGAGCAGCTCGTTTTTCTTTTTGAAGAGGTTGGGGGCCTCGGTCTTCTGCTTTTTGTGGCCGGCGCCCTTCTCGCAGCGGTTGCCGGTAATGAAGCGCCTGCCGCCGCCAAAGTCGTTGACGGTGAGCTGGCAGTTGTTGGAGCAGCGACCGCAGCGGACATGCTTTTGCGTCACGGTAAGGTGCGCGATGTCCTCAGCCGAAAGGATGGTCGAGGTGCCATCGGCACCGGCGCGATCGCGGGCGAGCAGGGCCGCACCATAGGCGCCCATGCAGCCGGCGATGTCGGGACGCACGGCGTGAACGCCAGTGAGCTGCTCAAACGCACGCAGCGTAGCGTCGGACATAAAGGTGCCGCCCTGGACGATCACTTGGCTGCCAATCTCCTTGGGGTCGCGCAGCTTAATGACCTTGAACAGGGCGTTCTTGATGACGGAATAGGACAGGCCGGCCGCAATGTCGCCCACCGTGGCGCCTTCCTTTTGCGCCTGCTTGACGCGCGAGTTCATAAAGACCGTGCAGCGGCTGCCCAGGTCGACGGGGGCCTTGGCATGGATGGCGGCGTCGGCAAACGCGCGCACGTCCATGTTCATGGACACGGCGAAGCTCTCGATAAAGCTGCCGCAACCCGACGAGCAGGCCTCGTTGAGCATGATGTGCTCGATCACGCCGTCCTTGACGCGCAGGCACTTCATGTCCTGGCCGCCGATGTCCAGGATAAACTCGACACCGGGCAGGAATGCCTTGGCGCCGCGCAGGTGCGCGACGGTTTCGATCTCGCCGGAGTCGGCCTTGAGGGCCTCGATGAGCAGCGCCTCGCCGTAGCCCGTGGTGGTCACGTGGCCGATGGTGCAGCCGGCGGGGATGTGGTTGTAGAAATCGGCCATGATGACCTTGGCCGTGCCCAGGATGTCGCCGTTGTTGTTGCCGTACCAGGTGTGCAGCAGCTGACCGTCCTCGCCCACAAGTGCGGCCTTCATGGTGGTGGAGCCGGCGTCGATGCCGATGAACACGCGGCCGGTGTAGCCGTCGAGCTTGCCCTTGGGGACGACTTCCTTGTCGTGGCGAGTTTTGAACTCGGCAAAATCCTCGTCGGTGGCAAAGAGCGGATCCAGGCGCTCGACCTCGGCACCCTGCGTGTCGCCCAGGCTGTCGATGGCCTCGATGAGCTGCAGGAACGTGCTGAGCTTGTTGGACTCATGCGCCATGGCGGCGCCGCTCGCCACAAACAGGTGAGCGTTTTGGGGCACAATGCGGTGCTCCTCGTCCAGGTTGAGCGTGAGGTAGAAGCGGTGGCGCAGCTCGGAGAGATACTGCAACGGGCCGCCCAGGAAGGCGACGTTGCCGCGGATGGGACGGCCGCACGCCAGGCCCGAGATGGTCTGGGTCACGACGGCCTGGAAGATGGAAGCGGCGACGTCCTCGGGGCGGGCACCCTCGTTGAGCAGCGGCTGCACGTCGGTCTTGGCAAAGACGCCGCAGCGGCTGGCGATGGGATAAATGGTGGTGGCGTTGGCCGCGAGCTCGTTGAGGCCGCTCGCGTCGGTGTGCAGCAGAGTAGCCATCTGGTCGATGAACGCGCCCGTACCGCCGGCGCAGGTGCCGTTCATGCGCTGCTCGATGCCGTTGTCAAAGTAGATGATCTTGGCATCCTCACCGCCCAGCTCGATGGCGACATCGGTGGCCGGGATAAGGGTCTCGACGGCGCGCTTGCTGGCGATGACCTCCTGGACAAACTCCAGGTCGAGCCACTGGGACAGCAGCAGACCGCCCGAACCGGTGATGGCGCAGGTCATCTGGGCCGTCGGCAGCACAGTCGCGGCGCCCTCGAACAGATCGCGAGCGCAGGCACGGACGTCGGTGTGGTGGCGCTGGTACTTGGCGTAGACGATCTGGTTATCGTCGTTGAGCACGGCGAGCTTGACGGTGGTGGAGCCCACGTCGATGCCCAGGTGCAGGTTGCCACGGGCGTTCTCGGGGTTGAAGATCGCGCCTTCGGGGGCGTGGGCGGCGGCTACGGGCTCAGTGGCGGTAGCGGGATCGCCAGCGACGGACGTCTCCCCTGCCGCGTTCTTGGCATCGGCAACTGCCTCAGCAACTTTCTCGACAGCAGCGGCCGCGGCCTTCTGCGCCGCGTCCATCACGGTGGGCGCGGCCTCGCGTGCGGCAGCGACCACACGGTCTTTAATGCCCTCGACGAGTTTGCTCATTGTCTCTCCTCTTAGTTGTTGGACTCGACGGTTGCGGCGGTGTCGACCGCGTCCTCGAGCTGCAAGTTCAATAACTTCATGCCGTATTCCGGCACGTTGATATCGATGGGTTGGCCATACAGGTCACCAGGGCGCACAAAGGCGATGACCGTCATAATGCGCGCCATGGTCTCGGGCGATTCGGAAAGGTCACGCTCAAACCAACGTTGGATCATGCCGACCTCGGCACTCACGACATAGGTGACGTAGTAGTCAAAGAAGGTGCCCAGCGCCAAGCCCAAAATGCCCGTCTGTGCACGCGGCACCACGGCCTCGCGTGCGGTATCGATGATCTTTTTAATAAAGGCGGGGTCGCCGCCCGGGCCCAGCAGGGCCCCGATAAGGTCGCGATTAGCCGCAAGATAGCGAAGCAGCTCAACCGAACCGGGTGCCGGCTCGAGCTCGTCGATATTGCGGTAAAGATCGGGTAATTGAGCTGCGGTGATAAGCTCCACCCGCTCGCGAATCTCAGCAAGCAAGCCGTCCTCGATCTGGCTGATAAAGTCGGGGATATCGCGGTAGTGCGAATAGAACGTGCGGCGTGTAAGACCGGCGCGCTCGGTGAGCGACGCGACGTTAATGCGCGAAAGGTCGCCGCTTTCGGCAAGTTCGCTGGCAAGCGCCTGGCGAAGGGCGCGCTGCGAGCGAAGGGACCGGCGATCGCATTTCTCGAGCTGGGACAAGCGTCCTCCTTGTTACTCAGCCTGTGCGCTATTGCACAGTGCGAGTATTATTGCACACCGTGTGTATCAACACGTAAAGGCAATATTTAGATTGTGGCAAAGGGACTGTCCCTTTGCCACATTATTCGATGACGGTGCGGGAGTTTTGCTTGCGCATGGTGGCGAGCATGTGTTTGGGGACGGCGTGGACCATGCAGTTGCCGATGGTCGCGCTCGCGGCGGCCTTGGCCGCGTCACTGCCATTCTTGGTCGCATAGCTGTGGCGGAAACGCTTGAGCATGGCGATGTCGTTGCCGCCGTCGCCGTAGACCGCGACCTCGTCCTCGGCAATACCGTAGTAGCCCGCCAGCCAGGCCACACTCTCGCCCTTGTTGCACGCCACGTCCGTGATCTCGAACATCACCGGATCGAACGGTGCGTTGACCACGCGGTCGGAGCGCTCGGCCAAATACGCCTTAAGGTCACGCTCCAGCTCGGGCGAGGTCACGCGACAATTGATCTTGCACACGTCATGACGCAAGATATCGCCGATCGACTGGTCGAAATACTGTTCCTCGTGATAGCCGCCACGCGCACGCATGCCGCGCATCACAATACGCTTGATAGGACTGTCTTTTTTAAAACCCGCCTGGTGCATCTCGAACGAACCGCTCGAAAACATGCCATCGGGCGTGGAGCAATCAAAGCAAATGTCCGGGAACGCCTTGAGCAGCTCCTCGGTAACCTGCGGGTCGATGGTCCAGGTCTTGAGCACCTCGCCATGACTGTCGCGCACAATGGAGCCGTTAGAGCAGCAGGCGTCAAGCGCCAGGCCCGTAAAGCCATGCTCGCCGATCGGCAGCGTCGAGCGCCCGGTCGCGGGAACCACATGCAGACCAGCCTCGGTCAGCTCACGAATGGCGCGGCGAATGGTCCCATCCGCCTCGTGCAGGGCGTTAAGCAACGTACCGTCTAAGTCACTCGCGAACATCTTGATCATGGGCATGCCTCTCTTTCGTCTGCACGATATTGTAGACGAGAACGGGCGCGCCCCAAGAGAGGCACGCCCGTCAGGCGAAAGATTGTCCTACACCGCTGCGGGGCCGTGTTCGCCGGTGCGAATGCGGATGACTTCTTCGACCGGCTCGACCCAAATCTTGCCGTCTCCAACGGCACCGGTGCGGGCGGCATTGCAGATGATGTCGACAATTCCGTCAACGTGCTCATCAGCGCAGATGAGGGTGAACTGCACCTTGGGGATGGTATTGACGAGCAGTTCGTTGCCGCGCACGTATTCCTTCCAGCCATGCTGTGCGCCGCAGCCCTGCACCTGGTTGATAGTCATGCCGCGAACATCGGCAGCAAACAGCGCATCTTTGAGAACCTCAAGCTTCTCCTGGCGCACGATAGCCGTAATTTTCTTCATAGTGAATTCCTCTCTTTAAGAGTTGGTCTGACAGAACGTTTGAAACTGTTAGTCCAGACCACTAAACGAAGGATACGCGCTCTCGCCGTGCTGACTCGCATCCAGGCCCAGCGCCTCGTCGGCCTCGTCCACGCGCAGGCTACCGTGGAACAGCGCCTTGACCACCGCGGCGATCACCA
>JAJWXI010000201.1 GCA_021641225.1 Collinsella aerofaciens | reverse complement strand
GTGGTCGGCGGGATAGCCACAGACGAGCATGTGATAGGGATAGACGCCCTTGGGCGGTGGCATCCTGAGTCTGGGCAAGCTGAGCCTGCGCATCGGCAAGCTGCTGCTCGGTAGCAGTCAGGCGACCCTTAAGGTCGACGATCTTAGCGAGCATAGCGTCAACCTCGGAGGACAGCGTCTCCAAGAAGACGTCGACCTCGGCGGGATCGTAGCCACGCTTGGCCTCAGAGAAAGTCTGAGCCTGGATGTCTGCAGGGGTAATAGCCATAACAAGTCTCCTTTTTCATCGCCTCGGCGCTACACGCCCGACGTAAGTTACTAAGTCAGTTCTACACGAGTATACCTATAAGAAGCTGCAGAACCAGCCTCTGCACCAACTGCAACGCAATAATCGCAACGACCGGCGAAAAATCGATACCGCCCATCGGCGGGATGAAACGACGGAACAGGTTGAGCCACGGACCGCACACGCTATCGAGCACCGCGGCAATATCCTGAAGCAAACCACCCTGCTTCATGGGAATCCACGTCATAAAGCAGTAGACGACAATGAGCGTGGAATAGAAGTTGAACAGCGTGTTGACCAGCTGGACGATAGTGTAGATGTTGATGGGAATCTCCTCGTCTTGTCTTTACTTAAGGTAGCCGTCGGCACGAAGCTTCTTGAGATCGGAATCTTTGACCTCGCAGCCGGCGGGCAGCACCATGAACACGCGGTCGCCCACCTCCTTGACCGTGGCACCCAGACCGCAGGCAAAGCCGTAAGAGAAGTCCAAGACGCGCTTAGCAACTTCGGTGCGTACGCCCACAAAAATCAGTGCGACAGGCTGCTTGGTGCGAACGCGGCGCACTACGGTCTCCACGTCGTCATAGCTCTCGGGGCGCAGGACATAGGCCGGCAGCTGCGGCGTGGCGTTGATGATATTGCTCGCATAGGCCGAGGCATCGCTCGGTGCAGGCGCGGGCGCAGCGGCGGCACGGGCGCGGGTGTTCTCGGCGTAGCTCGACGGCGTGTCATAGGCACCAGGACGATAACCGCTCGCAACGCTGTCCTGCGAGCGCGAAGGCGGGTTATACGTCGTGGCATGACGGGAGTCATCGCCGACAAGCTGACCGGAGCGCGTATACACGGCAACCGACTCAGCTTCACCGCGGCGCGTCTGACCAAGCAGGCCGTTGCTCGGCTCGTCTTGGGTGTAGAAGCCCTCGCCCGAAGCACCGCTGTAGCCGTTGCCCTGATAACTATCGTCATAGCCGTCATCGTAGCCGTAGTCGTCGTCCTGGCCATAACCCTGGTCGTAACCCTGCTGGCCGCCCAGGTGCATCTTATTTTTAATCTCGTCAAGGAAGCCCATGGTTGTGTCCTCTCGCGGTTTAGTGCAGGCACCCCGATAATCAGTGCGCACTTCAGAGCCTTATTTTACTGCAAACTCCGGGCTAAATACTACCCTGCCCAGGCGAACGAGCGTAGAGCCCTCCTCAAGGGCAGGCTCAAAGTCCTCGCTCATGCCGCAGGAAAGCTCAGGCAGGTTCAAATCGGGATGCACCGCCTCCAGCTCATCCCTCAGCTCACGAAGCCCCGCAAAGGTGCGGCGTGCCACATCCTTATTCCCCCGGGGCGCCATAGTCATAAGCCCCTGTACGCAAATTCCCTCAAGTTCCGCAAGCTCACCCGCGGCGGCGCGAATCTCATCGGGCGAAAAGCCTCCCTTCGACTCCTCACCACTCACATTGACCTCGATGAGCACACGCTGGGGGCCGGCGAGCTCGCCTGCCTCAATCTTGCGGACAGCACGGCTCGAGATCGCCTGCGCCAGATGCAGCGAACCCACCGAGTGAATCAGCTCGGCTGAGCCCAGCACCGCATTGATCTTATTGGTCTGCAGGTTGCCGATCATATCGAAGCGCACCTCGGGCAGCTCCGGATGCTCCACCAGACCCGTGAGCTTGCGAACCAGCTCCTGCGGGCGGTTCTCGGCAAAATGGCGATACCCCGTCTGGATGGCGGCAACGGTCTCATCGACACCAACGGTCTTGGACACGGCAATGAGGCGCGCGGCGTCGTGGGGGCGGCCCGCGCGATCGAGCGCCGCATAAAAACGTTCCAGAATCTGCTCGCGGCGAGCGCGCATCAAGTCCAAATAGTTATCCATTGCTAATCGCCTCCGCTGACAGCCAAACAAGTAGTCCCATGCTAACGCAAGAGCGCGGCCCCGCATGTGCAAGGCCGCGCTCACTTAGGTATTTACAATCTTTCGACGAACGGGGCTACTTACTCCTCGTCGTCCTCGCCATCGTCCTCGTCCTCAAGATGATCGAGCAGGTAGCGAAGACCCTCGCTGACCTCGTTAACGGGCACCTTGGCAACGTAGCGCGCGTCGACGGCGGGCCTCATGATAACACCCTCGCCCGAAGGCACGCGCATGCTCTCGAGCTCGTCCTCATCAGTGCGGGCGATATCGCCGGCGTTCATACGCTGACCAGTCAACAGGAAGGTCAGACGGCAAGCGGCATCGATGGAAATGGAAGCGATGCGATCGAGGTAGCGCGAAACCATGATGGCGCGGCGCAGGTCGTCATAGTTGCTGTCGTCGTCCATAAAGTCGCCTGTATCCATACGGTTAAAGGTGCGGAAGAACTTCTCGTAGGCGGCGTGCACTGGCTCGTCCTCGACGGCCAAGTTGCAGATGATGGACATGTCGTTGGTGACGAGCGCAGAAAGCGAAGAGCCCAGCACCTGGTAGACGGCCTCAGCCTCGGCCTCGACCGTGCCGACAAGCTCCTGGGGCAGCGAGATGTCGGCCTTGATCATATGACGCGTGGCGCGGCAGATCTGGCGAACCTTATCGGTCATGCGTTGCAGGTTAAAGTCGACGTAGATGATCGTCTGAAGCAGGCGGAAGTCGGAGGCGACCGGTGACTGCGTGGCGATCAGGTTGTAGCAGACGGCCTCCAGGTTGGCGCAGCGCGCGTCAATCGAAAGCGTGCGCTTCTTGGTCTTGGTGGCGAGCTTGCGGTCGTCGGTCACATAGGCCTTAACGGCATCGTGGAGGGCCAGATCGACGGCCTCGTAGATGCTCAGCATCTCGTGACGGGCCTCGACGAGCTGACGGGAAAAC
>JAJWXI010000200.1 GCA_021641225.1 Collinsella aerofaciens | reverse complement strand
GGTGACGCCGCCGACGACGACCATCAGCAGTGCCAGCGTGCGGTAGCGCTCAAAGTTGAGGCCGTACATAAAACTCATGAGGGGAATGCCGGGGCCTGCCATAAATGCGGCGCACACGCTGGTAATGACAACGATCAGCGCCATAACGGCAACAATAATCAAGTCAAAGCGGCGACGCTTGCGCGGATTCGCCCAAATGCTCGACAGACGCAGGAGCTGCGGTTTATAGATAAATCCAATGCTCAACAAAATAGCCTGCGCCGGAAAGAACAGGGCATTAAAGTACAGCTGATACTTGTAGGCCAGCGTGCCTTCCATCACGAACTTGGGCATGCTCTCGATGAGGTTGAACAGGAACAGCGCGCCAAAGAGTGGGGCGCACTGGATAAACAGGTGACCAGCCTCGCGCAGACTCATACGGCGTGATTTTTCGGTTTCGAGCAGGGCGAGCGGGGCGGTGACCAGCACGAGCGAGGCAATCGCGGCGATGCCCATGGCCATGGCGGCGATGGGCATGCTGCGCGTGAGGAACAGTGCCACGCTAAAGACCGCGATGACGCCGGCGGAACGCAGCGTTTGGCTCATGCCGGCCAAATAGAGCTTGTCGGCCTGCTGCAGGCGGCCCTCGTACACGTCGGCGATGCCGTCGATCACCTTATAGAGGTAGACCCCCAGGCCGATCGTGGCCATCTGCGCATCGTAGTCACGGGCGCTGCTGTATACCAGACCGCATGCCAGCGCGAGCGCTCCGCAGAGCCAGCGGTTGAGCTGGTAGGAGGCGAAGGAGGTTTTTTCGTCGATGTCCGAGACCTGAAAGTTGCGCACGCCGTAGTTGCACGCGATCATGATGAGCGTGCCGGTGACAAAGGCAATGGAGAATTTGCCAGCCTCCTCGGCGCCCACGAGCTGCGTCGACACAATGGTGAGCAGCGGAAATGCCATGCCCCACACGGCGGTGCCCAGGGTATTCCAAAGGTAGTCGCGACGGGTGGCGTGATCTTCGTACTCGGCTTCTTGTGTGGAGAAACCGCCGCCGTAGACGGCTCCGAGCAGGCGGTTCCACCAGGCATTGACCATGCGACGGATGGGGCCGGGCTCGCGATCGCGCTCGCGGCGACGGCGCGTGGCCTGGCTGCTGTCGGGGCCGCCGGCGTTGCGTTGGCTCAGCTCCTGGATGCGAGCGAGCTCCTCGGCGGTGTGCGAGGCGGGGAACAGGCCGTTCTCGATGCGTCCGCCCTGCCCGTGCGCCCCGCCCGATACGGTGAGGTCGGTGACGCCGTTGCGGCGGGCGATGGTGCGGCGGATGCTATCGAGGGGCGTGATGCTCAAAGCGATTCCTTTCTATTGCTGCGCTCTAGTATAGACGCGGCGGTGTTTGCTCGTGTTTTTGAACGGATTGTTCAATATTTTCGGCGGGTGGCAGTAAATTGTCGGTAAGCGTGCGGTATCCTGTTCAAGTTTTGTGACCCCCCGATGCCGCCCGCGCGGTACCAAGGAGTTCTTACCTATGGACGTCGCCGCATTTTTGCTGGCTCTTGTGCCGATCATTTGGCTTGTCGTGATGCTGCTGTGCTTTAAATGGCCAGCTTGGAAGGCCGCTATGGGCTCGTTCGCCCTTTCGTGTGTGCTCGCCTTCGCATGGTGGCATCTGCCGGTGGTGCAGATCGCGACTGCCTCGCTCGAGGGCTTTTTGATGGCCCTGTGGCCCATCGTGTTGGTGATTATCGCCGCGGTGTTCACGTATAACCTGTGCGTGCGTACGGGCGCCATGGACGTGATCGGCAGCATGATTACCTCCATCAGCAGCGACCGCCGTTTGCTGGCGCTGCTCGTGGCCTGGTGCTTCGGCGGCTTTATGGAGGGCATGGCCGGTTTTGGTACCGCTGTTGCCATTCCCGCCGGCATGCTCGCGGGCCTGGGTTTTGAGGCCGTGCCCGCCGTGTTGATCTGCCTGCTGGCCAACGGCGTGCCCACGCCCTACGGCTCCATCGGCATCCCCACGGTGTCCGTTGCCGATCTGGTGGGTCTGGATCCCCTGCACCTGGCGACCGTTCAGCTGGTGCAGCTCGCGCCGTTCTTTGTGGTGATACCGCTGCTTATCGTACTGGTTGCGGGCCGTGTCGCCGATGATCAAGGCAACGTTGCGAGCGTTGCCGAGCGTATGCACGGCGTTGCCGGCGTGGCGCTGCTTTCCGGTGTGTCCTTTGTAGGTGCTGCCCTGGTCGTTGCCGTGTTTGTGGGTCCCGAGCTGGCCGTAGTCGTGGGCTCCATCGTGTCGCTTGCGCTGACCGCCGCGCTTGCCATGCGCACCGAGAAGTCGGGACATCTGGATGCGCGCTTCCATATGAATATCGAGGCCGGCGAACAGCTCACCGCTAAGTCGGCGCTTTCGGCCTGGTCGTGCTTCATCCTGATCTTTGTGCTGCTGTTGGGTACCTCCAACCTGGTGCCCGACGTGCACGCCGCGCTCGCGCCGTTTGCGAGTCACGTGCAGGTGTATTGCGGCGAGAACCCCGGTACACTTACGTTTTCGTGGATCAACACGCCGGGCGTCTGGATTTTCCTGGCGGCGTTTGTCGGCGGTGCCATTCAGGGCGCATCGCCGCGCTTGATGGGCGAGGTGCTGGTCACGACCGTCAAGCAGATGATGCCGACGGTCATTACCATGCTTTCGGTGCTGGGTTGCGCCAAGGTGATGGGCTATGCCGGCATGATTTCGTCGATCAGCGCGTTTTGCATTGCCGTCGCCGGCGGTCTGTACCCGATCCTGGCTCCGTGGATCGGTGCCGTTGGAGCGTTCGTGACCGGTTCGGGCACGTCCTCGGGCATGCTGTTCGGTCCCATCCAGAGCCAGGCCGCTACGGCGCTGGGCGTGAGCGACTACTGGATGGTCGCGCTGAATGCCCTGGGTGTCGCCGCCGGCAAGATGATCTCGCCGCAGACACTCGCGATTGGCCTCGCTGCCGTGCACGTGCGCGGCAAGGACGCCGAGCTCCTTGGCGCCATCCTGCCCTACGCTGCTGGCATGCTGGTCCTCATGAGCGCCATCGCCATGCTCGGCCAAGGCCTGCCGCTATAACTAGTCATTGGGTGTTCCTATAGTTTTGTCAACCGTCGGGGCTACTCCCGGTAG
>JAJWXI010000199.1 GCA_021641225.1 Collinsella aerofaciens | reverse complement strand
TTACGCGGTTCGTAGAACCGCGTAACTAGTTAGTACATCTTTGCGCCGGCGGGGATGGAGGCGTCGAGCTGGATCAGGTTGAGGCGCTCCTCACCATCCTCCTCGTGGATGGCACTGATGAGCATGCCGCAGCTGGGGATGCCCATCATCTTGCGCGGAGGCAGGTTGGTGATGGCGAGCAAGGTCTTGCCGACCAGGTCCTCGGGCTCGTAATAAGCGTGAATACCGGAGAGGATGGTACGGTCGGTGCCGGTGCCGTCGTCGAGCGTAAAGTTCAGCAGCTTCTTGGACTTCTTGACGGCCTCGCATGCCTTGACCTTCACGGCGCGGAAATCGCTCTTGGAGAAGGTATCGAAGTCGACGAACTCCTCGAACAGCGGCTCAACGGCGATCTTGGAGTAATCGAGCGTGGGCTTAAGCGACTTAACGAACGGGCTCGCGGCGTTGCCGGCCTCGGCAGCCTTGGCGGCAGCGGCACCGGACTGGAAACCCTTCTCGGGCTTCATGTGCGGGAACAGCAGCACGTCGCGGATAGAAGCCTGGTTGGTAAGCAGCATGACCACGCGGTCGATACCAATGCCAATGCCGCCCGCGGGAGGCATACCGTACTCGAGGGCGCGCACGTAGTCCTCGTCATACTCCATGGCCTCATCGTCGCCGCCGGCCTTCTCGGCCATCTGGGCGGCAAAGCGCTCGGCCTGGTCGACCGGGTCGTTGAGCTCGGAGAACGCGTTGGCGTACTCGTGGCCGGCGATGACCAGCTCAAAGCGGTGGGTCAGGCGCGGGTCGTCCTCAAAGCGCTTGGCAAGCGGGCTGACCTCGATGGGGTAATCGCACACGAAGGTCGGGTTGACGATGGTGTCCTCGCCCAGCTCATCGTAAATCTCGGCGATGATCTTGCCAGCAGTCCACTCGGGCTTGATCTCCAGGCCCTTCTCGCGCGCGGCGGCAGCAAGCTCCTCGACCGGCGTGTCGATGGTGACCTGCTTGCCGAGCACGTCGGAGACGATGTCGGTCATGGGACGGCTGGCCCACTCACCAGAAAGGTCGATGGTCTGGCCCTGGTACTCGATGACCTCGGGGTTGCCGATGGCCTTGTTAGCCGCCTTAATGACGCCCTGGGCGAGCGCCTTCATGCCCTCGAGGTCGGAGAAGGCACGGTAGGCCTCCATCGTGGTGAACTCGGGGTTGTGGGTAAGGTCCATGCCCTCGTTACGGAAGATGCGGCCGATCTCGAACACGCGCTCAAAACCGCCGACGATGCAGCGCTTGAGGTGCAGCTCGGTGGCAATACGCAGGTAGCACTCCTGATCGAGCGCGTTAAAGTGCGTAATGAACGGCTTGGCCGTGGCGCCGCCCTGGATGGTCTGCAGGATGGGGGTCTCGACCTCCATGTAGCCGTCGGACTCCATAAAGCGACGGAAGGTGGAGAGAATCTGCGAACGCTTACGGAAGGTCTCGCGAACGTCGTCGTTGGCGATCAGGTCGACATAGCGCTGGCGATAGCGGGTCTCCTTATCGGAAAGACCGTGGAACTTCTCGGGCAGCGGACGAACGGCCTTGGAAAGCAGGGTCGCGCTCTTAGGGGCAACGGAAAGCTGGCCGCGCTGGGTACGCACGACCACGCCGGTCACGCCCAGGATGTCGCCCAGGTCGAGGGCCTTGAGCGTATTCCAGGCAGCCTCGTCCATGTCGTTGATGCGGCAGAACAGCTGAATCTCGGCAGTCGCATCGCGCACGACGATGAACATAATCTTGCCCTGACCGCGCTTGGCGACCACACGGCCGGCGATCTTCACGACGTCCTCGGTGTCCTCGCCATCGGCAAGCTCGGCGTACTTAGCCTCGATATCGGCGACGTAGTCCTCAAGCTCAGAGTGCTCGGGATAGGGGTTCTGGCCCGCCTCGAACAGGGCGGCGCGCTTGGCCAGGCGGGTGGCGCGCTCGTCATTGAGCGTCGATGCCTGATCGGCGACGTTCTGGTTCTCTGCCATAAGTTAGCTCCTCAAACTAAAACGCTCCCCAGGATTCGGTCCCAGGGAGCGAAAACATACCTTTACGCGGGACCGTGGTCTAGCGTGCGATCTTGGCGATGGTGTAGACGCGAGTCTTGCCGGAAGGCGTAACGACCTCGACGGAGTCGCCCTCGCCGTGACCAATGATGGCGTGACCGACCGGAGACTCGTTGGAAATCTTGTGCTCGAGCGAGTTGGTCTCGGTGGTACCGACGAGCGTGACTTCCATGACCTCGCCGTTGGGATCAATCAGCGAAACGGTGGAACCGATGGAGACGGTCAGGTCGCCCGTGGTGGCAGCAACCTGAGCGTTGGCGAGGATGGCCTGGATCTCGGCAATACGAGCGGCGTTCTGGGCCTGCTTGTCCTTAGCGGCGTCGTACTCGGAGTTCTCCGAAAGGTCGCCGAACGCGCGGGCTTCCTTGATGTCCTCGACGATCTCCTTGGCGTAATCGCCCTCACGCCAAGCGAGCTCCTCGACGAGCTTCTGGCGGCCCTCAGCGGTCAGTACGATCTGGCTTGCGTCCATACGGATATCTCCCCAACTCTGATCAAACAATCAACTGTCAACAAAACGAAAAAGACCGGCTAGCCTGCGGGCAAGCCGGTCAGGTGCTCACCCCAAAGGGATGGGACTACTCTGCGTCCGCGTCGCTGTCCTCTGCCTGCTTCTTCTTGGCAGCAGCGAGCTTGGCCTCGAGCTCAGCGATCTCCTTGTCCTCCTCGGACTGCTCGACCACGACCTCCTCGGCCTGCTTGGTCTCGGCCTTATCGTCGCCCTCCATACCCTCGCGGATATTCTTGACGGTAGAGCCGAGGGACTTGCCGAGCTTCGGCAGGTTCTTGGGCCCGAAGATAATCAGGACAACGACGAGAATAATGATGAGCTCAGGAGCCCTCAGTCCAAACATGTAGACCTCCACAATACAGCGAGACAAGCTCGAATGAGTATACCGCGGGTATCGCGGTATCACAACACTAGCTAAAAAAAGGGACCGCAAGAAGCGGTCCCTCCTCATGCTCTGGTCGGGTTGACTGGATTTGAACCAGCGACCCCTGCGTCCCGAACGCAGTGCTCTACCAAACTGAGCCACAACCCGTTAGCTCGACTATAGTAACAAAGATTT
>JAJWXI010000031.1 GCA_021641225.1 Collinsella aerofaciens | reverse complement strand
TGATGCTCGCGACCCTTCCAAAACGGACTACGACGCAATCAGATCGCTAAAATGGCGACACCGCGAGGCGTGGCGCGGGCCTACGGGTGGGCGCGCGGCCCTCGTCAATCATTCGCACGATGAGGGCTTGTGCCTCAAGGGCACTCGAAATCGGCCTTCGGTGGACCCGAATTGTGAATTATTCCCGCAGGGCACTATTATTCCCGTACCGCCGAGTACCCCGCCGTACCGCCCAGTAGGGGCATGCGGGAATAATTGAGCCGTTTTCCCAGGTAGACATGCAAAAAGAAAGCCCTCGAACCAAAGGATTCGAGGGCTGTTATTCCCACTATTTCGCTGGTGGCTTTGCTCTGTGGCGATGCCGAAACAGCATCAGGCGGTACTCGGCAGCACCAAAACGCGAGTTCAGAAGCCAGTTCCCGTTATTCCCACTCAATCGTCGCGGGCGGCTTGGACGTGATGTCGTAGCACACGCGGTTGGCACCGGGGACCTCGGCCACAATGCGGCCGGAGATGCGGGCCAGGACGTCGTAGGGCAGCTTGGCCCAGTCGGCGGTCATGGCGTCGCTGGACTCGACGGCACGCAGGATGATCGGACGCTGGTAGGTGCGCTCGTCGCCCATAACGCCGACGGATTTGATGTCGGGCAGGACGGCGAAATACTGCCAGCAGCTGTGCTCGGAGTTGCGCTCGCCCGTCTGCTCAAACAGACGCTGGTTGTAGGCGTCGAGCTCCTCGCGCACGATGGCGTCGGCGTTCTTGAGGATCTCGAGCTTCTCCTTGTCGACCGCGCCGATGATGCGGATGGCCAGACCCGGACCCGGGAAGGGCTGGCGGAACACGATATGACCCGGCAGGCCCAGCGCCAGACCAAGCGCGCGGACCTCGTCCTTAAAGAAGTGGTCGAGCGGCTCGATGAGGTCGAAGTGCACGCCCTCGGGGAACGGGATCAGATTGTGGTGGCTCTTGATGGTGGCCGTCTTGCCGCCCGTCTTACGCGCGCCGGACTCGATGATGTCGGGGTAGATGGTGCCCTGAGCCAGGTACTTAACCGGCTTGCCATCGGTCTCGAGCTGCTGCGCCACGGCGAAGAACTCTTTCCAGAACTGTGTACCGATGATGCGGCGCTTCTCCTCGGGCTCGGTCACGCCGGCCAGAAGCTCGGCATAGCGGTCCTCGGCGTGGACGTGAATGAAGTCGACGTCGAACTGCTTGGTGAAGACCTCCTCAACCTGCTCGGGCTCGCCCTTGCGCAGCAGGCCGTGGTTGATGAAGACGCAGGTCATCTGCTTGCCAACGG
This sequence comes from Collinsella aerofaciens, assembly GCA_021641225.1. Taxonomy (GTDB): domain Bacteria; phylum Actinomycetota; class Coriobacteriia; order Coriobacteriales; family Coriobacteriaceae; genus Collinsella; species Collinsella aerofaciens_AJ. Next base: position 14,123 of record JAJWXI010000031.1, on the reverse strand, counting down.
CGCGAGCGCCCAGGGCAGCCACGACGGAGGAGTCGACGCCGCCGGACAGGGCCAGGATCACGCGGTCGTCGCCGACCTTCTCGCGGAAGTCCGCCGTCATGGTCTCAGCCAGGTTGTCCATGCTCCAGTTGGGCTCCAGGCCGCAGATCTCAAACAGGAAGTTGCTCAGCAGCTGCTGACCGTACTCGGAATGCTTGACCTCGGGGTGGAACTGCGTGGTGAAGATCTTGCGCTCGGCGCACTCCATGGCGGCAACCGGGCACACGTCGGTGCTGGCGGTAACGGTAAAGCCCTCGGGCACCTCGGAGACAGCGTCGCGGTGGCTCATCCACACGGTCTGCTCCATGGGCGTGGAATTGAAGAGCTTGGCGCCGGCCGTGCGCGTGATGGTGGCGCGGCCGTACTCGCCCACCTCGGAGTGGCCGACCTTGCCGCCGAGCGTCACGGCCGTGATCTGGTGGCCGTAGCAGAAGCCCAGGACGGGAAGGCCCAGGTCAAAGATGGCGGGGTCGATGGACGGAGCGTCCTCGGCATACACGGAGGCCGGGCCGCCGGAAAGGATGAGCGCAGAGGCGTTCATCTCGCGAATCTCGTCGGCCGAGATATCGCAGGGAACGATCTCGGAATACACGTTGAGGTCGCGGACGCGACGGGCAATGAGCTGACCGTACTGCGCACCAAAGTCGAGTACGAGGACCTTTGCGGAAGCATGTTGATCCATGGTTTCCCCCTCTTGTTGGCGGGGAGCCGGTGCCCGCCCGCGCGAATGAACGAAAATAACTTTCATAGTGTACACGTAAGCAGCGGTTCTGCGCCCGTCATAGCCATCAGCGCACGGCAAACGCACGACCTTCGTCTCTTTTGAGGTCGAGTGAAATGTTACTAAACGTTACAGATGATGTAATACGTTTGAACATTGAGTGCGCTGTGCCACAATACTGACGAACGACTCCGCCCTCGCGGCGACAAAATTGATAGGAATACCAGCATGAAGCGCATCCTTCTCATCGCCACGGGCGGCACCATCGCATCGACCGAGGACGGCAACGGCCTCTCCCCCGCCCTGACCGGTGAGGAGCTCGCCCAAAGCGTTCCCGAGATCTCAGGGCTCTGCGAGCTCGACGTCGTGCAGCCCATGAACATCGACAGCACCAACATGCGCCCCAGCGACTGGATGCGCATCCGCGATGTCATCGTCGAGGGCTACGCCGACCACGACGGCTTCGTGGTTCTGCACGGCACCGACACCATGAGCTACACCGCGGCGGCACTCTCCTACCTTATCCAGGACAGTCCCAAGCCCATCGTGCTCACCGGTTCGCAAAAGCCCATGGGCAATCCCTTCACCGATGCCAAGCTCAACCTGTATCAGAGCCTGCTCTATGCGCTTGACGAGCATTCACACGATGTCTCGATCGTATTTGGCGGCGTGGCCATTGCCGGCACGCGTGCCCGCAAGCAGCGCACCATGAGCTTTAACGCATTTATTAGCGTGAACTATCCACCCATCGCCTATATCCGCAACGACCGCATTGTGCGCAACGGGCTTCACGGCACGCATCAGGGCGAAAACCCGGTGCGTTTCTACGACAGCATCGACCCGCGCGTGTTTGTCCTTAAGCTGACACCCGGCGTGAACCCGGGCATCCTGGACGCCCTAGCCGATAGCTACGACGCTGTAATCCTTGAGACCTTTGGCATTGGCGGTATTCCCGAGTTTGGTGAGTCGGGCGAGTCGTTCCAAGAGGCAATTTTCCGCTGGGTCGATTCGGGTCGCACCGTCGTTATGACCACGCAGGTCCCAGAAGAGGGCCTTGACCTGGGTGTTTATGAGGTTGGCCGTGCCTACGCCGATCATCCGGGCATTCTGCGCGGCGACGACATGACCACCGAGACGCTCGTGGCCAAAACCATGTGGGCGCTCGGCCAGTCACGTGATGCGGCCGAGATCCAGCGCCTGTTCTACAGCCAAGTCAACCACGACCGAATCCCGATGGTGTAATCCCTAAGGCAGTTCCACTTATCGCAGCCTTAAACGACAGGTGGTCCCCCTCGGGTCGTGCAAAAATCGGAGTATTCTGCAATTTCTCCGCCGGAGGCATAGAATCGGCCGATTGTTAGACGAGCTTTTAGGACGAAGGGGCCGTCTAGTAAATATTTATTCCTCATTTTTATTTAGCGTGTGGATTAACTACTGCCAAAAAGGCAAAGCCAGCCGCTCGAGCTACCATCTACGGCTGAGCAGGTGCTGAATACTCGCGATTTTGCACATCGCAACCAGGGGGACCCGCCCAAAGAGTGTCAAATACAGCGGTGGAACGCCCTATTCGATACCCTCGAGAAGCTCTGACACCGTCATGCCGAGTGCGGGCGCGATCTTAAATAGAACCTTGAGCGTGAAATTTGCCGTCCCATCTTCGATTCGGTCGAGGTAGGGTCGGCTGATTCCTGTCGCCACACAAAAATCAACCTTGGAGATACCAAGGTCTCTGCGTGTCTCTTCGACCCGCCTGCCAAGAATCTGTTTCGCACGTTCGTCCATGCAGCCGAGTTTGAAATGGAGCCGAACATAAACGTAAACTATAGTTTACGTTTTGCCGAATACACAGGAGTTTTCTATGTCGGGTTCTTCGGTCCGCATGTACCGAGCCACGCTTCGCACAAACAGCGCACCGCCCAAGCTCGTCGTCGTTGAAGCTGAATGCCTTTCGCCCGATGAGCGCACAGCATTTGCATTGCTATCAAGTCGCGTCGCGGCCGTTCTGGTCCCTTGCCCGGCGCAAGGTGAACTTGCCATCCAATGCCAAACGCATAGTTGCTCGCTCAATCAGGCTGCCGTAATCGCAACCAGCCAACGCGGCCTGCCCCTTCTCCTGGAAGCCGGTATCGCACTCGCCCTTCGCGGCGCCGGATACGAAAACGAGGCCGCCGCCGACATGGTCTTTAAACCACGATCGAGCGGCGGCCTCGCAGCAGCCATTGAATGTGCGTGCAGGCTCGTTGCCTAAAAGGACAAGCTAGAAACCAAAGCCAAAGCCTGTGCCGGTTATCGCCGAATACATAAAGTAGACGTTGATTACGTTGAGGAACACACCCGTGATGCAACCGTTGCGCAGGTAGCGCTCGCACACAATGCGCGCCATGGCGGCGGAGTCATCATTGTTTTTAGCCTGGCGTCCTGCCGTAAAGTACGTCGCCACGCTCAGCAGCAGGTTGAGCACCGGCAGTGCCAGCAACTCGTAGCTCTTGCCCCAGCGCGTCACCTCGCCGGCTGCGTTAAACTTCGTTGCCACCTCGGGACCAATGTTGGGGATCACAAACGCCGCTACCACCAGCGGAAGAACCGCAAGTACGAGCAGTGCAATACCCATGTAGCCGGCTTTTTTGCCATATTTAAACATATGCGTCGTCCTTACACGTTAAAGCGGAAGTGCACGACGTCGCCATCGGCCATGACATAGTCCTTGCCCTCAATACGCAGCTTGCCGGCGGCCTTGGCGCCCTGCTCGCCGCCGAGCTCGATGTAGTCGTCGTAGCCAATGACCTCGGCTTTAATAAAGCCGCGCTCAAAGTCGGTGTGGATGACGCCAGCAGCCTGCGGAGCGGTCGCACCCTGACGCACCGTCCAGGCCTTGACCTCCATCTCGCCAGCCGTAAAGAACGACTGCAGGCCAAGCAGCTTGTAAGCGGCCTGTGCGAGCACGTCCAGACCGGGCTGCTCCAGGCCCAAGCTCTCCAGGTAGTCGGCCGCATCCTCGGGATCGAGCTCGGAAAGCTCGGCCTCGATCTTGGCACAAATCGGCAGCGGCTTGACGCCATCGATGGGCGCCAGATCCTCGTTGAGCATGTCCTCGTCTACGTTGGCCACATACAGGATGGGCTTCATGGTGAGCAGAAACAGGCCCTTGGCAGCGGCGCGCTCCTCGTCAGTCATCTCCATGGACGCGGCGCGCTTGCCCTCGTTGAGCCAGGCGAGCAGGCGCTTGGCGACCTCAAACTTGGGCATGAGCTCCTTGTCGCGCTTGGCCTCCTTTTCGAGCTTAGGCAGCTGCTTCTCGAGCGTGCCCATGTCGGCCAGGATAAGCTCGGTCATGATGGTGTCGGCATCACCGGCGGGGTCGACGAACTCGCCCGTGCGGCCCACCTCGCGCATGACGTTGGGGTCCTTAAAGTAGCGCACGACCTCGCAGATGGCGTCGGTCTCGCGGATGTTTGCCAAGAACTGGTTGCCCAGACCCTCGCCCTCGTTAGCGCCCTTCACCAGACCTGCGATGTCGACGAACTCGACCGTCGCCGGCACAATGCGACCCGGGTTAACGATGTCGGCGAGCTTTTGCAAGCGGCTATCGGGCACGTCGACGATGCCCACGTTGGGGTCGATCGTGGCGAACGGGTAATTGGCGGCAAGGCCGGTCTTTTTGGTAAGCGCGGTGAACAGCGTCGACTTGCCTACGTTGGGCAGGCCCACGATACCGATGGAAAGGGACACGACAGCTCCTTTTGGTACAAGCATTTCAAACTGCATAAGTATAGCGCCGCCGCAGCATCTGGGCGAACCCGGACACAACGGCGGCACGAATGAAGCAGAGATAGGAGTCGCTGACTAGTCCGCGAGCTTCTCCACCTGATCGAGCATCTTGCCAAACTTGGCCTTTGCTTCGGCTTTGACCTTCTCAGCTTCTTCGTGAGCCTTCGCCTTCTGGGCGGCCTTTTCCTCGGCCTCGGGGTCGACGACGACCAGATTGGACGCGTCGTGCTCAACAAGCTTGAGCGCATGCTCGGGACACACCTTGACACAGGCGCCGCAGCCCAAACAATACGTGGACTCCAACGCAAAGCGGCCGCTTCCCACCAGATCGCAGGCGAACGTGGGACATACATTGACGCACTCGCCACACGACGTGCACTTGTCAAAATCGCATTCCGGCGTGCTCGCCTGCATGTTCTGGGCAAGCTCGGGGTGGTTTTGCAACGTCGAGAGCACCAGTTGGCGCCCGTGCGTGAGCGAACGGCGACGCTTGGTCGTCGTGGTGCCGCACATGGTGTTGAGCGTGCGCTCCAGCTGGGTAATCTGATGGCGGTGGGCTTTGAGCTTCTGCGTCACCGAGGCCAGCGCCGCCGTTGCCGGGTTGAGCTTGGTCACGGTAAGGCCCGTGGTGCGGGCAATCTTATCCATGTACTCCTTGCGCTCGTACTCGCGGCGCTTATGACATTTGAGGCTCTTGGGGTCGACCTCCAGGCCCATGCCCGTACCAGCCCACTCCTCGGCAGTGGCGATGGCCTCGCCCAGAATGTCCTCACCGCCGGTGTTGCGGCATTTATCGCACACGCCCAACGGCAGGTACACACTCACGTTGGGATAGTCCGCCAGTACCGAGAACCAGGTCTCGGCCGTAATATCGCCCACGCAGGCGACGACGACCTCGTTCTCGCGCGGCATGCGCTTGAGGGCGCGCGTGCAGGTGACGTAGGCGGTCTCGTGGCTCGTAGCTGCAGAGACGATATCGTCATACAGGTTTTTGGGCGCCAGGCGCGGCGAGATGATCGCCTCGGTCGGACAGGCAGCGGCGCACAGGCCGCACTTGCGACAGGAGTCGAGGATCTCGATGGCGTCTTCCTCGACCTCGATAGCGTTGACCGGGCACACGTCCATGCACGCGGTGCAGCCGCTCTTCTCGTTTTTGCAGGTCAAGCACGGAATGGTGTTGCCGCGCGGACGCTCCTTGTAGTCGGCAGGATTCCACTGCGGCGCCGATGGATCGAGTGCATCGGTCACGCCGCCAAGCGGGTTTTTAAGAAAGTCGAAACCCTTGCTGATCTCGATAATGTCATCAAATAGATCGTGTTCCTGCGCCATGCGCGGCCCCTCCCTGAGCAGTGCAAACAAGCAAGAGATAATGATACGCTATCGGCCCACGCCTCGGGCAAATTACACGCGGAGCACCTTTGAGGCGAATAGCCTATGGCCTATCGCCGCCCCGATTGCTCAAGGTCGATCAAGCGCCAAGCTATGCCTCGCACATGAGCTGCACGAGCTTTTGTTTGGTCACCTTGGCCTGCTCGTTGGCTATGTTACGCTCGTTTCTAAAGACCGCATTTGCAACACCCTGCAGGTCGGCATCGGAAATCTCGCCAAGGCCCAGCTCCTCGAGCGTCGTCGGCAGACCAACGCGCTGGCAAAACTCGAGCACCTGATCAAGCTCGGGCGCACGCTCCAGGCGCAGCTGCACCACCAGACCAAATGCCACGGCCTCACCATGCATGGCCTTGCACTCGAGCAGAATCGTCAGACCGTTGGCGATGGCATGTGCCAACGCCAGGCCGCCACTCTCAAAGCCAACACCCGAAAGCAGAATATTGCACTCGATCAGACGCTCAACCGCAGGCGATATACGGCCCTTTTTGAGATCGCGCTTGGCAGCGACGCCGCACTCCATGAGCGTGTCATAGCAGGCACGAGCCGTAACCAAGGCCAAGTGCCCCGGCGCGCCACCGTGCTCGTTCGCACCTCTCGCCGCGGCACACGAACGCGCCTCGAAGTACGTTGCCAGCGCGTCGCCCATACCGGCGACCGTCATACGCAGTGGGGCCGCAGCAACCACGTTGGTATCGACCACGACCAGATCTGGATTCTTCTCGAGCATCAGGTAGCGGTCGAACGACCCGTCCTCGTGATACAACACCGAAATCGCGCTGCACGGACCGTCCATCGAAGCCGCCGTGGGGCATACACACAACGGCAGCTCAGCATAAAACGCTACTGCCTTGGCGATATCGAGCATCTTGCCGCCGCCAATGCCCACCACCATGTCGCAATACTCGGCCCGGGCTTCCTTGGCCATTTCGACAACGGCATCTTCCGTACACGGACCGTTGTAAATCTTAAAGAACGGCTCGCTTAGATCTTCATCCAGAAATCCATCGACGATCTGCCTGCACAGCCGATCCTCGGTGCCCTGGTCAAACAAGACATAGGCAGCGCAGCCCAACCATGACAAATACCTGCCCTGACGCGAAAGTTCGCCCGGCCCCTGAACATATCGGCCGGGACCGCCATAAACCATGGGAAGCGCCATACGAGAATCCGCCCTTCATCAAACAACGATTGGTGCAAAGTAACCTGATCCCTTTGCACCATAGCAAAAAGGGGCAAAGCCGTCTGTCGGCTTTGCCCCTTCTTTAGCTTGATTTACTCATCCATGAGGTAGTAGTGACCCAGTGCGTCGGCACCCAGAATGGCGTTTGCGACCATCTCGGGCGTCACCTCAAACGGCATGTTGCACATGGTGTCATCGGGCGCACAGGCGGCCTCGGCAACAATCATGGCCTGCTCGCGCGTAACCTCGGCAACGCCAAGCTCCTTCATCGTGACCGGCAGGCCCAGCTCAATGCAGAAGCCCAAGACTTCCTCGAGTTTCTCAGTCGGAGCATCCTCGAGTACCAGCTGGACGATGGTGCCAAAGGCGACCTTCTCGCCGTGATACATGCCGTGGCACTCGGGCAGCATCGTCAGGCCATTGTGGATGGCATGAGCAGCAGCAAGGCCCGAGCTCTCAAAGCCAATACCCGAAAGCAGCGTATTGGCCTCGATGATATGCTCGACGGCAGGCGTGAGTGCGCCCTTCTCCAGCGCGACCTTGGCCTTGACGCCATCGGCCATAAGCGTCTCGTAGCAGAGCTTGGCGAGCGCCAGACCGGCCATGCCGCCCTTGCCGCCAGCGCAGGTGCCACCGTCGGCATCATGCGTCGCCTGGGCCTCAAAGTAGGTTGCGAGCGCATCGCCCATACCGGAAACCGTCAGGCGCACCGGGCTCGCCGCGATAACCGTCGTATCCATCAGAACAATGTTGGGGTTTGCCTTAAGGAAGAGATATTTATCGAACTGGCCATCGTCGGTGTAGAGCACCGAAAGCGCCGAACACGGGGCATCGGTCGAAGCGATGGTGGGGCAAATGATAACCGGGGACTCCAGGTAATAGGCGACGGCCTTCGCGGTGTCGAGGATCTTGCCGCCACCGACGCCGACGATGATGTCGCAACCGTTGTCGCGAGCGAGCGCAACCAGGCGATCGACCTCGCCCTTGGAGCACTCGCCGTTAAAGTCCTCAAACAGCAGCTCGGCCTTAGCCTCGGCAAAGCCGCCCTCGATCTTGGCACCGACGCGCTTCTTGCCCGAAGGCGTCACGATGACGAGGGCCTTAGCGCCGAGCGGCTCGACATAGGAGCCGAGCTTGGCGAGCTCGTCCGGACCCTGGATGTACTTGCTGGGGCTATTGAAAATTGCAGCCATAACTATCCTATTCTCTAAAAGAAAAAAGAAAGGGGCTCCGTACAGATACGTGCGGAGCCCCTCGTTACGATAACAAGAGTCGATTAGAAATCGATGTCGGTGTCGTAGTAGCAGGCCTTGAGGATCTTCTCGAAGTCGGCAGCCTTGGTCTCACGCGGGTTCTCAGGCGTGCAGGCGTCCTGCTCGGCGTTCGCGGCGATCTCGGGCAGCTTGGCGAGGAACTCCTCCTCGGAAACCATCTGCGGGTTCTCGGCGTCGACCTTCACGCCACCATTTGCGTAATCCTTGATGGACTGCGGAATGTTGAGCTGGTCGTTGAGGTCGCGGATCTTCTGGACGAGCGCAGCGATGAGCTCCTCGTTGGTCTCGCCGGGAAGGTGCAGGATCTCCTTGGCCACGTAAGCGTAACGCTCGGCAGCACGCGGGTCCTTGGAGTTCCACTGGATGACCTTGCCCAGGTACATGGCGTTAGCAGCACCGTGGATGATGTGGCCGTTCTCGAAGGCGGCACCAGTCTTGTGAGCCATGGAGTGAACGATGCCCAGCAGGCCCGAAGAGAAGGCGATACCGGCGATGCACTGAGCCTCGTGCATGTGCTGACGGGCCTCATGGTCGCCAGCATAGGACTTGGGCAGCCACTCGACGATCTCGCGGATGCCGTGCAGAGCGTTGGCGTCGGTGAACATAGAGGCGAAGGTGGAAACGTAGGCCTCCATGCAGTGGGTCAGAGCATCCATGCCGGTGTGAGCGCACAGCTTGGCGGGCATGGTGTAGGTGAGCTCGGGGTCGACGATGGCGACATCAGGAGTGATGTTGAAGTCGGCCAGCGGGTACTTGATGCCCTTGGCGTAGTCGGTAATGACGGAGAAGGCAGTGACCTCGGTAGCGGTACCGGAGGTGGAGGAAATGGCGCAGAAGTGAGCCTTCTGACGCAGCTCGGGGAAGCTGAACGGCTGGATGATGTTATCGAAGGACTCCTCGGGATACTCGTAGAAGACCCACATGGCCTTAGCGGCATCGATGGGCGAGCCGCCGCCGATGGCGATAATCCAGTCGGGCTCGAACTCGCGCATGGCCTCGGCGCCCTTCATGACCGTCTCGATGGACGGGTCGGACTCGACGCCCTCGAACAGCTTGACCTCGAAACCGCCTTCCTTAAGGTCGTTCTCGACGTCCTGCAGGAACCCGCCGCGGCGCATAGAGCTGCCGCCAGAAACGATGATGGCCTTCTTGCCCTTGAGGTTCTTCACCTCGTGGCGAGCGCCCTCACCAAAGTACAGATCGCGAGGATTGGTAAAACGTCCCATACTGTGCCTCCTAAACAAGCCCCTCTTAGACTTGTGTATATAACGGAGCACCCGATTGGCTCCGTTAGGACCGTTTTGTGCGTTGCCGGCGATGACAATGCACGATGTCTAAACGTCTCAACGCTCAGACAAACACTATTTTACCGTTCTGGTTGGTCAGTTATTCACCTAAAGCCGCCAATGATGAAACGTTTTTTCTATCCCTGGAACCTCTTGCGTTGCGGTTATTGTCCCAAGCTGGGCAAACGTTTTATCAAGGTTGGCCATATGCCTCAGGCGGCATCGCGGCGCTCCAAAACGTATACCGTTCGCCGCCAAATATCGACCGTTTGCGGCACCGTGATACCACTCGGTCGTCCAAGGTGCCGACATTTGTGCGACATCCGTCTTCGTGGTGCAAAGGTGCAAGTCCAAGTGCGGCACCCCCGGTGTGCCACATGCGGGTAAACTAGAACCTTATATAGAGACATTTGAACCCTAACCGCAGCAAAGGAGGCCCCATGGCATTCGATCCCATTCAAGAGGATTGCCATCGCCTCGTTCTTGAGGCCTTGCGCCGCGACAATATCCCGCTCACCGACGGTGCCGCCGCAGAGCGTCTGATGGAACAATTCACCCGCAACCCTGCACCGCTCATCGTGCACGACCGCGACCGCGCCGGGCACCTCATTGCCAAGGTGGTCGAGGCTGTCGACTACCGCATCCCCTTTATTCCCGACGACGCCCAGGCAGAGCAAGAAGAAGCCGCAGCCGAGAACATGCTCCGCGAGGCAGCCGCGCTCGATCCGGCCAACTGGGATGCCCAGCGCATGCTGTGCGCACTCACCGCCGAATCCAACGAGGAATACGTGCAATATCTGGTGTCCAAGTGCGACGAGGTGGAGCACGATCTGGCGCTCAAGATTGCCTCGGCGCAGGACCCCTACGAGCGCGAGGCCGCAGGCGACCTGACCCGCCGTCCCTACCTGCGCTGGCTTGCCGCCTTGGCATCGCGCGCGCTCATTAGCGGCCGCTACCGCATGTCGCTCGAAGCCGCAAACCGCAGCCTCGACTTTGCCCCCAACGATCCTGCCGGTGTCCGCCACACCGCGATGCTCGCCATGGCAAAACTCGAATACCCCGCCGAGGAGCTCAAGCGCTTTCGCTCCGCTCACTCCGTGCCGTACCTCGCGAATACCCCGCTGCGCCGCCGCCCCAAAGATGCGGAGCGTGACTTGGACCCGTGGACGCTCATCGCGCTGATGAGCGCTGCCTGGCGCGAGCTGGACTACGAGGGCGCCGAGCACTACCTGCGCATCCTGGTGCGCTCATGCCCGCACGCAGCCGAGGCGCTCTACTTCCAAACCGAGTTTCCCGATGGCGTCTATGCCCGCGTCAACGTGGGTGCAGGCTCCACCGACGAGCTCGTCCTTGCACTCTCCGAGGCGACGCCGGTACTGCAGGAGGGCCTGGGCGCGCCCGACAACGCCAGCTTTGCCGCCTGGGTCGCCACCAACGACATCGTGCGCTCCCAGATCGACGAGCGCATACTGCGGGCGGCCGAGCAGGGCTTGCCGTTTAGGGGAGGAGACCTCTAATGGATCCGAGCGTCTACATCCCCGCCTACCTGGAGCGCACCTATCTGGCGTCGCACCCCGAGCTCACCGATGCAGCACGCGAGCTTGTCCATAACGACATTAGCGCGAATCCCCAAAAGTATGCGCAGTCCGAGCATGCTCAGGCGCTGCTGTCCTATGCCGGTGTTCATCGCCACCTGCTCGACGAGCTCCATCGCATCGAGGACATGGGCAGCGACGAGGAGTTCGAGCAGACGCGCAACCGCCTGTTCGACGATATGCGTGATGAACTGCTCAAGATCGTCCGCATCGATGCGCATGTCCTCGATGCCCAGCTGCTCGCCATCATCCTAGCGGACACGCCCGTCGACGCCTGCCTGGGCGACCTGATGAAGCTCGAGACGAGCACGGCCGACTACCTGCAACAGAGCGTGCCCGGGTTTGATATGGAGGCCCCGCACTACTGGGCCAATAATGTTTTGGCCGACGGTGTCACCGCAGCGGACCTTACCGTGAGCGAGCCGGCCCTTATCGGGTGGCTCCACACGCTCGAGGCCATCTCGCAGCTGTGCATGGCGAGCGCCCGCTACCGCGCTGCTGCCAACTACGCCCGCCGCGTCCTTAAAGCAGAAGGCTATCCCACTCGGGCCGCAGGCACCGTGTTGCTCGCCCTCGCTCGTCTGGAAGACCAGGACGGCTTTTTTGCCCTGGCGCATCAGCTCGAGGAACAGATGGGGGCAGACGCACTCGAAAACTCTCCTTGGTATCTGCTCGCCCGCACGATTCTGCTGTTCAAAACAAACAAGATGCGCCCGGCGACACGCGCGCTGCGTGAGTTTGCCAACCGTTGCGAGGGCGGTGCGTTCTTCTTACTGAACCCCATGTACCAGACACCGTACCTTCCCTGCCGGCCCGAGCCACGCGATCCCTGGGACCTTTCGCACCAGGCCGTTTGGGAAGCGGACGGTATTATCTCGGACACCCCCGACTTTGCCCCCTGGGCCAACGCCTGCGAAGATGTATCGCAGCTTGCCCAGGAATTTGCGCGCCGCTACGGTTTTTAGTGACGCGATCGCCCCGACCATGTCATTCACGTTAGGAACGACTTCATGAACTTCCGCTCATCTCTCGCCTGCACCTCGAGCGATATCGCCCGCTGGGGGCTGCGCTCTATCCTTAAGCGCCAGGGCGGCGTACTCCCCGGCCGCATCGCCATGAAGATCGACCCCGAGTTGCTGAGCGACCTCGCCGGCCTTGTCGACCGCAGCGTGGTGATTACCGGTACTAATGGCAAGACCACCACCTCCAACCTCATCGCTGACGCCGTTGCTGCCAGCAGCGCTACCGTGGTGTGCAACCGTGCCGGCAACAACATGGAGCCGGGCGTGGTGGGTGCTCTGCTCGAGGCCCGCGGCGGCCTTAAGCACACTGACAGCGGCAAGCGCGTGGGCGTTTTTGAGTGCGATGAGCTTTACACCGTACGCGTTCTGCCCAAGCTCAAGCCGACGTACTTTGTGCTGCTCAACCTGTTCCGCGACCAGCTGGATCGCTATGGCGAAATCGATCACACCCAGGAGGTCATCGCCCACGCGTTGGAGCTCTCTCCGGCAACGACGCTCATCTACAACGCAGACGACCCGCTGTGTGCCGCGATCGCCGCACGCGTTCCCAATGCAAGCATCGCCTTTGGCATCGACGGCGCCACCAACACCGAGTCCGACCGTATTAGCGACTCACGTTTTTGCTCACAGTGCAACGCGCCGCTGGAGTATGACTACGTGCAATACGGCCAGCTCGGCGCCTACCATTGCCCCTCGTGCGGTTGGGCACGCCCCGCGCTTGTCCGTCGCGTGACGGGCGTGGAGCTCGGCTGCGACGGCTACGGCTTTGACCTGGTCTTTGGATCTGCGTCCGACGCGGCTGCCGTAAACATCGCCACGCGCTACAACGGCCTGTACATGGTCTACAACGTTGCCGCTGCATTCTTTGCCGCACATGAGTTAGGCGTGGACACGGCGCTTCTACAGCCTACGCTCGATGCCTATGTGCCCGCCGGTGGTCGTATGGGGCGCTGGGATATCGCCGGCCGCACCGTCGAGGCCAACCTGGCTAAGAATCCCGTAGGCTTCGATCGACAAATCCAGTCCATCAAGACGGCAGGCGGCAGACTCTGCGCCTTCTTCCTAAACGATAACGATGCCGACGGCCACGATGTCTCGTGGATCTACGATGTCGACTTCGAGCGCATCGCCGACACGCCGGGTCTTGTCGCCTTTGCCGGAGGCACGCGTGCGCACGACATGCAGGTACGCCTCAAGTACGCCGGCATCGATGCCGCGATTATCTCGGACGTCGCGCAGGCGATCGGCGCCGTGGCAGACGAGGCCGCCGATGACACCTTCTACGCCGTCGCCAACTACACGGCCTTCCCGCCGCTGGTCAAGGAGCTCGACGGACTCAAAGGCACCGATGCGGCCACGGTTGCCGCCCACGCTGCACCGTGCGCCGATGGTAGCGCTGTCCCCACCGATATTGCGCCGGTCGAGCTTTCGCGCCCGCTGCGTATCGTCTATCTGTACCCCGATGCCCTCAACCTCTACGGCGACGGCGGCAACGTTATTGCGCTTGAGCGCCGCTGCGCCTGGCGCGGCATTCCCGTGCGCGTGGACGAGGTCCGCATGGGCGAGACGCTTGATTTGGCCGATGCCGATATCGTTATGATGGGCGGCGGCTCCGACCGCGACCAGCTAGCCGTGGCACACGAGTTGCTCGCCCAAAAAGACAAGGTCGCGGCCTATGTTGAGGTTGGCGGCACACTGCTTGCCATCTGTGGCAGCTATCAGCTACTCGGCCGTTCGTACTACATGGGCGAGGATCGCATTGAGGGTCTGGGCGTCATTGCTGCCGAGACTGTGCGCGGCTCCGACCGCCTGATCGGCAACGTCGCCGTCAAGACCGACCTGGCACCCG
>JAJWXI010000198.1:1257-3150 GCA_021641225.1 Collinsella aerofaciens | reverse complement strand
CTCCCCCGCCTGCTTATCAGCGGTCTGTTGAGCTTTGACCTCAGCGTCAGCCGCAGGCTGCGACTCGGAAGGTTGCTGCTCACGAGTCGCCGGCTCAACGGTTTTCTCGGTTTGTTCGGCCTTCTCGGCCTGAGCGGTCGAAGCCGGCTCGCCCTTCTCCTGACGCTTTACGGGATACGCGCGTCCCGCAAAACCGCGGCCGGGACGACATGAACCCGGAGCCCTCTTGGCAGACTCCTCAACATCGTCTGCAACCTCGGAAGGCTCTTCAACCTCACGCGCGACATCCTGCTGCGCAGCCTTAAAGTGAGCACCGCGACGACGTTTGGGCTCTTGGGCCTCCACGGGCTTTTGCTCCTTCGCGGGCTTCTGCGACTCGGCAGCAACCTCGTTCTCAACAGCCTCGGCATCCGTCTCACCCTTTTGAGCAACGGCGCGACGGAAGCGCTCCTGCTGGGCGCGGCGCTGCGCATCGCGCTTGCCGCCCCCGCCAAAACCGCCGCGTCCTGCCTTGGCCGTAAAGGCGCGCACGACGTTCTCATCGAGCAACTCATCGGTATCGACATGCTCACGCGGAGTAACTTCTTCCACAGCAGGCGCGTCAGCGGAATCCTCGACGACATAATCTTCGACGGACTCGGCGGGCTGCTCCTGGGCATCGCGGATCTCAGCATTGATGGTATAGAACGCCGGGCGCCCGTTAATGCCGCTACCCTCGATCTTGGTCACGATATTTGCCGCGATAAGCTCATCGCGCATCGCCTTGGTGTCGCATTCCTTATCGACGGAACGGAAAATCTGCGCCAGCGCGCTCGACTTGATCTTGAGCGCCTTGCGGCAGAGCAGGTCGTAGGCAACCAGCTTGGCGCGCTCGGCAGAAAGCGACGTCTGGCTGCTCAGGCGCTCAGCCAGAGCATCGACATTGTTTTGATTATCGGAATATACCGTCTTGGCCACGGGGCCCCTTTCATATGCACACATATACGTCCATATGGTACAACGCACGAGCCTATCCACGCAAAACATCTGCGAGAACGCCCTTGCACCACCTGTTCTCACAAGAAAAAAGACCGGGTCCGCTTGATTGCGGACCCGGTCTTTCCGAGTCAAATAGATGGGAGATTCAACCCGTCCGACCGACTAGGCCTTGGCGGCCTCGGCGTCGGCAGGAGCTTCAGCGGCAGCGGTGCGACCGTACTCGGCCTTGCCCATCTCGGACCACTCGGGCTCCTCGTCGGGCATGGAGCCGGCCTCCTTGCCGAAGAACTCCTTGAGGCAGTTGACGGCGACGATGAGGCCCAGGACCATCAGCAGGACGGCGAAAACGAGCTGCAGGCCCTTGGTGGCGGCGACGGAGACGGCGGCCGTGGTGGCGGTAGCCGGGATGGTGCCGAAGAAGCCGTAAGCCTGGACAGCGGTCATGCAGCCCATGGCGCTCTGGACCAGCGAGGTGAAGGTGCAGCAGAGCAGGAAGGCGACGGGCACGTAGAGCATCCAACCCTTGCGGCCGGTGCACTTGCAGAACACGGCGAGGGTGATCATGGTCATACCGCCGAGCAGCTGGTTGGAAGCACCAAAGAGCGGCCAGATGTTGGCATAACCGCCAAAGGCGAGGGCGAGACCGGGAAGCAGGGTAACGACCGTGGCGAACCAGGGGTTGCCGAGGACCTTCATGTAGCCGGCCTTGGACTCGATGGCCAGGGCGTCGTTGGTCTGGGCAAAGAACTCGGAGAACGAGGTGCGGGCGATGCGGGCGACGGCATCGAGCGAGGTCAGGGCCAGAGCGGAAACGTTCATGGTCATAAAGACGGTAGCGAGCGTGCCGTCAACACCGAAGGCCTGCATACCGCGGGAGATGCCAGCGGCGAAGATCTGGAACGGGGTGGAAGCGAC
>JAJWXI010000198.1:0-1157 GCA_021641225.1 Collinsella aerofaciens | reverse complement strand
CGATCATGACGATCATCATGATGGAAGTGAGGTAGTCACGCGGGGTCTTGAGCATCTGGATGGGCATAGCGCCAGCGAAGACCAGGTAGACCATGACGACGGCGAACCACTGGAACTTATCCAGGTAGACCGGGAACTGCATACCGACGGCGAACATGAGAACCATGAGCACCACGCCGGTGACGAACTCGGCAGCGCCGGTGAGGTTGAACTTCTTCTGGGCCCAACCAAAGGCGATGGCGACGAAGGTGAACAGGATGGAGATGGTACCAGCGCAGCCGGCGGCATAGGACTTGGTGAAGTCGATGGCACCGGTGGCAGCGCCAGAAGCGTCAACAGCCGGGGTGAACATGAACGTCTTGCAGACCATGTCGGTAAAGGCGGCGATGACGATGATGCAGAACAGCCAGCAGAACAGCAGGAACAGGCGACGGCCGGTCTTGCCGATGTACTTCTCGATGAGCTGAGCGAGCGACTTGCCGTTGTTCTTCATCGAAGCGTACAGGGCACCAAAGTCGTGGACGGCGCCAAAGAAGATGCCGCCGACGAGGACCCAGAGCACGACGGGCAGCCAGCCAAAGGCCATGGCGACGATCGTACCCGTGACAGGGCCAGCACCGCAGATCGAGCTGAACTGGTGCGAGAACGCGGTGAAGGCGGAGACAGGCGAGAAGCTCTTGCCGTCCTTCATGCGCTTGGCCGGCGTGAGGGCCTCTTTGTCAACGCCCCACTTGTTGGCCAGCCAGCGGCCGTAGCCCAGATAACCGCAGGCGAGCACCGCCGCGGCCACAACCATGAGCAAAACTCCGTTCATTACATTTCCTCCTCTAAAAAGAACTTCCTAGACATAAAAAACGAGGGCCGTCGGTTGCGCTCGACGGCCCTCATCTTCATCAGCCGCCCGTTATCGTACGGGCTAGCTGTATGTGCTAACCCGCATCAGATAATTACTACGCTGATAATGTTTAGCTGATGCGTGAACATGTCTAAGAAATCCTCTTCAATCATGATGTGAACGATCCGTGCGTGTTCACATCCCCCAGTGGTTGAAAAGGAGTATGAAACTTTAGTTACCTAAAGTCAACGCAAATTTGTAATGAATTTTCAACTTTTTTGAAATTCTCGGTATAAAACGCCACGACCTCGGACTGTACCCA
>JAJWXI010000030.1 GCA_021641225.1 Collinsella aerofaciens | reverse complement strand
GCGACGACGCGACGGTGCTCGTGGCGGTCAATGCCGTGAACGAGCCCTATACCTTCACCGCCGGCGAGCTCAACGGGTCCTTTGTCGACCTACTTGCCGACGGCGCGCCCACAGTCGAGCTAACGGGTGCCCTTGAGCTTGCACCCTGCGAGGTACGCTATCTGCTGAGGGCCTAGCCCATGCCTGTGTCTGACAAGGGCTATCAACATATTGAGCAAGGGTTTAAGCCCGTGTTCGACCAGCACTCGCGCGTTTTGGTGCTCGGATCGTTTCCCTCGGTGCTTTCGCGCGCCAATGCCTTTTATTACGGCAACCCTCAGAATCGCTTTTGGCGTGTGATGGCCGCGTGCCTCGGTGTGTCCGTGCCACCCAACGAGGGAGACTCTTTGGCGAGCGGCGAGCCCGCGACGCTCGACGCCTCGATTGCCGCCAAGCGGGTTATGCTGCTGAACGGCGGCGCGGCCCTGTGGGATGTGATCGAGAGCTGCGACATTAAGGGCTCGAGTGACGCTAGCATCAAAAACGTTGTGCCGGCACATATTGAACGCATTGTGGATGCCACGCCGATCGAGATCGTTGTTTGCAACGGCGGCACGGCCGGACGGCTCTACAAACGCTATCTACAAGAGCGGACGGGGTTACCCGCCATCGTGCTGCCGTCGACGAGTCCTGCCAACGCGGCGTGGCGTTTGGAGCGGCTTGTCGAGCGTTGGAGTGAAGCCGTGGACTGGGCAGCTCATTAATTTAGATTATTGATTGAGTGCGGGCGCCGAGGTGTTTCAGAACGCCTCGCCAGATCGGCGCGGGCACGGCTGGCTCGGCGCAAGCCATGCCGTCGGCGTCGACGTCCTCGGCATTACCACCGCCAAGCAGTTGTGCGTGCTCAACCGAGCAGCCCATGCGCACGGCGCCCACCAGCTTATCCATCGCTTCCGAAAACGGTCGCCGCAAGAGTCCCATGCGCGGTGAGTGACGAAGCACCGTGAAACCGCTGCCGGTACAGACGACAACGCCGCCGCACCATGACAGCTCATGAAGTTCGCATGCCGCTCGCAGACGCACGACGAGCCCGTGTGCTCGCTCGAGGCCGCCGACGTCGGCCTGGACAACAACATAGACACGCGTCCCTGCGCCGCCAAAGCGGTCGAGCACCTGCTCAATGGGCGCCATCGCTTCATCATTGGGTGCATCTTCAACGGCGAGCACAATGCCATCGGCGGTACCGGCAACGCTGCCGGCATCATCCGCCTCCAAATCGACCGGGTGGGGGAGTGCGGTGCCGGAAAGCTGTGCATAGGCGGCGATGGCATCCTGCAGGTCCCAGAGCAAAAACTCAAGATCGGCGCTCTTGGGAATACTGATATACGCAATGGTTTGCAGCGTTTTTGGTACATCGCCGCGTGCGGTCGTCTCCATGCCGCCTCCTTTCCGGTTGGTTTCCGTTTAGGTTACACCGTCTGGCAGCGCCCCGCCGCGCTATCCTAGTGCAACCCTTACGAAAGGAACGTCATGCGTCTGCCCATGAACACCTCGCTTGCCACGCTTAAGCCCTCCGGTATCCGCCGGATCAACGCGCTCGCCGCCCGGCATCCGGGGTGCATCGCGCTCGCGCTAGGCGAGCCCGATTTTCCCACGTCCGATGTGATTAGCGCCGAGGTGACTGCTTCGTTGGACCGCGGCGACACGCACTATCCGCCCAACAACGGTCGCCCCGCCCTGCGTGAGGCGTTATCTGCCTACATGGGGGACGCGGGCCTTATGTTTTCGGCCGACGAGGTCATCCTGACCGACGGCGCGACCGAGGCCCTGTCGGCAACATTCATGGCTATGCTCAACCCCGGCGACGAGGTCATTATTCCCACGCCGGCCTTTGGCCTGTACGAGAGCATCGTCGTAGCCAATCACGCCAAAGCGGTCTTTTTGGATACGGAGCCTGCGCAATTTCAGATTGACGAGGATGCGCTTCGCGCCTGTGTGACCCCGGCGACCAAGGCCATCGTTATCTGCTCGCCCAACAATCCCACGGGCTGCATTCTCAACGCGGCATCGCTCGACGCCGTGGCGCGCGTAGCGGAGCAGTCGGGCATCTACGTGGTCTGCGACGACGTGTACAACCGCCTCGTCTACGTGGATGGCTACGAGCGCTTTGCCCAGCGGCACTCAGAGCTACGCGAGCAGACGGTGGTCATCGAGAGCTTCTCCAAGCCATGGGCTATGACCGGCTGGCGCCTGGGTTGGCTCGCAGCAGCGGCACCCGTCATCGCCGAGATCGCCAAGGCTCACCAATACCTAGTATCGAGCGCTGTCTCCTTCGAAATGGACGCCGCAGCCCGAGCCCTCACCGTCGACCCAACCCCCATGCTCAAAGTCTACCGAGCCCGCCGTGAGCGCGTACTCGCAGCCTTAGACGCCATGGGCCTCGACGTAGTGGAACCAGCCGGCGCCTTCTACACCTTCCCCAGCATCAAACAATTTGGTCTAACAAGCGAAGACTTCTGCATCAAAGCCATCAAAGAAGCCAACGTAGCCCTAGTCCCGGGCGACTGTTTCGGCACAGAAGGCCACATCCGCCTCAGCTATTGCGTTTCCGACCAAGATCTGGACGAAGGCCTCTGCCGCCTGTCCACCTTCGTTTCAACGTTGTAGTCACTGGGGACCCAACCCATCAGCCTGCCGACATAAGGGTTATGCGTGGGGGCGTCGCTCAACGGAAACCCGGGCCGCCCCATAGTCAACGCAGGCACGCGCCGCCGAAGGCCAGGCGCAAGGTTTCCGTAGATTCCGCACGAGCCGAAGGCCACTTAATGTGGCCTTCGTGCGAGCCCAGGACCTGACCGAGCGGAAACCTTGCGCCTGGCCTTCGGCCGCGCGTGCCGGATGGTGGAATTGTGTGCAGCCCGGTTTTCCGTTGACCGACGCCGGGGTCCCCGCCATAATACTTTCGGTTCACGCACGAATCCGCTGCCAGAGACAGCCGGTGCAAACGGGCATCGCCCGCGAGCTTAATGGGATATCCCGCCAGCCGAGGTGGTCGAGTAGATATGTCTTCTCGCCCCCGTCGCTCATGCAGCGCGGGGGCTTTCTTTTTGGACATGCCCCCGTCACGTCCTTGTGGCGGACCGTGCCCGGAAAGAATTCGAGGAGGTGTAATTCATGCCCCAGCAGTACAAAATCGACAAGGTTGCAGAGATCGAGTCCCGTATCGCCGAGAACGCCGGTCTGTTCGTCGTCAACTACAACGGTCTGACGGTTAAGCAGGCTCAGGAGCTGCGTCATCAGCTTCGCGAGTGCGGCGCCGAGATGAAGGTCTACAAGAACAACCTGGTCAAGATCGCTCTCAAGAACCAGGAGCAGCCCGAGATCGACGAGATCCTCGCCGGCCCCGTCGCTTATGTGTTCTACGAGACCGAGCCGGTCGAGGCCGCTAAGGCCCTTAAGGACTTCTCCGCTAAGTCCAAGGGCGTCCTTGAGATCAAGGGCGGCATCTCCGACGGCAAGGCCGTTTCCGCTGATGATGTTAAGGCTATCGCCGAGCTGCCCACCAAGGATCAGCTTCTCGGCCAGATCGCCGGTCTCATCTCCGGTTTCGCTCGCGACATCGCTGTCTGCGTCAACGGCGTTTCCTCTGGTCTCGCTCGTTCGATCCAGCAGGTCTCCGAGCAGAAGGCAGCCTAGTTGCTGTTTTCACCCGCGGCGGCAACGCCGCACCCCTGGCGCATTCGCGCCGTGTTTTAACTGATCTCCGTGCATCCGCACGGAAACCGAAAGGACTTAGAAATGGCTAAGCTTACCACCGATGAGATCATCGATGCTCTTAAGGAAATGACCCTTCTCGAGGCTTCCGAGCTCGTCAAGGCTATCGAGGACACCTTCGGCGTTTCCGCCGCTGCTCCTGCCGCTGTTGTCGCCGCTCCCGCTGCTGGCGCTGCTGAGGCCGAGGAGAAGACCGAGTTTGACGTCGTGCTCGAGGGCTTCGGCGACAACAAGATCCAGGTCATCAAGGCCGTCCGTGAGCTCACCAACCTTGGCCTGAAGGAGGCCAAGGAGGTCGTCGAGGGCGCTCCCAAGGCTGTTCTCGAGGGTGCCAAGAAGGAGGACGCCGAGGCTGCCAAGGAGAAGCTCGAGGCTGCTGGCGCTGCTGTCACCCTCAAGTAATCAGGCTTTCTCGCCAGATTTCTTTGCAGACGGGGTTCGCATTGCGAGCCCCGTCTTTTTTGTTTTCGGTCCCTCGACATCGGTAGCTCAAACTGCCATGTTCTGTGATTTGCGTCGTATCGGGCGCCCTGCCGTTGAGCAATAAAATTGCACCATTTGAGCAATAATTTGCGTTGACCTGCTGAAGAATTGTCCCTGCCTTGTAGCGACATATAGTTCCAGCGGTAAGATGCTTGGGTATCGCAATTTGGTCTGCGGCTGTGTGCCGCACGCATGGGGCGCTTTTGCGCCTGCGAAAGGATCTTTGAATAACATGAAGGCAATCATCCCCGCCGCCGGTCTTGGCACGCGTTTTCTGCCTGGCACCAAGTGCACGCCCAAAGAGATGCTGCCGGTGCTCGACAAGCCCGTCATTCAGTACGTCGTCGAGGAGGCGCTCGACCCCGAGGAAGTCGACGACGCCATCATCGTTACTTCTCCCGGTAAGCCCGAGCTGCTGAACTACTTCCAGCCCGACCGTTCGCTCGAGAACCTGCTGCGCGAGCGCGGCAAGAACGCCTATGCCGATGCCGTCGCCCACGCTGGCGGTATGCCGGTCGACTTCCGTTATCAGTACGAGCCCAAGGGCCTCGGCCATGCTATTCGCTCTGCTGCCGACGCCGTGGCAGGGGAGAACTTCCTGGTTCTTCTGGGCGACTACGTTGTACCTAACCGCGACATCTGCGACAAGATGCTCGCCGTTTCCAAGGAGCACGGTGGCGCTTCGGTTATCGCCGTCGCTGCTTGCTCGCCCGAGGAAGTCAGCCGCTACGGTGTTATCGCCGGCGAGCGCGTCGGTTCGCTCGAGGGCGCCGAGGACGTTGCCGATGCCGAGCCGGGCGCTGTTTGGCGTATCGGCGGTCTGGTTGAGAAGCCCGCTCCCGAGGCTGCTCCGTCCAACCTGTACATCGTCGGTCGCTACCTGCTGAGCCCGCTGGTCATGGACCTGCTGGCGGATCAGCAGGCCGGCAAGGGTGGCGAGATCCAGCTCACCGACGCCATGGCCCGTTCGCTCGACCGCGAGGCCATGTATGCGGTCGTCATCGACCCGCTGTCGGGCTACGACACCGGCACTCCCTCTGGCTGGATGGCCACCAACGCCCTCATGGCTGCAAGCGACCCCCGCTTTGCCGATGCCTTCTGGGACGCCATCGACGAGCGCGGCGGATTGATGCGCAAGTAAGCCTTCGGGCATCGACATTTACGGGCGTGGACCTCGGTTCGCGCCCGTTTTTTATAAGAGCTGCGATTGCTGGCTCCCTGTTCACAGAAAATATATGAACAGATGTTCGATGCATAGCTATCTACCTGCATGTTTTCTGTCGAAAAACTTTGCTACTCCAAAAACTCAATCGCGTCAAGGCTTTTCTTGCCCAACGGTCGGTACCTGATAAACTATTAGGTTGCGATAACTGGCGAAGCTATGCCTCGCCAACCCACCGAGCATTTCCGTGAAGGAGGAAAAACCTGGTGACCTACGCATACACTGCCACTGAGCGCAAGCGCGTCAGCTTCGGGAAAATCCCGGAGGCCATGGAGCTCCCCAACCTTATCTCTGTTCAAAGGGAATCCTTTGAGCGTTTTAAGGACGAGGGCCTTCGTGAGGCGTTCAAGGAATCCAGCCCCATCCAGAGCCAGAACCATGTTCTCGAGGTTACCTTCGGCGAGCATCAGTTTGGCGACCCCGCGCACACCGTCGAGGAGTGCCGCGAGAAGGACATGACCTATCAGGCCCCGCTTCTGACCGACGTTCGTCTCACCAACAAGGAGACCGGCGAGATCAAGGAGCAGCTCGTCTTCATGGGCGACTTCCCCATGATGACCGATCAGGGCACCTTCATCATCAACGGTACCGAGCGTATCGTCGTCTCTCAGCTCGTCCGCTCTCCGGGCGTGTACTACAGCTCCGAGATGGATTCGGGCAAGCAGATCTACAAGGCCCAGATCATCCCGTCCCGCGGTGCCTGGCTTGAGTTTGAGGTCGACAAGCGCGACCAGCTCATGGTCTCCATCGACCGTAAGCGCAAGCAGAGCGCCACGATGTTCCTGCGCGCCCTTGGCATCGCCGTCACCAACGACGACATCATCGAGCTGCTTGGCAACTCCGATGTGATCAAGCGTACCCTGGAGCGCGACACCGCCCTTACTCGCGAGGACGCCCTCATCGAGATCTACCGTCGTCTGCGCCCGGGCGAGCCTCCCACCGTGGACGCTTCCCGCAGCCTGCTCGAGGGTCTGCTCTTTAACCCGCAGCGCTACGACCTGGCCCGCGTCGGTCGTTACAAGGTCAACAAGAAGCTCAACCTCACCACCGAGGAAGAGGTCACGGTGCTCACCGACGAGGATATCGTCGCGACGCTGCGCTACCTCCTGTCCCTCGCTGCCGGCGAGCAGGGCTTCAAGGTCGACGACATCGACCACTTTGGCAACCGCCGCATCCGTACCGTCGGCGAGCTCGTCGCCAACCAGTTCCGTATCGGTATGAGCCGTATGGAGCGCGTCGTCCGTGAGCGCATGAGCTCCCAGGACATCGACGAGATCACCCCGCAGTCGCTCATCAACATCCGCCCGATCGTGGCCTCCATCAAGGAGTTCTTCGGTTCCTCGCAGCTCTCGCAGTTCATGGACCAGGCGAACCCCCTGACCGGTCTGACCCATAAGCGCCGTCTGTCCGCACTCGGCCCTGGTGGTCTTGCCGGCCACAAGTCCGGCTCCAGCCGCCGCACCAACGTGCCGACGGCCGTCCGCGACGTTCACAATTCGCACTACAGCCGCATGTGCCCGATCGAGACCCCCGAAGGCCCCAACATCGGCCTGATCGGCTCGCTCGCCCTCTACGCCCGCGTCAACGAGTATGGCTTCATCGAGGCCCCGTTCCGTCGTGTCGAGAACGGCATTGCCACCGATCAGATCGACTGGATGACCGCTGACGAGGAAGAGAAGCACGTCATCGCGCCGGCCAACACGCCGCTCGATCCCAAGACCAACGAGTTCATCACGACCGATGCCGAGGGCAAGCTTGTCCGTCCGCACACCGTGATCGCCCGTACCCGCGACTTCGACGGCTCCTTCGGCGCTCCCGCCGACGTGCCCGTCGAGGACGTCGACTACATGGACGTCTCGCCGCGTCAGATGCTCTCCGTCGCAGCCACGCTGATCCCGTTCCTTGAGCACGACGACGCCAAGCGTACGCTGATGGGTGCTAACATGCAGCGTCAGGCCGTGCCGCTGGTTCACCCCGCCGCCCCCTATGTCGGTACCGGCATGGAGCGTCGCGCCGCTCTGGACTCCGGCGAGGTCACCTTGGCCAAGAACGCCGGCGAGGTCATCTTTGCCGACGCCGCCAAGATTATCGTCAAGCATGCCGGCGGCATGGACGAGTATCACCTGGCCAAGTACCAGCGCTCCAACCAGTCCACCTGCATCAACCACCGTCCGCTCGTGCGCGTCGGTGACACCGTTGAGCAGGGCGAGCCTCTGGCCGACGGTCCTTCGACCGATCATGGCGAGCTCGCACTGGGTCAGAACCTCACCGTGGCCTACATGCCGTGGGAAGGCTTTAACTACGAGGACGGTATCGTCGTGTCCGAGCGCCTGGTGGCCGAGGACCTGCTGACGACCATCAACATCACCCGTCACGAGATCGACGCCCGCGACACCAAGCTCGGCCCCGAGGAGATCACCCGCGAGATCCCGAACCTCTCCGAGGACATGCTTGCCAACCTCGACGAGGACGGCATCATCCGCATCGGCGCCGAGGTCGGCCCTGGCGACATCCTGGTCGGCAAGGTCACGCCTAAGGGCGAGAGCGCTCTGACCGCCGAGGAGCGCCTGCTGCGCGCCATCTTCGGTGCCAAGGC
Organism: Collinsella aerofaciens; assembly: GCA_021641225.1. Lineage (GTDB taxonomy): Bacteria > Actinomycetota > Coriobacteriia > Coriobacteriales > Coriobacteriaceae > Collinsella > Collinsella aerofaciens_AJ. The sequence goes on along the minus strand of JAJWXI010000030.1, from coordinate 7,394 downwards.
CCACGATGTCCGCGACACCTCCCTTAAGATGCCTCACGGCGCTTACGGCCGCGTTATCGACGTCGTCCGCTTTAGCCGCGAGAACGGCGACGACCTGGCCCCCGGCGTCAACGAGCAGGTGCGCGTCTACGTCGCCCAGCGTCGTAAGATCCAGCAGGGCGATAAGATCGCCGGCCGCCACGGCAACAAGGGTGTTATCTGTAACGTTCTGCCGGTCGAGGACATGCCCTACATGGCTGACGGTACCCCGATCGACGTTATCCTTAACCCGCTGGGCGTTCCTTCGCGTATGAACGTCGGCCAGCTGCTCGAGTGCCACCTTGGCTGGGCTGCTGCCTGCGGTTGGGATACCGAGCAGGCCGACTCCGACAAGTACGTCCCCGGTCCGTTCTTCACCGCCACGCCCGTCTTCGACGGCGCCAAGGAGGACGAGATCGCCGAGGTCATCCGTCGTGCCAACAAGAACATGCTCAACAAGGCCACCGCTGCCTTTGGCGATCACATGCGCCCCGAGTTCGTCACCCAGCTTGACGAGCGCGGCAAGACCCGTCTGTTCGACGGCCGTACCGGCGAGGAGTTCCGCGAGCCCATTACCGTGGGTACGTCCTACATCCTCAAGCTCGGCCACATGGTCGACGACAAGATCCACGCCCGTTCGACTGGCCCTTACAGCCTGGTTACCCAGCAGCCTCTGGGCGGCAAGGCCCAGTTCGGCGGCCAGCGCTTCGGCGAGATGGAAGTTTGGGCACTGTACGCTTACGGTGCTTCCAACGTCCTGCAGGAGATCCTGACCGTCAAGTCCGACGATACCGTGGGCCGCGTCAAGACCTACGAGTCCATCGTCAAGGGCGAGAACGTCCCGGTTCCGGGTATCCCTGAGTCCTTCAAGGTTCTCGTCAAGGAGATCCGCTCCCTCGCACTGGACATCGAGCCCATGCACGATGCCGACGAGGACGCCTCCGCACCTGTGACCGCCGAGGAGACCTCTGCTCTCGACGACCTGGCTGCGCTCGCCGGCGTTGACACCGACGTCGAGGCCGAGGATGCCGAGACCGCCGAGGCACCCGAGGCTGTCGCCGCCACGACCACTGATAAGGAGTAGTTGACTGTGGCAGATTTCGAAGCTACTGATTTTGACTCGGTAAAGATCTCCCTTGCCTCCGCCGACCAGATCCGTTCCTGGTCGCACGGTGAGGTTAAGAAGCCGGAGACCATCAATTACCGTACCCTCAAGCCCGAGAAGGACGGCCTGTTCTGCGAGAAGATCTTCGGTCCCGCCAAGGACTGGGAGTGCTCCTGCGGCAAGTACAAGGGCATCCGCTTTAAGGGCATCGTCTGCGAGCGCTGCGGCGTCGAGGTTACCTCGGCCAAGGTGCGTCGCGACCGCATGGGCCACATCGAGCTCGCCGCTCCCGTGTCCCACATCTGGTACTTCAAGAGCCCCACGAGCTTCCCGATGAGCCGTATGCTCGATATCAAGTCCAAGGACCTGGAGAAGGTTCTGTACTTTGCCAGCTACATCATCACCGAGGTCGACTACGAGGCTCGCGAGGCCGACGCCGACGACCTGCGCGAGGAGCTCGCCGCTGATCTGGAAGAGATCGATGCCGAGTGCGCCCGCCAGATCGAGTCCCTCAAGGAGCAGGGCGACCCCGAGAACTTTGACGAGTTCTCCGACGAGGAGCCGCTGACCCCCGAGGAGATCGCCTCCGGCATCGTCGACATCGAGGAAGAGTGCAAGGACGAGAAGCAGCTCCGCACGGACGCCTTCAACGCCTTCATGAAGCTCACCGAGCGCGACCTCATCTCCGATGAGCCGCTGTTCCGCGAGATGACCCGCTACTACTCCATGTACTTCAAGGGTGGCATGGGTGCCGAGGCCGTCCGCGACCTGCTCGCTGCCATCGACCTCCCCTCCGAGGCCGAGAAGCTCAAGGCCATCATCGCCGACGAGGATTCTCAGAAGCAGAAGCGCGAGAAGGCCGTCAAGCGCCTCGAGGTCGTTGACGCCTTCCTGAAGGGTGGCAACAGCCCCGCGAACATGATCCTGGACGTCATCCCGGTCATTCCGCCCGATCTGCGCCCGATGGTCCAGCTCGACGGCGGTCGCTTTGCCGCGTCCGACCTCAACGACCTGTACCGTCGCGTGATCAACCGTAACAACCGACTCAAGCGCCTGCTCGACCTGGACGCCCCTGCGATCATCGTGAACAACGAGAAGCGCATGCTCCAGGAGTCCGTGGACGCCCTGTTCGACAACGGCCGTCGTGGTCGCCCGGTCTCTGGCCGTGGCGGTCGCCCGCTCAAGTCGCTCGCCGAGGCCCTCAAGGGCAAGCAGGGTCGTTTCCGTCAGAACCTGCTGGGTAAGCGTGTCGACTACTCCGGCCGTTCGGTTATCGTTACCGACCCCAAGCTGCTGCTGCACCAGTGCGGTCTGCCCAAGACCATGGCGCTGGAGCTCTTCAAGCCCTTCGTCATGAAGCGCCTGGTCGAGCTTGGCAAGGTCGAGAACATCAAGGGCGCCAAGCGCGCTATCGACCGTGGTGCCACCTTTGTGTGGGACATCCTCGAAGAGGTCATCGACGGCCGCGTCGTGCTACTCAACCGTGCACCGACCCTGCACCGTCTGTCCATCCAGGCCTTTGAGCCGGTGCTGGTCGAGGGTAAGGCTATCCACCTGCACCCGCTGGTCTGCTCGCCCTTCAACGCCGACTTCGACGGCGACCAGATGTCTGTCCACGTGCCGCTGTCCAGCCAGGCTCAGGCCGAGGCTCGCGTGCTCATGCTCTCTGCGAACAACCTGCGCTCGCCGGCATCCGGCAAGCCGGTCAACATCCCCTCGCAGGACATGATCATCGGTGTGTACTACCTGACCCAGGTCCGCGACGGTCTGCCGGGCGAGAACCACGTGTTCGCCAGCTTCGACGACGCGCTGCACGCCTATGACTGCCGCTCCGAGGTCGACATGCAGGCCAAGATTCAGGTCCGCGTGTCCGCTGCCGACGCCAATGTCATCAACGAGGACGGCACCCGTATCTTCCGCGTCAAGAACGGCAAGAACGAGTTTGTCGACTACGACGTCACCGGCAACAAGACCGCGCGCTTCGAGACCTCCATCGGCCGCATCATCTTCAACCGCCAGTGCCTGCCCGAAGACTATGAGTTCATGAACTACAAGATGGTCAAGGGCGACGTGGCCAAGCTGGTTGCGGACTGCTGCGATCGCTACCCCGAGGCCAAGGTCGGCCCGATCCTCGACGCCATCAAGTACTCCGGCTTCCACTACGCTACCCGCGCCGGCCTCACCATCTCGGTGTGGGACGCTCTCATCCCTGCCGAGAAGCAGGAGCTGCTGGACCGCGCCCAGGCCAACGTCGACCAGATCAACGAGTACTTCGAGGAGGGCTTCATCAACGAGACGGAGCGCCACATCGAAGTCGTTAACGAGTGGACCGCTTGTACCGACAAGGTCGCAGCGCTCATGCTCGACTTGTTCGACGAGGAGAACCCGCTCTACATGATGGCCGACTCCGGCGCCCGTGGTTCTAAGACCCAGCTGCGTCAGCTCGGCGGCATGCGTGGCCTGATGGCAGACATGTCCGGCGAGACGATCGACCTTCCCATTAAGGCGAACTTCCGCGAGGGCCTGCTGCCGCTCGAGTACTTCATTTCGACCTACGGCGCCCGTAAGGGCCTGGTTGATACCGCATCCCACACTTCGGACTCTGGTTACCTGACCCGTCGTCTGGTCGACGTGGCCCAGGACGTCATCGTCCGCGAGGAGGACTGCGGTACGCACGAGGGCGTCACCTACAACCTCATCATCCCCGGCACCACCGACCTCAACACCGACCTCGTCGGCCGTTGCTTCATCGAGGACGTCGTGGCCCCCGATGGCACCGTGCTCTTTGAGCAGGACGGCTACATCGAGAAGGTCGCCGACATCCAGAAGATGGTCGATGCGGGTCTCAAGAAGGTCAAACTCCGCGCGCTGCTCACCTGCCGCTCCAAGTACGGCGTGTGCCAGAAGTGCTACGGCTGGGATCTTTCCACTCGTCGTCCGGTCGCCATCGGTACTGCCGTCGGCATTATTGCCGCCCAGTCCATCGGCGAGCCCGGTACGCAGCTTACGATGCGTACCATTCACTCCGGCGGCGTCGCTGGCGTCGACGATATTACGCAGGGTCTGCCTACGGTCAGCCGTATGTTCGATATCGTCGGCAACGTCAACGAGAAGATCCTGGGCCGCGAGGCCGAGCTGGCTCCGTACTCCGGCCACCTCTCGATTAAGCCCGAGAAGTCCGAGTACGTGCTGACGCTCACCGACTCCGAGGATCACACCCGTGTCCTCGACGAGCGTCGCGTCCCCGCATCGGTGCGCTTTATGCCCGAGATCGAGGACGGCTGCGAGGTTCGCGCCGGCGACCAGATCACCAAGGGCTTCGTCAACTTCCGCAACCTGCGCAAGCTGACCGACATCGAGTCGACGATGCACACCTTCGTCGAGAGCGTTAAGGACGTCTACACCAGCCAGGGCGTTGACCTGAACGACAAGCACATCGAGGTGCTCGCACGTCAGATGCTGCGTCGCGTTCAGATCACCAACCCCGGCGACTCCAAGTACCTGCTTGGTCAGTACGTCGACCGCTACGAGTTCGCCGACGAGGTCGAGCGCGTTGCCCGTCTGGGCGGTCAGGCTCCCGTGGCCGAGCCCGTCATCCTGGGTACGCTCAAGGTCGCGTCCAACATCGACTCCTGGCTGTCGAGCGCTTCGTTCATCCGTACCGCTGGCGTCCTTACCGAGGCTGCCATCGAGGGCAAGGTCGACCACCTGCTCGACCTTAAGTCCAACGTCATCGTCGGTAAGAAGATCCCGGCTGGTACCGGCCTCAAGCCGTACGCCAACGCCAAGCTGACGTATCGTACGGCCGACGGCTATGTTGACATCGACGGCCCGGCTTCGCCCAACGCCAAGTCGCTGCCCGAGTGGGCTCCGGTTGAGCTCAAGGACCTGGACGAGCAGCTCCCGCAGCAGCTCGACTGGGCCGGCTACGACGAGTTCGGTGGTGCTGACGGTTCGTTCACCCGCAACGGCCACACCATCTCCGCCGAGAAGGCTCGTCTGTACCTGTTCGACGACCTGGGCGTGTCGCAGCGCTGGACCAACAAGTTCAGCGAGGTCGGCATCGAGACGGTCGGCGACCTGGTTGGCAAGTCCGAGGAGGATCTGCTGCGCATCGATGGTATCGGTGCCAAGGCGATCGAGGAGCTCCGTGACGGCCTCGAGGCCCACGATCTGCTCTACATCCTCGAGAACAACGACGACGTTGCCGACGAGGAAGACCTCTCGCAGCTGCTGCAGATGGTCTTTAGCCCCGACGGTCCGGACGATATCCTGCTGGGTACCTCCGCTCCGACGCATCACGCCGACGCCGACGAGGAGCTCCTGGGCGCCCCGATCGACGACAAGAAGGCTCCCGCCAACGGTGCCATCAACGAGGACATGGCTTCCCTCGACGAGCTGCTTAACCAGCTCGTGGACACCGACGACGCCGAAGAGGCCAAGGACAACGACGAGGAGTAATTAGTTCCGCCGTTCTAACGAACGGCGGCGACCTCCGTCGCTGCGCGGCCCCCAGAGCTACAATCTGTCATTCAAAAGGCAGGGCATGACCAAAAGGTCAATGCCCTGCCTTTTTCATGCCACCTTGTACGCTCTGGGGGCCGCTCGCTTGCGTATGCTCAACCTGTTGCGTTCCGTTGATCCCTTGCCAATAAGGGACGGATTAATTTTGGTAGGTTTTTCCTGCTTGAATTTGAAACATTTCGTTCGGTCAAAGCGTATCTATGGTGAGGGCCTCAGCAAGAATCATTACCGTCACCGGGAGGTGATTATGGAAGAACAAGCATTTAGACAGGCGGTCGAGGATCACAGGGATGTCGTGTTTCGAATCGCATTGACGTATCTGCGCGATCGTGCCGATGCCGACGATATTGCCCAAGACGTCTTTCTTAAGTTGCTTAAAAGCGATGGAAACTTTGAAAGTTGGGAACATCTTCGTCGATGGCTTATCCGGGTCACGATCAATGAATGCAAATCGCTCTTTCGAAAGCCATGGAGGCGTGTGGAGGATATTGAGAACCTGGCCGATTCGCTTTCGGCGGCGCAGGATGAGACCAAGGCGGTCCTGTCAGACGTTATGCGACTTCCGGAGCGATTCCGTGTTCCCATCGTGCTCTATTACTATCTGGGCTTTTCGACCTCAGAGATTGCCGAGTTACTGCATGTGCCAGCCGCGACTGTTCGAACGCGTTTGGCTCGCGGCAGATCGAAGCTCAAGTTCATCCTAGAGGAGGGCGACCGTGAAATCCAATCAAATCAAGCAGGCCTTCGAGTCCGTCCAAGCCGATAGCGATCTTGCTGACCGTGTTCTTTATGCCGCTGCTGGTGAGCCGCTTCGCCGAAAGGGTCACGCGAAGCCTCTGTATGTTGCCGTGATCGGATGCCTTGCCGGAGTGCTGGCGACCGGAGGGGTCGCCTACGCCGTCGTCAATTCCAGCTATTTTGCCTCTGCCTGGGGAAACCACGGCAACGGGGATTCCATTACCTGGACCAACGGCGGCTCATCGGGAACTAAATATACCTACACCAGAGAGTTTGGCGATGGCATCGCGCCCCAAAGCCTGGAAGGCGCAGTCCAGGAGGTTAATCTGTCCGTCGAGGGCAACGGCTATACGCTTGATATCCATGAGATGGCAATCGACCAAAACGGCTGCGGAGCCGTGACGTTTACGTTGTCCAATCCAAATGGAGTTAACTACTACAAGCCAGCAGCAGAGATTGGCGAACTTGTTCTCTATGGTGAAGAAGAGCAGGGCATCGGCACGCCCGATATGAAGTTCGGCGAGGAATGGCCTGACACACGCAGCACAATTGATAAGGACACATCAAGCGATACTGTCATTAATGGCACGATGTACTTTGCCGCTATGGATCGCGAGCGAGATTTGCAACATGCTGTCACCTGGAATATCCATTGGACCGAGGGTGAAGGTGAGAGTGCGAGGCGGTTTGAGGCGTCGACACCCGAGTTCAATATTGGAGCGTACGTCGATACAAAGGAACTCCGCTCCGGTGACTCGCCTCTTGAGATTAGCCCGTTTTCCATCCAGACGCACATCGATGATTTGGGCTATGAAGCAGTTGATAATAAGCTGACCGTCAGCTACAAGGATGGATCGGAGCAGATTATCGAAGATGACGACGCAGGGGTGTTCAACTTATATTTTTCTTATGGGCGCAATAGCGGAGAGAACATCTGGGTGCCAACGAAGTTCATTGACGTCGATCAAGTTGTCTCGGTAACCCTTGAAATTGTGAGGTATACATCAAC